>JAHCSU010000259.1 GCA_023522315.1 Nostoc sp. CCCryo 231-06
CACAGAAAACATTGCTGAATTCTGACTCCTGACTCCTGAATTCTGTTTGATAAATTGTATGTTATTTAACTCTTAATTCCTAACTGATAAATCCATTTTATTGTCTAAGTAATCAGTTATGAGTTTCAAAATTTTGCAAATTGCTGTAAGTGCGGGTTGCCTGAAATAGTGCGTAGGCGTAGCCCGTCGCAGACATCGCTTGTAGATAAAATAGAATCAAGGTAAATATTGTTATTTTTTACCGAGAATTGCTAATTTCCACAATCATTTCTCCTTGACGTAATTGTTCCAGCGCATTAGGCAAAGTAATTGTCAGAAGTTGATGCAAATTACGATTAGTAACATTTCCACAAGTCAACCAAAGAATTTGAGGAGGTATCCCTAGCCGACAAACCAAGTCAACGAAATCACTATCTTTCGTCATAATGATGACATCGGCGATTCTTGCAGCCTCAAAAATTTCTATACAGCACTTCCCGAAGTTATGAGGTACACTAATTGATCGAATTATCGTTTGTATGTCCTAATAGCATCCCAAGTATCTGTACCTCATAGCAGGAGGAAGTGCTGTATCTTTAGCGTCACGTAAACCAATATCTCTTAACGACAAAGCTTCTATAGCAAAACTATTTGTTACCCAACTTGCCAATGTCGGGGGTAACTGTGCATCAATCCAAATCTTCATGCTGTCAACCGCACAAAATCACTCCGTCGTGCAGCAAACAGAAGACAAGCTTGAATATCTTCCAGTTCTAAATCGGGAAAGTCTTCTAAAATTTCGCTAACGGTGACATTTTCGGCTAACATTTCTAAAATATCACTAACTCTAATTCTCATACCTCGGATGCAAGGACGACCCCCACATTGACCAGGAATTTGCGTAATACGAGTCAATAATTCATTCATTGAGTTAATTACTGATTTGACTAGCGAACAACATTTTACCATGATTAAATAACCTGCAATTCTGAGTGTCGTTGGGGTTTAGTGATACCAGTCATACCACTGCTTCGCGCTACGAACTGCAAACCAGAGCAGTATTAAAGCAATTAATCCTCCTTGCCAGGGAGCGCCAAAGGCAAAAAGTACTAGAACGACACATAAGGTATCTTGAAGAAAGACTGCCCACAACGGTAATCCGCGCAAGCGATAGAACCAACCAACTTGAACTAACTGGAGTACTAAAGCTAACAAACCTCCAATTAAGGCAATCACCCAGTCTGGCGTTGCTGTTGCTGTAGCTACTGCTAACCCCATAATTGCTCCCACGACGGGAGACATTAATAACTGAACTAGTTGTAGCAATCTTTGCCCCCGGAACTTTTTTGAGGCTAATAATTCAATTAACGACCAACTGGTGAGGCAGCCTAATAATATTGGTGGAGAAATGTGAGATAAAATTGGAACTTGCGACCACAAGTTACTACCCTGCAATAATCCAATGATCAGCAGAGGTGTACCTATTCTCATTCCTGCTGCCGCAGAGGCTGAAAGTGTGGCTAGGATTTCAATCATCAAGGCACTCGAAGCACTAATAAGCAAGTAGATATTTGTTATTTATACTACCCATATCTGGCAAAAATTCCAGCACTAAACTGACAGTCTTCAGCATTAAAGATTTTTGGTATTTTAAAAAATTTGCGTATTTGTTGGCTAACAGGTTTGTAGTGAGCGCTTAAGCGCTCACTACAAGCAAATTAATCTTAAATACCCAACCTTTGGTAAACTTCTTCTAAATGCCTCAGATGCTGCTGGGGGTCAAAACATACCTCTAGTTCTGCTGGGGACAACTTTTGGGTAACGCGAGGGTCTTTGCTAATTAAGTCCTGGAAATTACCTTCCGGCTTGTTCCAAGCGGTGTGAGCGCTTTCTTGAACGATCGCATAAGCTTCTTCTCGGTTGCTTCCCTTGTCTATTAAAGCCAGTAGCACTTTTTGGCTGAACACAACGCCGCCGTAACAGTTGAGATTTCGTTTCATGTTCTCAGGATAGACCAACAGGTTCTTCACCAAGTCGGTTATTTCTGTTAACATAAAATGTGTCAAAGTGCAAGCATCTGGCAAAATTACCCGTTCTACAGAACTATGGGAAATATCCCTTTCATGCCAGAGAGCAACGTTTTCCAAAGCTGCACCGGCATGGCTTCTGACGAGTCGCGCCATTCCCGTCAGCCGTTCTGAACGGATGGGATTGCGCTTGTGTGGCATTGCCGAGGAACCTTTTTGACCTTTGGAGAAGAATTCTTCAACTTCCAGAACGTCTGTTTTTTGCAGATTGCGAATTTCTACAGCAAAACGTTCGATGGATGCTGCAACCAAAGCTAATTGTTGCACATAGTCGGCGTGGCGATCGCGGGAAATAACTTGTGTTGAGGCCGTATCGGGTTTGAGTCCAAGTTTTTGGCAAGCGATCGCTTCTACACGCGGTTCAACATTCGCATAGGTTCCCACTGCACCAGAAATCTTACCCACAGCGATCGTTTGGCGGAGTATTCTTAGACGTTCTTGGTGTCGCAACACTTCTGCTAACCACCCAGCTAGCTTGAAACCAAAAGTAATCGGTTCAGCGTGAATACCATGCGATCGGCCAGCCATCACTGTATGACGATGTTCCCGTGCTTTTTGGCGAATTACCTGAATCAAATCTTCCAGACGTTGCAATAATATATCCAGGCTGGCAACCAATTGCAGTGCTAAAGCTGTATCCAAAACATCCGAACTGGTTAAACCCAGGTGAATGTAGCGTCCTGCATCACCCACATACTCGTTGACATTTGTCAAGAAAGCGATCACGTCGTGGCGGACTACAGCCTCAATTTCCAGCACCCTATCGGGGTCAAAATCTGCCTTGGCCTTAATTTCCTCAACCGCCTGAGATGGAATGTAACCCAGTTCAGCTTGAGCCTCGCAAACAGCAATTTCGACTTGCAGCCAAGTTTTTAGCTTATAGGTTTCACTCCACAGATTAGCCATTTCGGGCAAAGTATAACGCTCAATCACAGTTCGGCACAGAATACAACCGTCATATTTTACAGTTTAATTAATGTAGATCGCTTTTTAGTACTGCTTTTTGCTCAGGGACGGAACTAGTTTTGGAGTCAAAGGTGATGATACTAATCCTGCCGTCAGCTTCCATATATGCAAACTTCACATCTGCTAAAAATTCCACACCTTGCTGGCGTAACTTGCTCATCAACTCATCGTCTGTAATTAACTCTCGTTGTAAATGACGCTGAATCATTCGACCATTTTTTACCAATAGTAGGGGTGGCTGATTCAGAAAACGTTGGAACTGTGGTATTTTATAGCCTAACCAGTTCAATAAGTAACTCCAAAAAATCACAGTTCCTACCAGGATAGCGCCTTCAGTAATCGATGTATAATTACTCGCCATAGCGTTTTGGGCAGCTTCAGCAAATAGCACAACTACGAGTAAATCAGTAATTCCTAGTGTTCCTAATTGTCGGCTAGGAAGCAAGCGTAACACTGAAAACAGCGCTAAATAAACTAGCGAACCACGGATAATTAACTCAAAGATGCTGATGCTAGGAATAAAGATTGCCTGCCAATTGATAAAAAACCATTTTTCCATTACCACTGATTTTCTTCCTTTCTCAATAGACTTCTGGAAAAAATCCAGTATCAGGTTATTTATCTGTGGTCTTATTTCATAAGACTAACTTTTATTAGAAGTTAAATACTTCAACATTTATCATTTTTACAAACCTAAATTCTTAACAATCAGGAATTAAAATCGCTGATTTTTTCTTCTCTGTTTTAAACGCTTGGGCTTCTTGAAAGACTGTAACAAGCGATTAATAAAGTTAGAAGAGGGCTTTTTATTAGTGGACGATTGCCCCGTTGGAGCCTTACCATTATATTCCCTGTTATCAGATAAAGGTATGGCATGTTTAGATGGGGTTATGCCGCTACCGTACCTTCTAGCATAAACTTGGGTAAACTCCGCACCGAAGAAAAGAATCTGCGCGGCATAGTTAACCCAAGCTAAGATTACTACCAGTGAACCGGCTGCACCATAGGCTGAACCAAAACTGCCATTACCTAAATATTGTCCTAACAAAAATCTACCAATAGAAAACAAAAAGGAGGTGAGCATAGCTCCAATTAAAACATCACTCCAACCAATTTCGACATCTGGTAGGACTTTAAAAATAAGTCCGAACAGCACTGTAGTGATAGCAAAAGAGATAACGAAATTGAGAAATTGCCAGAGGAAATCAACACCTGGGATCAAGTTGCTAAAATATGTGACTAAAGCTGCTAACGCCGTACTAATTACCAGAGAAACTAAAAGTAAAAAGCCAATACCTATCACCATTGCAAAGGACAAAACGCGTAGGCGAATAACGTTAGTTACACCGCGTCCGGGTTTCGGTTTCACTTCCCAAATCGTGTTGAGGGAATCTTGCAACTCGGTAAATAAACCAGTAGCACCCACTAGGAGAACTACAACACTAATAATGGAAGCGATCGCTCCTGTTTTTGGTTTATTAGCATTCTGAATGGCTGTTTGGATAAATTCTGCGCCATCTGGGCCGACTAAACCTTGAATTTGTCCAACGATTTGCCCCCTCGCCGCTTCCTCTCCAAATACTGCCCCTGCGATCGCAATTACAATAATTAATAGCGGTGCAATAGAAAAAATCGTGTAATAAGCTAACGCCGCCGCTAACCGTGAGGCTTTATCCTCACTCCATTCTTTGAATGTCTCTTGGAATAACTTCAAAATCGCCTGCAAATTCATCCAATCAGTCTCCTTAGGGAATGTCGCTTACTTCCTGATATATTGGATACTGATTTACTAGGTAGCCACATCCTCCCAAGGGTGTTTGTGAAGCGTCCTGGAGGAGGAATTTAGCAGAGTCGATAATTTCCTTGACAGGAATATCTATAAATAATTTGCTTTTTGGTGAGCTAAGGAAGCTTTAGCTCAGTGGAAGACATACATCACGAACTCTTCAAGCATAGGTCGTAATGTGTTGATGAAGAGTTCGTGAGAGTTTCTGAAGCATTTGCTTTGCTCTCGATTGAATATCTTAACAATCAAGAGCAGAGCATATGCATTTACGCTTTTAACCAATGATAAAGTCGAGCTTGGAGATGGCTACTTAGATGTAACGGCTAAACCAATGAAGTTACCTTTAGGTACATCGGCGATTTTAGTTGCAATGCCAGTAGATAGATTAATCTTGTAAAGAACTGAACCAGACAGTGCATAGCCAGTATTTGTGCCTTGTCTATTTGTAAAGATGTCGAACCCGCTTATCGGTGCAAAGTTAACACCGAGATTGCCAATTGTTCTGAGAGTGCCATCATTGGGTGGATTTTGCAGTACTAACACGTCAAGATCGTAATCAATCCCATAAAGTTGAGTTGATGTGGCTCCAGCAACCGAATTTGTGTAAGCGACAGCGGTAACGTTGGGGTCAACTTTGGCGTTGACATCATCTGTAGCATAAGCTAGGGGTGTATCAACAGTAACTGCACCAGTATCTACATTGGTACGAAAATTTTGGTCATTGCTACCTACTATCCGTAAGCGGTCTGGTACGGGATTGAAGTCAAACCCTGATTGAAATCCTCCATTAAAGCTGCTAGATAGTTTGCTCACAAACTTAGCCTGACCAGTTATAAAGTTGATCGTGTATACGTTGTCAGTATCTGTGACACCGTAAAGCAGACCGTTTGCTGGACGGAAGTCAATGCCTTGTAAATTGCCGTCAATTCCTTTGACTTGAATTGCTTTAGCAAATCCACTCGGATCTATATTTACAAGAGTATTATTTGAGGTTAAGCCAATGAATCTTAAACTAGACGATTTGCCTGTAACATTTATTTGAAGGATATCACCTAATTTCGTGATCCCAACGTCAGCTGAAATTTTGTTAGCACTCAGGCCAAGACTTGCAGTGACTACAGTAACTACAAGGGCAATTTTACGTGTGATAAAGCCTTTCATTCTACACTCCAAGATAAGATTTTCTAATTTTGATTCAGCAACAAGCTATCCTTTACTAAAAGGATTAATGGTTGAAGCTTACTTATGACTACAGATTACACTTAAATCATTTTTGATAGGTTAAGACAAAATTAATTTTGTCAATAGTAGTTACGCTGTAAATTATCTCAGTGCGTGGTTATCGGATTCAATTTGGTACAGAGTCTAGAAGACAAAAATGAGTGATGCTTTTTCAGATGACGTTATATCATGTCCGCCAAATTACCCATAATAAAAGAACCCCACCTCCAACCCCTCCCCGCTTGCGGGGAGGGGAGACGAAGCGTAGCTTTGGCGGGGTGGGGTTCTTCGGGTTTAATCAGTAATCAAACGGACATGATATTAGCTCGACTTTATCCATTTTTTCGCAACGCGATACTCCTGCGGAGTCGTTTCACGAACGCCTAACCTGAAACCTCTGTGGGACTATAGTTTTACTTTTTGAACTTCATAGATAATCTATGACGTGGAAAAAGTATTTACTAAAAAACCAGGGTTTTTGCCGGATAAAGAAAACTTAGTTGCTCATTTTAGATAAAGTCGAGCTTAAATGGTCGTCAGCATATTCTCCTTGAAAATAGCTGTAATATTGCACGAGAGGAATAGAGCAGGTGCGCTACGAATTCACTGAACCGTTGTGCCTAGTTTGGGAAGTCAGAGACCTTAGTGGCGCTAAAGTTGTAATCAACTCCCGCAGCTGCACCATCTGATAACTTCCAGACGTTGAATTGTCCCCCTAGCACCAAACCATTAACTGAGATCCATGCTGAATAAAACTGAACTGGAATTCCATTAACTGTGACTAAAAATACTATCCGGCGCGAGGAATTATTATAGTACCCTTGCAAGGGACTTCCAAAGATAGTGCCGGAGATAGTACCGTTTCCAGCTTGTGTAATGTTAAGATCGCCATTACTGGCGTTTGCTAGTAGAAACCACCGACCTGTAATGTTGCCTGGAGTAGCAGATTGTGAAAGGGCTACACCCGGCGATAACATCGTCATACCACCTAGCATTATGCCTGCTGCCAAAGCTGCTCGCGTTCTAAGATTCGCTTCCATCAACTTTCACTCCTGTATTTTGTTTTCAGTAGAACTGGTCTTGTACAATGAGTATGTAAACTTATTTAGGTATTCAATTCAGTACATATACTGTTGATCTTTACCTTATCATTTGTATTCAACCCAACTGTTCCTTTTTAGATTTCTTTACAAATAGCATCTAAGCCGAAACCAAATCATTACTTAAGGATAATTGTAGGTTGGGTTGAACGAACGCGAACAGCGTCCCGTAGGGAAGTAAAACCCAACAACCTACGACAAATGTTGGGTTTCGTTCCTCAACCCAACCTACAGAGTTTAAGGTTTTTCAATCCTATGTCTACTGCATTCTATCGATTGTGCGATACTGAATCGCTTCCGCTACATGATTGGTTTTTAGCTCATCGTCTCCCGCTAAATCTGCAATAGTCCGCCCTACTTTGAGAATGCGATCGCTTGCTCTTGCCGATAAACCTAATTTTCTAATGGCTACTTCTAATAAATTGCGACTAGCATCATCTAGCTTGCACCATTGCTGGAGATGACGACTTTGCATGTGGGCATTGCAACGCAGATTTGCTTCTCCTTGGAAGCGGGTAATGGCGCGATCGCTTGCTTGTTGCACTCGTTGTAGCACTGTTATTGATGCTTCTCCCGTAGGTTGTTGGGTAATTTCTTCTGGTTTCAAGCGATTCACCGCAACTTGTAAATCAATTCGATCCATCAATGGCCCAGAAAGTTTTGCCCAATATTGCTCGCGTTGACGAGGAGAACAAGTACATTGTTGGATGGTATCGCCATAGTAACCGCAAGGACAGGGATTGGTACTCGCCACCAAAGTAAACTGCGCGGGAAACGTTACTGATAGTTTGGTACGGGAAATTGTCACATAGCCATCTTCCAAAGGCTGGCGCAGAAATTCCAGCACATCACGTTTAAACTCAGTTAATTCATCAAGGAACAGCACGCCCCTGTGAGATAATGAGATTTCCCCAGGACGAGGGAAGCTACCGCCACCAACCAGAGAAGGCCCGGATGCTGAGTGGTGGGGACTGCGAAAAGGGCGATCGCGTACTAACGAACCGCGATTTTTCAATAAACCAGCCACCGAATAGATGCGAGTCACTTCTAAAGATTCGGCAAAACTCAGGGGCGGTAAAATTCCTGGTAAGCGCCGTGCTAACATGGTTTTCCCACTACCAGGCGGCCCGACAAAAATTAAATTATGCCCACCAGCAGCAGCAATTTCTAAGGCACGACGCCCATGAGCTTGTCCTTTCACATCATGCAAATCTGCGCCAGGGTAAGATACTGTTGCTATCTCCGTTGTATGATCAATTTGCACAGGTTTGTAACGTCCGGGATTATTTAAAAAATCCACCACATCAGACAGATGTTTGCAGCCGTAAACAGCTAAGTCTTGAACCACTGCTGCTTCTTGGGCATTATCAGCAGGGATAACTAAACCTGCAATTCCCATCTTTTGCGCTGCTGCTGCGATCGGTAAAACACCAGCCACCGGACGCAAACTGCCATCTAGAGAGACTTCGCCCAAAAATAGATAATCCCCCAACAAATCAGCGCTAACTTGCTCAGAAGCCGCCAAAATTCCCACACTAATAGGCAAATCGAAACAGGGGCCTTCTTTCCGTAAATCTGCCGGAGTTAAATTAATCACAATTTTCCGCATGGGAAAGGCGAAACCTGCATTCTTCAAGGTTGCTTTAACTCTTTCTCGTGATTCTTGAATCGCTGAATCTGGCAGTCCCAAGACAACAATTCCCGGTAATCCCCCTGACACATCGACTTCCACGCCGACTTTGACGGCATCGATGCCCACAATTGATGCACTCCAAACTCTGGCAAGCATTTCTTATATAACAGTAAACCTTTCAAATCTCTAGCAGATAAGTCGCTACATTGGCATTAGTGAAATTACAGAGACGATTTTTGAGCAAAATAATTAAATACCATTTTCTGGCTGTTTTCTTCTTAATAAAAAATCTTGAGGAGAACCAACCTAACCGGCTGCAACAACAGCACTGTCATTTACTAACTTGCCATCTTCCATGTAGACGATGCGATCGGCAATATCTAGAATGCGATTGTCATGAGTAACTAAAAGAATAGTACAATGCTGTTCTTTAGCTAGGGTTTGCATGAGGTTGACCACATCTCGTCCCGATTTACTGTCAAGGGCGGCGGTGGGTTCATCCGCTAAGACAATTTTAGGACGACCGACCAACGCACGAGCGATCGCAACTCTTTGTTTTTGTCCCCCAGATAAATCATCAGGATAATAATTCAGGCGATTCCCTAATCCTACCTCCTCTAACATTTCGGCTGACCGGGTTTTCATTTCTGCCGGGGAAATATTATTATGTACTTCCAAGCCCATTCTGACGTTCTGGAGTACTGTCAGGCTACCATGCAAGTTATGCGCTTGGAAAATATAACCGTTACTGCGTCGCGCTTGGGTAAGTTGTCTTTTGTTAGCGCCACACAGTTCTTGTTCCAATATTTGCAAACTGCCAGATTGGGCAGAACGCAAGCCGCCGACTAAGGTGAGAAGTGTAGTTTTACCAGAACCAGAAGGCCCAGTCATAATAATAATTTCGCCGGCGTTAATATCCAAGTTGATATCAAAGAGAACTTGCTTGCGGAGTTGACCAGAACCAAAGTAATGGTCGAGATTTTTAACAGAGATTACAGGAGGCATACAGATTTTAGATTTTAGATTTTAAATTGGGAATTGTTAATTATTTCCATGCCCAATGCCCAATGCCCAATGCCCAATGCCCAATGCCCAATGCCCATTTTCTAAAACATATCTGCGGGGTCGGCGGACTGTAATTTACGGGTAGCGATCGCAGCAGAAATTATACACATAATCATTGTCAGCGTTAATACTGTCAAGGCTCGTGCTACGGTCATGTAAAGTGGCAAGTTGGTAGCATTACGAGTTAAATGATAAAGTCCTAAAGGTGCGATCGCTCCTGGGATAAAGCCCAAGACTGCCAAAATTATCGCCTCTTCAAGCACCACACCTAATAAGTAGAGATTGTTATACCCCATTGCTTTGAAAGTGGCGTATTCTTTTATATGAGAATTCACATCTGTAGAAAGAACTTGATAGACGATAATCACGCCCACCATAAACCCCATTGCTACACCCAGGCTGAAGATAAAGCCGATAGCAGTATTTGTTTTCCAGTAATTTATTTCAAATTCGATAAATTCTGCTTTGGTTAAAACTTTAACATCATTATCCAAATAAGTTTCTAAAGTTGTTTTCATTTGCTTTGGGTCGTAGCCTGGTTGTAATTGCACTAAACCTAGACTGACACCGCTAGCTTCTCGTCTGGGAAATAGTCGTAAAAAGTTCTGGTCGTTGGTGATTAAACTACCATCGGCTATGAAGGAAGCCCCGACTGAAAATAAGCCGCTAATGGTAATTGTCCGGCGTTCTATTTCGGTTGTGACAGTTTTACCTTGGTCAATTTGCGCGATCGCTTCCTTATAATCTCCTCTAGAGGCGCGATCGAACAGAACGGTATCTGGTAGTTTAACAAAATCTATCTGGCGATTCACATCCGCTAAGTTAAACACTTGCTGATCAGGATTGAACCCCATAACTAATATTGTCGTCTTCTGATGTGTTTGGGGATTTTTCCAATCAACAATGTTGATATACATTCCTTCTGCTGACTTTACACCTGGTATATCCATTGCTTGATACAGCCGTCGCCGCGTAAAGCTAGACATACTTGCTAGGTTACGTGCTTGGGGGCTGATGACAAACATATCAGCCTGCATACTGCGATGCAGCATTGTGTTACTTTCAAACAGGGCAGTCTGAAACCCTAGCTGCATGAACATCAAAACATCGGCAAAGGCAATGCCTGACAATGCTACCAAAAGACGGCCTTTTTCATGACTCAGTTGCAGCCATCCTAAAGGCGTTCGCCGCCGCAGTTGCTGGATAAATCCAATCACAGTTCAATTACCGCCTTGACTTGCAAATTAGTTAAGCTAGAAGCATTTTGGCTAGATAGTTTATTCAGTTGCACATGCACTTCCACTACTCTGGCATCAATATTGCTAGAAGGGTCAGCGTTGATCAGATTTTGCCGCTTTACCTGCATACCAATCCAATCCACTCTTCCCTCTAATTCATTGCCTAGTGAATCACTACTTACCCGCACATCCTGTCCCGGACGCACTTTCTTGATATCACTTTGGTAGACTTCTACTACTGCATACATCTGGTCGGTTTGACCTAGAGCCACAATTCCTTCATTGCCAACAGTTTCTCCGGCTCGTGTATTAATCTCCAAAATTCGACCGGCTTTTGGAGCCACAACATAAGCCTGCGCCAGTTCGGCTCTAATTTTATCCACGCTGGCTTGAGCGCTGTCTACCTCTGCTTGTGCGTTTGCTATATCTGTTGGACGGACTTCAACGGTTTGATTCAAGTTAGCTTTTGCTTCGTTAATCTGCTGTTGCAAGCTGGCGAGGGTTTGATCCTGGTTGGCTTTTGCTTCGTTAATCTGCTGTTGTAGGGTTGCGACAGTTCTTGTCTGGGTGGCTTGGCTTTCAATTAACGCTTGAGTGGAAGTTTCGGCGCTTAAGCGTCTGCTATCAACTTCCTGGCTAGAAATTGCTCCTGCTTTGTATAAAGTTTCGTAGCGCTGCACGTCAGCTTGGGCATTACGTCTCTCGGCTGCTACGCGAGCCACTGTTGCTTGCAAGCTCCGTTGTTGCCCAAGGAGTTCTGCTTCTATACGATTAATTGTGGCTTGCTGAGTTTTAATATTTCCTTCTAGTTCTACTTGCAAACGATTCACGGTAGCTTGACGCGCTCCAATTTCTCCCTGTTTGGCTCCAGCTTTTACCTGGTTAAGGCGAGATTTGGCAACTTGAACTTGTTTTTGTGCTTCAGCCAAACTAGCTTGTAGGCGATCGCGATTGTCCATAATCGCAACTACCTGCCCAGCTTTGACGCGATCGCTTTCTTTCACCAATAGTTGCTCTACCCGATTTCCTTCATTAGAAGAAGGCGCTGACAGTTTTATTACCTCTCCCTTTGGTTCCAACCGCCCTAATGCTGTTACTGTTTTTACCACGGGCTGAACTGCTACTGGTGTTTTTTGTTTTTCATTAGCTGTAGCCTGAAACTTCATTACAGCATAAACACTGATTCCACCTATTGCTAGAGCTGTAATTATTGCAAGTAGAACAGGCGATCGCACAAGATTCTGAGAAGACCTTAAACCCTCTGAATTCCTGTTTTGCTCCATACTATTTTCCCCTTACCACCAGTAGCAACTTGTACTAAACCGTCCAGTTCAATTCATGCTAAACTAAACGGACTAGTTTAGTCAATATGATACAACTAAACTTGTCAATCAATTTGCTCGGTATTCTACAGCGGAATGCTATTCCCTATTGAGATTAATTTTCTACTACAAGAAAGTAGAAGAGAGAAAAGCTGATAATAGAGACTTTTGGGCTTTATCGAAGGGTATATTTATTTTCGCCATTTTGTACTGGGGCATTTTGCAGCATCTATTAATATTGTTTATAAGAAAGGATGATTAATAAATGGTACGCATCAAAGCTGGCGAAGTTGATCGAGACAATTCTGTTGATAAAGTGGAGCAAATTCTGCAAGGGGCAATGCAAGAATTCCTTCAACATGGCTATGCTGGTACAAGCATGGATCGGGTAGCAGTAGCAGCAGGTGTTTCTAAAGCGACAGTCTATAGCCACTTTCAAGATAAAGAAGGACTTTTTAAAGTACTGTTAGAGCAACTGACAAGCAAAAAGAACAGCTCCATTTTTGGCACAGCACCTATTGAGGGAGAACCAGCTGCCATACTGCACCAGGTAGCAACCAAAGCATTAGAGCAGATGATTAACGACAAAGAACATAGTGCATTTATGCGAGTACTAATCGGGGAATCTGGGCGTTTTCCTGAGTTAGCTCAAATTTGTGTTCGGGTGATGATTATGCCAGTAGCCCAAACTCTTACTCACTACTTGGCGGCTCCAGAATTAAAGATACCTGATCCAGAGGCGACAGCGAGAATTCTTTTAGGAGCATTAGTGCATTTTCATATTACTCAAAATGTGATGCATGGAAAGGACATTATACCAATGGAAAGCGATCGCCTGATTGATGCCTTGACACACCTAATCAATAAATGCGCCGATTGATGCTTAACAATCAATAGTCAAAAAACAAGCTCTAACAGAAATATGGCTACTGGAAACCTTCTGTTCACCGCCCTGCCCCGTGAGGTATAGCCGTAGGGGCACGGCACTGCCGTGCCCTTACACTTCGCAATATAATGTTGTACCCCATGTAAATGGGAACCGCTATATCAAATTTAAATATCTCATAGTTAGTCAAAAGCCTACTTTCAGTTCCTTATAGCGATGGAATATATTTTTCTTGTAGCTTATACATTAGTCAGCCTTTTAATACGTTTTTTAGTAGCTTTACTATGGTTGAAAAAGCCGAGAGATAAACGTTCTGTAAGATGGGTTAATGGATTATTTTAGTTACCAGTTATTAACATTGATTTGCAAATTTATTCGGTTTATCCATAAAACAAAACCCTGTACAAAGTTTTACCTTATTGTACAGGGTTATCTACTATTCTATATGCTTAGGACAAGCTCATTTCCACTATTGCACAGCGAAAAATCCCCTTGCTATCTTCAGTGGGGAGAATGTCAATGTTTTTTCCATAGAAGCGACAGTGTTGCCTCCAGGTTTTTTCGTTGTTTACAAGCTGTTACAAATACATCCTCCAGCGATCGCAAGATTAACTAGGCAGGAATGACTTGAACAACTAGTGCGCGTTTATCCAGCGACTGGATTTTACCTACTTGACTGAGATCATTTGCAATTCGGTCTAGCAGTTCTCCCGCTTTGTCACGATATTGATGTTCTCGGCCTCGTAAACGAATGGCAAACTTGACAGAATCGCCTTTACTTAACCACTCACCTGCTTGTTCGATGCGTAAATTGTAATCAGCCACGCCCACGTTTAGACCAAATCGAACTTCCTTGACCGTGGGTCTAGCACTCTGGCTCTGACGTTTTTTCTTTTGATACTGAAGCTTGCCATAGTTGAGAATCTTGGCGATTGGAGCCTCTTTGCCTTGCGAGACTACAACTAAGTCAAGCTCTAAACTCTCGGCTAGCTGTAGCGCCTCATTGGTGTCGATCAGACCACGATTGTTATTCTCATGGTCAATCAAGAACACGCTAGGTGACTTGATTTGTGAATTAATCAGTTGCTTTTGGATTGCGATAACGAATTTCTCCTAATTGTTCAACATTTTACAGTTCCAAGTAATGCTAATTTAACACAACACTGAATTAGAGCAACTTTAACGACACAATCGACTACAATCTGTTAAAATGTGGAATTGCGGCACTCGCTCTTCAGTCTTTGCGCTATTGCCCATCAGCCTTTCAACGCTTTTTTATCCGTCCGCCTAAGACTGACGCCGCCATTGGCGACAGGCCGATGTTATTTTTGGAGTTTTATGTCTTTTTCTACTCTCGGCTTGTCCAATGAAATTATCCGTGCGGTTACTGAGCGCGGGTACACCGAACCCACGCCAATTCAGATGCAGGCCATTCCTGCTGTATTGTTGGGTAGCGATTTGCTAGCTGGGGCACAAACTGGTACTGGAAAGACCGCTAGTTTTACCCTACCGCTTCTGCATCGGTTGTCGTCTGACAAGAGCATCAAAGGTACATATAAGGGATACCCGCCGATTCGGGCGCTGATTCTTACCCCGACTCGTGAACTCGCCGCACAGGTAGAAGAAAGCGTGCGCGAGTACGGTAAGTACTTGCAGCTAAACTCGATGGTAATGTTCGGCGGAGTCGGTATTAATCTGCAAAAACAGCGTTTGAAGAACCGAGTGGATATTTTAGTCGCTACTCCAGGGCGACTGTTAGACCATGTACAGCAAGGGACGCTGAACCTGTCGCATATTGAGGTTTTGGTGCTAGATGAAGCAGATCGGATGCTGGACATGGGCTTTATTCATGATATCCGCCGCATCCTCTCACTATTGCCCAAAAAGCGACAAAATTTGCTATTCTTCGCTACTTTCTCGGACAAAATTAAGACACTCGCCGCCGGACTGCTGAATAACCCGACGATGATTGAGGTAGCACGCCGCAACGTTACCGCCGAGACGATCGCACAAAAAATTTACCAGGTAGACCGTGACAAGAAACGCCAATTACTTGCTCACCTGATTCGCCGAGATAATTGGTATCAGGTGCTAGTGTTCACCCGCACTAAGTATGGTGCTGACCGTTTGGTTAAGCAATTGGGCGAAGACCGGATTCAAGCACTGGCAATCCACGGGAATAAGAGCCAGCCGGTGCGTACTAATGCTCTAGCAAAGTTCAAAAATGGTAGCTTACAGGTATTGGTGGCGACAGACATTGCTGCTAGGGGTCTTGATATCAGCGAACTTCCCCATGTAGTTAACTTCGATCTACCCAATGTACCAGAGGATTATGTTCACCGCATTGGGCGTACTGGCCGCGCTGGCGCGTCAGGTGAAGCTGTATCGCTGGTGTCCGTTGATGAATACCCTCTATTGAAAGATATTGAAAAACTGATTGAGCAGCGCTTGCCAAGGGAAGTAGTAGCTGGTTTTGCCTCCAACCCCGATACCAACCCCGAACCAATCCCAAATGGACGGCAACACAGACCAAAACCCGGAGGTGATAAGCGTCCGGCTCGTACTGCTAGCCCGTTACCACAGACATCAGCTAAACGTAAGGCAGCGCCACAGGCCACGAATGGCGATAAGCCTGGTGCTCGTTCGTCGGCATCGCGCCGTTCTGCTAAACGCGATCGCTGATCTTTGTTAGCTGTATTAATAACTTGACTTTTCACATTGTATGAAAAGTCAGTTCTAATCTCAATAGAACTCTTGCAAAAGTTTTTTATGATACAGTTATGAGTTTAACACTTTTCGATTGAGGACTCTGACTAGCAGTGAAGTTTTGTCAAGCCAAAAGTAACGTTTATCTGCGTTAGCAAACATTGTAGCAGTGATCTGATATCGGGCATGGGCTGAAGAGTAGTTTTTGAGTTGTCGTTGTGAGAGACAATAACTCTACTACATTCAGCCCTCTCTCTTTACCCTCTTCTTTTGGCGAAGGTATTGTTATTTACAAATTTATTTGTAGATACTGTTTATATAAATTACAGCGTGGTAATACGTTATCTCCTTGCAATTTCACCAAGCCAATACTGTGCAATTTAAATTTAGTTACTGTCGCTAGTTTGGCAGAGTTATTAAGAACTACATCTTTCATCGCACTTGCTAATTCTGGCTGCTGTGTAAGAATTAAACTTTGACGACGTAAATGGTCTGCGTAAACACTTGTGGGATTTTGTAGTATCTGTGCTAAAGTAACATTTCTATTGGCTATATTATAAAGACTAAGACGGACTAAAAATGGATGTCCACCCACTAGCATCATTAATTTTTCAACTTCTGTTTCATCCCAATAGAGTTGATACCTTTGAACTAAATCTAAAATCTGTTTATTATTAAATTCAGGCAATTCTACAGATAGACCTACGTTAAATGGCGATTGATTAATATCAAGAGGAACGTAAACTTCTGTAGAATGTACAATTACCAATCGCAGTTTTTTCCAAATCTCTCGCCGTTTGCCTTCTTCGTGTAAAGCACGTAGCAGTCCAAAAAAATCTCGGTAAATTTCTGGATATTCAAAAACTTTATCAACCTCATCTAAACCAAGGGTTAGCGGCTTATTAATTGTTGGCAGTAGATATTCCTCAAAATAGGCTTTACATGCCATGCTGCTACCCACAATTTCCGCTAAATCCCAATAATCATCAATTTGATTCGGGATATTTAAAGCTAAACCAACACTGCTACAAAACCAACGCAAAAACTTATCTGAATTAACAAAAATCTGCTGTGCTGCAAGTTGGAAATCTAATATGACGGCACAATCCCCTTGAGAATGTGATTTATCAATAATTCTTGACAATAGTGAAGTTTTACCCATTTGTCTGGGTGCTTTAATTCTAATTAAAGCACCGGGTTTATGAATTTGTTCGTAACATCGTTCTTCGATTGGGGAACGTTTGATATAAAATGGTGAATCTAATGGTACTTGCCCGGATGGATGCTCTAGAGAGTGGGATGAAGATATTTCTTGAGTTTCTTTGTTATTTTCCTCTGTAGTGCCTACTAAGGGTGATGAAAATATATTTTTCCCACTTTCCACTGTTAAATCAGTAGTTAAATCAGCAATATCTTGCCATTCCAGCCCTAAAACACGACAAATTTCTCTAAAGTTAAGGTAATCTACTGCTCTGCCATTAAGAAAACTGCTGATAGTAGATTGAGATATTTGCAAATATTCAGCTAAATCAGTTTGACGAATATAGCCATTACGCGGTAGTGCTGACTTTACCTGTGATATGAATTCAGGACGTACTCTAACTGAACGTGGCATTTCTGATATTACAACTGCTAAATTTGTTTTTTTGGCGAAATTTTAAAATATTCAATCTCACTACGAAGTCGATACGTACTCGATAAACTCCTATGCGAACTCAAGTGCTGTCAAGGGAAAATGGGATTAGTAGGAATAAGGTGAAAGGTGCAACCTGTGAACACTAGTCCTACTTTAACTGAAAATCTTTCTGAATTATATAATTATGAAATTTGCCTTCTCTATACCTTCTTTATTAGCTTATGCATCATCTATTTTGCTGCTAGGTTTTTCGATACCATTAGTTGCACAAATACCAGCTTCTAATGCTTCTACTGACTGTCAAACTCTGAAGCCACCACATCTTAATACAGTAAACGACTTCATAGGCATGGGACACTTTCAAGAGGACTGCCAAAAAGACTCACTCGCTGCGGTTTCTTCTTTCACGCAGGCAATTCGGCTAAATCCTAAAGCTGAAGAACCTTACTATCATCGTGCCAATGCTTACGCTGCAATTGGGAATTACAAAGCCGCAGTGGTAGACTATACCGAAGTAATTAGGCAAAATACAGGTAGGCTTGGTTTGAGTAGTCCTGCATATTGGAATAGAGCTAGGGCTTATGAAAAGTTAGGCGAGAAACAGAAAGCGATTTCAGATTTGACTCAATTAATTGGTGATAGTAGTTCCAATGCTCATGAGTACTTATTAAGAGGTAATCTTTACAAAGATTTAGGGAATAAAGAAAGTGCGATCGCCGATTACAAAGCAGCAGAAAAACTTTTGCAGCAATATTTAGATGGGGTTTTGGGCACTGGTCATATGGATTCCGTAAATCAAAACATGTTAGATAAAACCAGAAATGAATTATCGCGCCTAGGGGTAAATATCTCAGTTCCGCAGATTACAACTGGTACTATTTTAAAATCAATCGCCAAAATAGAAGTTGAGCGAGCATTAAATTTAGCAAATTTTAAACCTCAATATCCAATGATTCAGGATTTTGACACTCAACTCCAAGACTTGTATGAACAACTAGCCAACACACAACCGCAAGTAGAACAAAGTGTAATAAAAAACCTCATATCAAATGCTGCATATGAACAAATAGAGGATTTGGAGATAGAACGATTACAACTTATCAAAAAAAATTCACCATCTCATCCATCCCTAGCATGGATTGATAGCAAAAAAGCTCAATTAGAAGTATTAATTAACCGTAATAAAATATAAATTTTTTAGTTTGTATAATATCTAACGGCATGATGGATTATATGTGTAGAAAATGAATAATTTATTTGCCGTTAGATATCATTATATAAATAATTTTGAATTGAGCAGTAATCTAATTAACTAATGAACAGCAATTTTTCATATAAAGTTGGTGGAAGTCTTGCAGAAGATGCTCCCAGTTATATAGTTAGGCAAGCAGATTTCGACCTTTACAACGAACTGAAAGCTGGGAACTTTTGTTATATTTTTAATTCCCGACAAATGGGTAAAACTAGCTTGCAAGTTCGCACAATCAAACGACTGCAAGCTGAAGGAATTGCTTGTACTACGATTGACATTTCTGGACGCGGTAGTAAAGATATAAATCCGGAACAGTGGTATGCAGGTATTGTTTACACATTAGTTGCAAATTTTGAAATAGCTAACCCCAGCGAATTTATTAGAACATGGTGGAAGGAAAACTCCGAATTATCGCCAATACAGCGTTTGGATATATTTATTGAAAATTTTTTTTAGAAAAAATCAAAAGTGAAATAGTTGTTTTTATTGATGAGATTGATAGTATTTTAAGCTTAAATTTTAAGGGTGATGATTTTTTTGCCTGGATTAGAAGTTGTTATGAAAAACGTAATATTAATAGCGAGTTTAATAGGATTACTTTTGTGCTTCTCGGAGTAGCAACACCTAGCGATTTAATTGCAGATAAAGTACGAACACCCTTTAATATCGGTCGTGCAATTCAACTTAATGGTTTTCAAATACACGAAATTTCACCTTTAGCATCAGGGTTAAAAGGGATTGAAAATCCAGAAGCTATTTTGCAAGAAGTTTTAGCATGGACTGGAGGACAACCCTTACTTACACAAAAATTATGCGATTTGTTAGTAACTTCCCAAAACTTTATTCATTATCACTCGCTAAAAGCAAAGGGAGAAATTACAGAAGTCGAATGGGTAAAAAATATTGTTATACAGCAAATAGTTGAAAATTGGGAATCACAAGATGAACCACCCCATTTAAAAACCATCAAAGATAGAATTTTGATGAGCAAGCATAATACAGGTGCGTTGCTTGGCTTATATCAGCAAATTTTACAATTAGAAAAAATTACTGCTGCGGATACTTCAGAACAAATAGAATTACGATTATCTGGATTAGTCGTAGAACAGCAGGGATATTTAAGAGTTTATAACCGTATTTATGCAACAGTTTTTGATTTAAATTGGGTAGAAAAAGCACTCGCCGATTTAAGACCTTATTCAGAATCATTATCAGCTTGGTTTGCTTCAAGCTGTCAAGATAATTCTAGATTATTGCAAGGATTAGCATTAGAAGAAGCAAAGAATTGGGCAGCAAATAAAAGCTTAAATGAGCAAGATTACCAGTTTTTAACTGCTAGTCAGGAATTGGAAAAACAAGAAATAGCTACGGCATTATCTCTTCAAGAAGAAGAAAGTCGCATTTTAGCACAAGCTAACGAGACTTTAACCACAGCCCAACATCAGGCTAAACGACAAATTCGTATCGGTGGTGGAGTTCTTATTTGTTCTATTATCGGAGCAGCTATTGCTTTTGTCGGAGCAACTATATCAACTAACCAATTACGAGAAGTCCAAGAAGGTATAAGATTAGAACAAGCAGGAGTTGCAGCGCTAAAACAGTTTGAAACAAAACAAATTGAATCTTTAGTGACCGCGATGGATGCAGGACAAAGGTTAAAACAAATAGTAAAAGATGGACGTTATCTAGAAAAATATCCTGCAAGCAGTCCAATTTTAGCTTTACAAACAATACTTGATAAAATCCATGAAATAAAGCAATTTGTTGCTCATAAAGATGATATTACAACTGTGAACTGGAGCCATGATGGAAAGTACATCGTCACCGCTTCTAATGATAAAACTGCTCGTATTTGGAACTTGTCAGGTAAGCTTATAGCCGAACTAAAAGGACACCAAGACGGAGTTTTTATTGCTAATTTTAGTCCAGATGGAAAGCATATTCTCACTACTTCTAATGATAAAACAGTTCGGATATGGAACTTTTCCGGGAAACAATTGGCGATACTTAGACATCAAGAAAATGTAACTAGCGCCAGTTTTAGCCCAGATGGGAAACGTGTCATTACGACTTCAGGAAATCCACTTGTTATTGAAACAGGTTGGGATGGTAAAAGCATAGTTAATACCCCTAATGATAAAACAGCCCGCATCTGGGATTTATCCGGTAATTTATTACTACAACTTCAACATCAAGGTAAAGTTAATAGTGCCAGTTTTAGCCCAGATAGTAAATATATTCTTACCGCTTCTGATGATAAGACTGCCCGCATTTGGGATACATCGGGTAAACTATTGCGAACATTCACAGGACATTCAATGGCTGTTAACAGTGCTTATTGGAGTCCGAATGGAAAATATATTTTAACTAACTCTAATGACTCCTATGTTTGGGATGTTTCAGGTAAACAAATTGCACGATTTAAAGGAGATGATAAATGGTTAATTGTGGATGCTGGATTTAGCCACGACAGTCAGAGTATTTTCGTATCAACATCTCAGAAAACTCACGTTTGGGATTTATCTGGTAGGCTGATTAGAGAAATAAAAAATGAGAAAGCACTAAATGGTGATGCAGGATTTAGTCCAGATGGTAAGCAATTTTTTACTACCGATGACACTATAAAAGTGTGGGATATAAGAGATGAAGGTGTAAAAGTATGGGATTTATCAGGTGATTTACTCACCGAACTAACAGGAGATCAAAGAAATCCTCATTGGAGTCCTGATGGTAAATATATTGTTACCTTTGGACAAGATAAAATGGTTAGTATCTGGGATTTATCCGATAAAATACCAGTAACTATCAATTCAAAAGACGCTATTACGGGAGCAAGCTGGAGTCCCGATGGTAAATATATTGTTACCCCAACTAGAAAATATGTATTAATTTGGGATAGTTATGGTAAGCAGTTGGCAACATTTATAGGACATTCAGACGTAGTTAGTAGCGCTAATTTCAGCCCTGATGGAAAAAAAATTGTCACAGCATCAGCCGATAAAACTGTTCGTGTTTGGGATATATTAGGAAAACAGTTATTATTGCTTTCTGGGCATGAAGAGGTGGTAGAATATGCTGTTTTTAGTCCAGATGGCAAGTATATTTTAACTACAACTTCTGATAATAAAACTAGAATTTGGTCGGAGTCTGGTAAGTTAATAACTACATTCAAAGCCAGAGGCATTACTTGGAGTCCTAATAGTAAATATATTATGGCTATGTTTGATTATGATGGAAAAAATTATTCGAGTTTGTGGAATATTTCGGGTGAAAAAATAGTAGAGTTTACAGGAAGTGAAAATAGTTATTCTGGTGCTAGCTTTAGTCGATATGGAGAACGGATTGTTACGAGTGACGGCAGGATAGTAAGCATTTGGGATACATCTGGTCAAAAATTATCAAGCTTTAAAACGAATCAAGATATTTATAGCCCTAGCTTTAGTCCAGATGGGAAACTAATTATTGCTACTTCTCCAGATAATAGGGTGATTATTTGGGATACTTCTGGTAAACAATTAGTTGAAATACCGCATCAAGGTAGGGTTGGATTTGCTGTTTTTAGCCCGGATGGTCAGCGGATTGTTACAGCTTCAGATGATAAAATTTATCGCGTTTGGGATGTGTTGGGTAGGCAGCTTGCACAATATAAGTATTCATCTACGTTTATATCGCCAGTAAGTTTTAGCCCAGATGGTAAATATATTCTCGCGCATGTTCAGGGTAATTCTCCTGAGCAAAATGAGGTGCTGATTTGGCGGATTTACGAATTAGATGGGCTATTAGCACGGGGATGCAACTGGTTAAAAGATTATCTCAATACCCAGCCTCGAATACGGGAAAGATTAAAGGTTTGTTGGGATAAATAGTGGTAAGACAATGGCAACGTAACTGCATGATAGCACCGACAGCAGGTATACATGTAAGTAGGTGGGCGTTAAAAAATACGACTAGATTAAGAAATGTAAATTGTTTAAAAGCTTATACTCAAAGCCTTTCTGGTACTTTACATAAGTTTACATAGTTGGCTTTTATTCTGCCTACCTACTTAGCAGTTTTCAATTGGGTTAAACAAAGTAGGGTTACGGCATTGCCCCTTGATCAACTTAACTACGCTTTCCTTACCTCACGCCTATCTCGACGCACATCTATAAAAAGAGAAGGAAGAAATGCTTAACTAAATTGTATTGAGGTCTAATCAAGAGTTAGGCTACAACAACTCTGTGATGGAAAATAACCGTTGTCGGTCTATTTGCTGAAGCTTGATTTTTTCAGCGTAGAAAGCCTGATAATAAGATTCATAACGCTCTGGTTCAGCTTCGGGATCGGTTTGTTGCCATAGTTCCAAAAAGTGGCGATAGCGTTTTTCAAGCATCACTAAATCCATGCAAGCGATCGCAGCTTGAACTACTTGCGGAGTCCGAAGTATTTCTTTCTGGTTTTTTTCATCCACATGAAATAAATGGGAAATTAACCCCATCTCGCTGCCAAATTCTAAAAACTGGTCTTGCAAGCAGGAAATTAAATCTGGTTGAGACGCAAAATTTATCGTCTCTCCATTGCTAGATGAAATTTCTAAAATCTGTTGCCATAAAAATCGGTGGTGGGAAAGGCTAAATTGCAAATCTCGCTCCTCTAGTTCGGCAATAATCGCTTGACGCTGTTCGGGACAATGCAAGTAAATTCGCAATAATAGGGCTTCTGCGTGTTCTAAAAGACTGCGTTCTGTAGGGAGTGGAGAGTGGGAAACTTTGCTACCTCCCCATGCTTTCTTTGCTGACACGGGCTTAGAATATGTAGCCGCAGCCGGAGCAATTTGAGTTAGCAGATTTTCGACTCGTAGGGGTATAAGTCTGGTATCTCCTAAGCTGAGTATTTCTGCACAGTAGGAAACGTAATAGTTGCGTGTATCGCTGTTAGCTATATTTTTAAGTAATTTGACTATTTGCTGAGTTACTTGCTGAAAATCAGTAGCCTGTTTTAAGTCACGATCTTGAATAATTTGCTGAATCTGCCAGTCTAGCCAAAGTGGGGCATTTTTTAGCAGTTCTGCATAATCCTCTGGAGTGTGGCTATGCAAATATTCATCAGCATCTTTACCATCGGGTAAATTGAGAACTTTTAGCTGAACTTCGCCTTTGTATGCTAATTCGGCAATTTCACCGATCGCACGTTCGGCGGCATTGGTTCCGGCTTTATCAGCATCAAAGTTGAGTACTAATTGTTTCGATTCGGTGTAGCGTAATATTAACCGCACTTGTTCTAAGCTTAAAGCTGTACCGAGTGAGGCGACGGCGTTATTAATACCAACGGCGTGGAGAGCGATCGCATCAAAATATCCCTCTACCACCACAGCTTGATCGAGTTGGGAAATCCCACCCTTGGCTTGATCGAGGGCAAATAATGTTTTGCCTTTACTAAAAAGTTCGGTTTCTGGTGAATTCAGATATTTAGGTTGCTCATCCGTGAGGGTTCTACCACCAAAGGCAATGACGCGTCCTTGCACATCACGAATAGGAATCATCAAGCGATCGCGGAATACATCATAATAACCGCCTCCGGAAGAGCGTGGCTTAATCAATCCCGCTTTTTCTAATATTTGCGCGGGCAAACGTTTATCTTCCACTAGATAACGGTAGAGAGTTTCCCAACCTGCGGGGGCATAACCTAAACCAAATTGCTGTATAGTTTCTTCTTTGAGTTGGCGGTTAGATTGCAAATATTGAAGTGCCTTTTGCCCTTGTGATTGTCTCAGGGCGTGTTGATAAAACTGTGCGGACGTTGCCAGAACTTCATATAACTGCTCACGCAAAGATAGCTGACGCTGTAATTCTTGCCGTTGTTCAGGTTCTAAAGTTTGTACAGGTACTTGGTAACGCCGTGCTAAATCCAGCACCACATCAGCAAAAGAGCGCTTTCCCAACTCCATGACAAACTTAATGGCATTTCCTCCGGCTTGACAGCCGAAGCAATAGTACATTTGCTTAGTCTGGCTGACGGTGAAACTGGGAGATTTCTCGTCGTGGAAGGGGCACAAACCGACGAAATCTTTACCGCGTTTGCGTAAAACTACGTATTCCGAGACGACATCTACAATATCAGCCCGTAGTTTAACTTCCTCAATTGTGTCTGGGTGCAAGCGGGGGATTTGCATTCTGGTCTATTTATTAATTCATGGGTTGGTAGTTAACACTGCGGTGCATTTCCCAACTGATAGCTATTATATTCTTGTTGCTAGACCAAGAATGATTTATAAAATTGGTTACATTTAATTTTATCAGAGGAAATACTTAAGATGGGACGTATTTTTATATCAGCAGCTCATGGAGGTAAAGAAGCTAGAGGGATCGATCCAGGTGCGATCGCAGGTGGTACAAGTGAAGCTAAAGAAATGATTCTGCTGCGGGATTTGATTGTCACGGAACTGAGGGCGCGGAATGTGGAAATTTTGGCGGTTCCTGATGACTTGAGCGCCGCCCAAACTATCACCTGGGTAAATTCCCGCGGCCGCCGGGGTGATATCGCCCTAGAAATTGAATCTGACGCGGCTAATAGCCCTTCTGTGCGTGGGGCTAGCGTCTTCTACATTGCTAATAATAGCGATCGCAGAAGTAATGCTGAACAATTGCTAGTGGGGTTGTTGCGCCGCGTACCCCAATTACCGAATCGGGGAGTCAAGCCAGATACAAATAGTGGCTTAGGTAGTTTAGCATTCTGTCGCCAAACAAGGCTTCCAGCTTTGGTGATGCAAGTAGGGTTTCTCAGCAATCCAGAGGATCGGGCTTTGCTGCAAAGCCGTCGCCGCGATTTTGCTTTGGGAATTGTCGATGGATTGGTGACTTGGAGTCGTGTAATTGACCCCACTCCTGGAACTCCGGCGGAAGCAAATTATCCGCCAATTAATATTAATATTAATGGACAAAATTACTCAGAGCAAGGAGTTTTAGTTAATGGTAATGCTTACATTCCCATTGATTTAGTAGACCGTTTGCGGATTGACCTTTCAAAAACGGCTAATGTCAATCGGATTACCTATCGCAAAGTAGTTTATGTTAAAGCGATCGAACTGCGAGATTTTAATGTTGCAGTCACTTGGGATGCTGCAACGCGTACTGTTAGCTTGCGCTCGAATTTGGCGGTTAGATTGCAAATATTGAAGTGCCTTTTGCCCTTGTGATTGTCTCAGGGCGTGTTGATAAAACTGTGCGGACGTTGCCAGAACTTCATATAACTGCTCACGCAAAGATAGCTGACGCTGTAATTCTTGCCGTTGTTCAGGTTCTAAAGTTTGTACAGGTACTTGGTAACGCCGTGCTAAATCCAGCACCACATCAGCAAAAGAGCGCTTTCCCAACTCCATGACAAACTTAATGGCATTTCCTCCGGCTTGACAGCCGAAGCAATAGTACATTTGCTTAGTCTGGCTGACGGTGAAACTGGGAGATTTCTCGTCGTGGAAGGGGCACAAACCGACGAAATCTTTACCGCGTTTGCGTAAAACTACGTATTCCGAGACGACATCTACAATATCAGCCCGTAGTTTAACTTCCTCAATTGTGTCTGGGTGCAAGCGGGGGATTTGCATTCTGGTCTATTTATTAATTCATGGGTTGGTAGTTAACACTGCGGTGCATTTCCCAACTGATAGCTATTATATTCTTGTTGCTAGACCAAGAATGATTTATAAAATTGGTTACATTTAATTTTATCAGAGGAAATACTTAAGATGGGACGTATTTTTATATCAGCAGCTCATGGAGGTAAAGAAGCTAGAGGGATCGATCCAGGTGCGATCGCAGGTGGTACAAGTGAAGCTAAAGAAATGATTCTGCTGCGGGATTTGATTGTCACGGAACTGAGGGCGCGGAATGTGGAAATTTTGGCGGTTCCTGATGACTTGAGCGCCGCCCAAACTATCACCTGGGTAAATTCCCGCGGCCGCCGGGGTGATATCGCCCTAGAAATTGAATCTGACGCGGCTAATAGCCCTTCTGTGCGTGGGGCTAGCGTCTTCTACATTGCTAATAATAGCGATCGCAGAAGTAATGCTGAACAATTGCTAGTGGGGTTGTTGCGCCGCGTACCCCAATTACCGAATCGGGGAGTCAAGCCAGATACAAATAGTGGCTTAGGTAGTTTAGCATTCTGTCGCCAAACAAGGCTTCCAGCTTTGGTGATGCAAGTAGGGTTTCTCAGCAATCCAGAGGATCGGGCTTTGCTGCAAAGCCGTCGCCGCGATTTTGCTTTGGGAATTGTCGATGGATTGGTGACTTGGAGTCGTGTAATTGACCCCACTCCTGGAACTCCGGCGGAAGCAAATTATCCGCCAATTAATATTAATATTAATGGACAAAATTACTCAGAGCAAGGAGTTTTAGTTAATGGTAATGCTTACATTCCCATTGATTTAGTAGACCGTTTGCGGATTGACCTTTCAAAAACGGCTAATGTCAATCGGATTACCTATCGCAAAGTAGTTTATGTTAAAGCGATCGAACTGCGAGATTTTAATGTTGCAGTCACTTGGGATGCTGCAACGCGTACTGTTAGCTTGCGCTCGAATTTGGCGGTTTGCCCTGGTCAATTTTCGCGGGTGATGTCGAACGGTAATACTTCCGAAGTCCAGTTACAATTATTTCTAAGAAACAATAATGAAAATGCTTTAGTACAGTTTCCTGACATCCCAAAACTTTATCGAGAAGAAGCAGGTATAGAGGGAGTGAACTATGATATTGCCTATTGCCAAATGTGTGTAGAAACTGGATTTTTACGGTTTGGTGGCGATATTAGACCTGAGCAAAATAACTTTGCCGGCTTAGGTGCGATCGGTGGTGGTTCGGATGCTGCATCTTTTGCAAGTGCCAGAATTGGAGTGAGGGCACACATCCAACATTTGAAAGCTTACGCCAGTTTAGAACCTTTGGTACAAGAAGTAGTAGATCCCAGATTTCGCTTTGTCACACGCGGGATTGCGCCATTAATTGATCAGCTATCAGGGCGCTGGTCAGCAGATTTAGATTATGGCACGAAGATTTCAGCAATGCTCAAACGATTATATGAATCAGCAGGACTTTTTTAAGTATTGAGTAACTTCTTCTAGCAATTTTTAGGGCATTAGCTTTGTGATCGTTCCATTAAGTAATAGAGCGTTTGTAGCAAGTCATAACAGTAGTTTGAGCTTTACCAGCCTTGCAGAACTATCAAGTGGAAACTTGCTTGCAGAAGTGGATCTTCGTCGGGCTATAACAAGTTTAAAGCTAAGACAAGACAAAAAAGGGTCGATGGGTCAGTTTCTCACTCCCGCCTCAGTAGCCCAATTGATGGCTGGGATGTTTAATCGGCTGGATTTGCCTGAAATATCCTTGCTTGATGCTGGAGCAGGAATCGGTTCATTACTAGCCGCTTTTGTGGTACAAGTATGCCAGCATCAAAAATCCACGTCAAGTTTGCGCGTTGTAGCTTATGAAATTGACCCTTTTTTAATTCGATATTTGCATCAAACTCTAGAGTTATGTGAGAAGGAATGTCAACGTGTGGGTATTTCCTTCAATTACGAAATTCGTGAGACTGATTTTATTGAAGATGCAGTCAAGCTGCAAAAGATTGGTTTATTGAATAGTGCGATGCCTACGGCGGTAAACTACGCAACAGAATTTACTCATGCTATTCTCAACCCGCCTTATTTGAAAATCAATGCTAATTCCAAGGTGCGCGAATTGCTGCGTTCTATAGGTTTGGAAACTAGCAATCTTTATACTGGTTTTATGGCTGCTACAGCGCAACTTTTAAAACCAAGTGGGGAGTTTGTAGCGATTACCCCGCGCAGTTTTTGTAATGGCCCTTATTTCCGTGACTTCCGCAAGATGTTTTTAGAGATGATGGCTTTAGAGCAAGTACATCTTTTTGAGTCCCGGCAAGAAGCATTTAATGATGATGATGTTTTGCAGGAAACTATCATTATCCAAGCGACAAAACAAAAGCAGAAGTCTAGCAGCGTAATCATCAATAGCAGTTGTGGCGCTAATGATGACTTGATAATGTCACACTCTGTACCATATTCGGAGTTAGTTAACCCCGATGATGTAGAGCAGTTTATTCATATTATTCCAGATAAGATTAGCCAGCAAATCGTTCAACGAATGGCGCTTTTTACCTGTACTTTGAAAGATTTAGGGCTAACAGTTTCAACCGGACGGGTAGTAGATTTCCGAGCAAAAGAGTACTTAAGGACAAATTCAGAAAACAATACCGTTCCTTTAATTTATCCGGTAAATTTCTCGAATGGATATGTAGAGTATCCCAAAATAACCAAAAAGCCCCAAGCGATAGTTTATATAGAAGAAACAGCGAATCTTCTAATACCAAATGAGCATTATGTCCTCTGCAAAAGATTTTCATCGAAAGAAGAGAAAAGGCGTGTGGTTGCGGTGGTTTATGATGCCAACCAATTTAATTATGGCTATGTCGGCTTTGAAAATCATTTAAATTACTTTCACAAAAATGGGTGTGGACTTAGCCTTACTTTGGCTCGTGGGCTTGCTGTTTATCTGAATTCAACCCTAGTTGATGCTTTTTTTCGGTTGTTCAATGGGCATACTCAGGTAAATGCAACAGATTTGCGAAAATTAAAGTACCCTAATTTAGAACAGCTATTATTTTTAGGGACAGCGATTAAAGAGCAGTTTCCTTCTTTGCAAGAAATTGATGAATTTATAGAAAATCAGCTATTGAGTATGTCGAATCTGTCAGAGAATAATCCAATTGCAACGAAGTCTCGAATTGATGAAGCATTGCAAATTTTGACACAATTGGGCTTTCCACGAACACAGCTTAATGAACGATCAGCTTTAACTCTTCTGGCGTTGCTTGACTTAAAACCGACAGACTCTTGGCAATTAGCAAGTTCCCCTTTGATGGGAATTACGCCGATGATGGACTTTATGGCTCAACATTATGGCAAAACTTATAAGCCCAACACACGGGAAACAGTTCGCCGCCAGACAGTGCATCAATTTCTGGATGCAGCTTTGATAGTTGCTAATCCAGATAATTTAAGCCGTCCTATCAACAGTCCTAAAACTGTATATCAAATTGAAAACAGTGCGCTAGAACTATTAAAAACCTACGCCACTGACGAATGGGAAAAGAGCATCCGCACCTACCTTGCTTCCGTTAAAACTCTGAAAAAGCAGTATGCTCAAGAGCGCGAAATGTCCCGTATTCCGATAGTAATTGATGGAGAAATTAAAACTTTATCACCAGGTGGTCAGAATATTCTGATTGAAAAAATTATTAATGATTTTGCCCCTCGTTTTACTCCTAGTGGAAAGCTCATCTATATTGGCGATACAGATGAAAAGTTTGCCCACTTCAATGAAGCAGCATTAGCATATTTAGGTGTTAACATCGATTCCCACGGCAAAATGCCAGATGTGATCATTCACTTTACAACAAATAACTGGTTGGTGCTGATTGAAGCTGTAACCTCACATGGCCCAATTAATCCTAAACGAAAGAAGGAACTTGAGGTGTTATTCAAAGGTGTCCAAATACCTCTGGTGATGGTAACAACATTTCTCAGTCGTAAGGCAATGGTGGCATATCTGGCAGACATTGCTTGGGAAACAGATGTTTGGGTTGCTGATGATTCAACTCACCTAATTCATTTCAATGGTGAATATCTATTGCAGGCTTACCAAATAGATATGTAGATTTATTAATAAATTATCTATGAAGTATATCTGGTTTATATACTTTCCATCACATAACCAAAAATTCATTAAGATATGAAACCAATAGCAGGACTAGAAAAGCGGTATAACAATTCGATTGGAGCAGCCTGCCGAAAAATCAGCTATGGCTCTGCTTGAGAGTAAAATAGACTCATGAAATTTCAGTGGGATGCAAACAAAGCAGTTAGTAATGCCGAAAAGCATAGTGTGTCTTTTGAAGAAGCTGTTACGGTTTTCGGAGATCCACTAGCCATCACGATTCCAGATCCTGATCACTCAGTAGGCGAATTTCGTCTTCTGACTACAGGTTTATCTAGGTTACAACGTCTTTTGGTTGTATCCCATACAGAACGAGAAGGTGAAGTGCGTTTGATCAGTGCTCGTTTAGCCACTCGACAGGAAAGAAAAAGCTATGAGTCAGGAACCTGAAATGAACATCAATGATGAGATAAAACCTGAATATGATTTTTCAGATGGTGTCCGTGGCAAGTATTACGAAGCGTATATGCAATCGAGTAATGTTGTGATTCTTGATCCAGATGTGGCAGAAATCTTTCGAGATTCGGCTTCTGTTAATGAGGCGTTGCGATTGCTTGCAAAAATTGCGAAGGCGACTGCGGCATAACATCGCCCGTAATTATTCTTAGCGATCGCTATCCTAATGATCAAATTACTTGTTTACATATCTCCCTTATATTCTTCTAACAATTGCGGAATGTGATCATACCCATCCACACCGATAACTGCAATGATTTTAGGGCGATGCTGCTGTAAGAACTTTTGGAAAGCTTCTGCCCCGATTTGTCCTTGTAAAATTGTCAGTAACCCTGCCGGTTGACGCCACTCACTAGAAGCAATTTGCTCCAAAAGATACATTCCCAAGCAGCCTGTGTAAACGGTTTTTTCAGAATTTTGTAGATGATAATAAGCTTCTGCTAAATAAGCTAAATTTCGCCCTTGCAGATACAAATCACCGGAAACTTGCGCTGTTTTAAAGCCATCTTCAAGATATTTAATTGCAGTTTGGTGTTCTCCAATTACTAGATAGGCAATTCCTAAGCTGCTGACGCATAAGGCTTTACTTTGAATATCGCCTAATTTTTCTGATAATTTTAAACCTTGTTCCAAATAATTAATTGCGGCTTCATAAGTTTCGGGTTCTAGGTTTTCCAATTCCTGAGCTTGCATGACTTCGCTGTAACCTAAATTTACCAGCGCGTTTGCCTCTCCGGTGCGATCGCCTGCTTGCCGACTCAGTATTAATGCCCGTTGACTGTAATTAATTGCTTCAGCATAATTTTGCTGTTGTACGTAGGTGCGGCTAAGGTGGTTGAGATTGGCAATTTCACAGAGGCGATCGCCTGCATTTCTGGCTATCTCCAACGCCTGCTGATGAAAATCAATTGAGCGCTGGTATTGTCCCAAAGCACGCTGCGAATAGCCTAAAAGTGTCAAAATTCGCGCCTTTTCTTGGGTTCCCTCGCCTCGTCGCAATGGTTCATCCAGATAATCTAGGGCATCTCGCAAATAAGTGCCAGTAAAAGAGGCAAAAATCCCGCCGTAAAAGGGAAAATATGGACGCTGGGCAAAGGTTCGCAATATCTGGAGCATGATTTGAGAACAGGCATCACCGTACACTGTCCCAATGCTCCCAAAACCACTTGCTAACTGACTCCAAATCACTGCAAAGGTCAAGAATGTGGAAATGGACAACTTTGGCCCGGCTTTAACGTCGTAAGCTTGTTGGTCAAACCAGTTAATTAGTCCCCGTTGCAAGAACTGTAAAATCAATGCCATTTCCACCCAATCTCTCAGCGTGATTCCCCGTTGTCGCTGGGCAAACTCAATTGCTGATTCTTCCATTGCCAAGGTGCGAAGCAGTGCTTTGGGTAACTCACTATTGAGTTGTTTAGCCCAACTTGCCCAAGGGCCACGTTCTCCCGGTACGCCGCCAAATCCCAGAGATTCTTTTTGCTCGTACATCCAACTGAGCAAGTTGTCTTGCAATCGCTGCCAAGAAGCTAAACCACGGGTAATCCCTTCAGAAAACTGTTCTAAATCAGCATCTGCCTGGGCAAATTGCTGTAATCCTTTTGATAATTGCTGTAGCTGTTGCAAATTTAGCGGATACTTCTGATTGGGGTCAGTAACCCGCAAAAATACCGCTAGACGCTCGTCAGCAGGGGCTGTGGTAATTTCTGTAACTGCGGAGGCGATCACTTCTGTGGCTTTGTTTTGCTCTTGCCAGCGTTGCCATTGACTTTGAATGGTCTTAATCGCTCTCAAACTCCGAGTCGCCTTGCCTTTCTTGAGTTCGTCTTTTTCACTATCTACTTGGCTTTGGAGGGCATTCAGGCGATCGCTCAAAGCTAGCTCAAACACTTCCCCTGTACCGGAAGTAATTCCTTTAAGCAGCATTTGATACACCATATCAACAGAGCTAATTTTGCCCTTGAGGGTGGTTTCGATAATTTCATCGATAAAGGCAAGATAGCGATCGCGCAATGGCAGAGAATCTGACACTTTAGCTACTAGGAAACGTCACGTCAATTCTAATTCTAGTCTGAGTTTGACCGAGGTGCAGGAGTGGGGAAAATTTGGAATTTCAGTAGTTCAAAAGTTTTCCAGAAGCTTTATCAGCCCTTCATTTGAACTGGGAAATGGAATCCGCCGAAATCAGCTGATGATTTGCTGCTCATTTCCCTCCGTTCTGAATGGACTTTCCTGTGAGCGCGACTACTCGCTATCTCCAGCGTCAAAAATATTACCTGAAACCCTTATTGTTTTAACTAATTTTTCAAAATACTGAAATCTTTTAAGTGTCTTAACTGTCTTATTTATCAAACAGAATTCAGGAGTCAGGAGTCAGAATTCAGCAATGTTTTCTGTG
>JAHCSU010000026.1 GCA_023522315.1 Nostoc sp. CCCryo 231-06
CTTAACGTTCGAGTAAAAAGACTTAACGTTCGAGTAAAAAGACTTAACGTTCGAGCAAAAAGGCTTAACGTTCAAGTAAAAAGGCTTAACGTTCAAGCTCAAAGGTTCAAATTCCCCCAAGTAATATCATGTCCGCCAAATTACCTATAAAGAAAGAACCCCACCCCCAACCCCTCCCCGCTTGCGGGGAGGGGAGACAAAGCACAGCTTTGGCGGGGTGGGGTTCTTCAAGTTTAATCAGCAATCAAGCGGACATGATATAACCCTCTTCCCCCTGACTACCTACTCCCCAATCTCTCATTAGAACAAACTCATGCGAATTCCCACCGCAACTTATCGAATCCAATTTACACCTCAGTTTGGCTTTGACAACGCCAAAGCGATCGCAGCCTATCTAGCAGATTTAGGTATTTCCGATTTGTATGCTTCCCCCATTTTCAAAGCCCGATCCGGGAGTACACACGGCTACGATATCGTAGATGCCACTCAACTTAACCCAGAACTCGGAACTAATGAATCCTTTGATACATTAGTTAGTGAAATTCAATCCCTTGGTATGGGCTGGTTACAAGATATTGTGCCAAACCACATGGCCTATAGCAGCGAAAACGATTACTTGATGGACGTATTGGAACACGGCCCAGATTCCAGCTATACCGACTACTTCGATCTTTCTTGGAATGCTCCCTTTGGCGATCGCCAAGAGCGAATTCTCGCGCCGTTGCTGGGAGATTTCTATGGTGCATCCCTGGAAAACGGACACATTCAACTGCAATACGAACAAAACGGTTTAACCGTCAACTATTACAGCTTGAAACTGCCACTCAGATTAGAATCTTACACAAAATTTATCACTTCTAATCTGGGTAAACTCACCCGCACACTGGGACGCAATCATCCCGATTTTATTAAGCTATTGGGGATTCTCTACATTCTCAAAAATGTGCCCTCAGAAGTTGCAGGAAAACAGCGACAAGACCAAATCGCATTTATTAAAGGATTGGTTTGGGAACTCTACACCACAAACGATGCCATCCGCGAGTTCATTGACGAAAATATCCAAACTTTCAACGGAGAAGCCGGTAATTCAGAAAGCTTTAACCTCCTAGATGAATTACTGAATGACCAGTTTTACCGCCTCGCCTTTTGGAAAGTTGGCGCGGAGGAAATGAACTACCGCCGTTTCTTTACTGTCAATGAACTGATTTCCGTTAAAGTTGAAGAAGTGCGGGTTTTTAATAATACCCACAGCCTAATTCAAAAGCTGGTTGAAGAAGGCATATTCACTGGTTTACGAATTGACCATATTGATGGACTTTATAACCCAATCCAGTATCTCGAAAGGCTGCGGGAAAAGATGGGAGATGTTTATATCACCGTTGAGAAGATTTTAGAAATCACCGAAGACTTACCAAAAGATTGGGCAATTGAAGGAACGTCTGGTTATGACTTTCTCAACTATGTAAATGGCGTATTTTGTCAAGTTGAAAATGAATCATCATTCGATAAAATTTACAAAAATTTTATCAGTTCCAGAGTAGACTATGCATCGGTGGTAAAGGATAAAAAACACCTGATCTTGGAAAAGAATTTAGCAGGTGATATTGACAATCTGGCCCTTTTGTTAAAGAATGTTTCCAGCAAATATCGCTATGGCAATGATTTTACACTGAATGGATTAAAAAGAGCGATCGCCGAAGTTTTGACACTGTTCCCGATTTACCGCACCTACATTACGCCCGATGGAATTGGAGAAAGCGATCGCGCTACCATTCAAGAAGTAATTCGCCAAGCCAAAGAACAAGCGCCCCTGTTGCAGAACGAACTGACCTTTATTGAAAAGTTAATGCTGCTAGAGTTTGATAATTCTTTGACTCAAACAGAACGCGAACAGTGGATATATTTTGTCTTGCGGATGCAGCAATATAGCGGCCCGTTAATGGCAAAAGGCGTTGAAGACACCACATTATATGTTTACAATCGGTTGCTGTCGCTGAATGAAGTCGGGGGAAATCCTGGTCATTTTGGCATCGACTTAGCCAAATTTCATGCTTTTAACAAACAGCACCAAGAAACCTGGCCTCACACAATGAACACCACAGCTACCCATGACACCAAACGCGGCGAAGATGTGCGGGCCAGATTGAATATCCTCTCAGAAATCCCCGATGAATGGGATCAGCAGGTAAATACCTGGAGTGCCATGAATCGAGGACATCGTAGCCATCGCCACGGGTTCGCTATGCCCGATCGCAACGACGAGTATTTTCTCTATCAAACTCTAGTAGGGGCATTTCCCTTTGCCGAACACGAACATGCATCCTTCGTGGAACGGGTGAAAGACTATATAATTAAGGCAATTCGAGAAGCGAAAGTGCATACAGCATGGTTGCGGCCTGATAGCGAGTATGAAGAAGCTTGTACCTCCTTTATTGAAAAAGTACTCGACCCTTCCCTCTCCGGCGAATTTCTAGAAGCCTTTCATCCCTTTCAACAACGAATTGCAGAGTATGGTATCTTTAATTCCCTTTCTCAAACTCTATTGAAGATTACCGCCCCAGGCATACCCGATGTATACCAAGGAACAGAACTTTGGGAATTAAGCCTAGTTGATCCAGACAACCGCCGCCCAGTAGATTTTGAACAGCGACGCACCTACTTAAGCGCCATCCGCGAACAGGTGAAAACCGACATTCTGGGTTTAATTCAAGAATTGCTGAGTGATAAAACCGACGGCAGAATCAAACTGTTTTTAACGGCTCAATTACTCCAAGCCAGAACAACCTATGTCTCATTATTCCAGGACGGCGATTATCTCCCCTTAGAAATTCAGGGAACCTACGCCAATCATATAATTGCCTTTGCGCGACAAGAAGGCAATCAAACAGCGATCGCGATCGCGCCTCGCTTTTTAACCAACCTCATCCAGCCAGGAGAAAACCCCTTGGGCGAATCAGTATGGCAAGATACGCACCTGCAACTCCCCCCTGGAACTCCCCCCCACCTGGAAAAACGTCCTCACTCAACAACCCTTACAAACCACCCAAACCCTATCTATCGGATCAGCCCTCGCCCATTTCCCAGTCGCCCTATTAATTAGTAGTGCCGATTAAAAACATAAATCTATCCCACGCAGAGAAAACCCCCTAAAACCTCTGCGTACCTCTGCGATTCCCTTTGCGTCCCTTTGCGTTAAAAAAATTCTAAATTATGATCACCCCAACCCTTACCACCACGCAGATAGACACCGTGCGCCTCCATATCAAAAAAACCTGGAAAACCTTAACGCGATCGCACGAACACTTATTACAATCTGCCAAAGATACCAAACTAGACCACGAAACCGAAACTCCCTGGCTCATCTACATTTCCCCCTCAGAAGATTGTCCCAACATTCAGGCTGTCTTAGAGCGATCGCTATCTCCAAAGGATATGCAAAGAATTGAAATTCGCACTTTGCCCTCAGAAGTCGAAGCGATTAAAGAGCATGGCTTACTATATCTACCAGGCCCTTATGTAGTACCAGGTGGTCGATTTAACGAAATGTATGGCTGGGACAGCTACTTTATATTATTGGGACTTTTGCACGATGATGAATTGGAGCTAGGCCAAAGCCAAGTTGACCAATTGTTGTACCAGGTGAAGCATTACGGCACTATCCTCAATGCCAACCGGACTTATATGCTGTCGCGATCGCAGCCTCCAGTCCTCAGCATGATGGTTTTGGCACTATTCCAGCACACCAAGGATGAAGAGTGGTTGAGATCAACCGTCCCCCTGTTAGAACAATTTTACTATTACTGGGTAGTACCGCCCCATCTAAATGCTGCAACCGGCTTATCCAGATTTTATGCCTTTGGGGAAGGCCCCGCGCCAGAAGTTTTGTTTTCCGAGCGAGATGAGGAGGGAAAAAGCCACTATGATCGCGTCAAGGAATATTACCAAACCTTTGAGGTTGACGATTACGACGTTAATCTTTACTACGATCGCGAAAATAACGAACTGACCCACCTATTTTACAAGGGCGATCGCACCATGCGCGAGTCCGGTTTTGATATCACCAACCGATTTGGCCCCTTCAGTGCTGATATCCTCCACTACGCTCCTGTGTGCCTCAACAGTTTGCTGTATCAGGTAGAACAAGACTTAGCCCAAATTAACGCTATTTTGGGGAACAAAGAACTAGAACAGCAATGGCGCGATCGTGCAGATATCCGCCGCGATCGCATCGATGAGTGTCTCTGGGATGAAGAACAGGGACTATATCTCGATTACCACTTCCAGAGTGGAGAACGCCGCCGCTACGAATTTGCTACCACATTTTATCCCCTGTGGCTGGGAATTTCTTCTCAAGCCCAAGCCCAGCGCGTCGTGGAAAATCTCTCTTTGTTTGAAGCCCCAGGCGGAATTCTTACCAGTACTCGTGTTACCGGAAACCAGTGGGATGCTCCCTTCGGTTGGGCACCATTGACGTTCATTGCCGTCCAGGGACTTCACCGTTATGGGTTTCATACAGAAGGCGATCGCATTGCCAACAAATTCTTGGCTATGGTAATTAAAGAATTCGAGCGTCACAATACCCTAGTTGAGAAATATGATGTTGAACGCTGTTCTGCCAACGTTTCTGACGAAATCTCCTTTGGATATAGTTCTAACGAAGTTGGCTTCGGCTGGACAAATGGAGTCATTCTGGAACTATTAGCAGCCGATGGGAAAAAAGTTTAAATATAAAAGCGTGAGTTTTTTCCTCACGCCTTTAAGTAAGTGGGTTAAATTAAATATAAAACCTCACCCTGCCTCCGGCTTCCCTCTCCTTACTAAGGAGAGGGATTGAGGGTGAGGTTTGATCTTATCCAGAAACATGGCATTAGTTTTGAAGAAGCTACAGAAATATTTGACGGTGTTGTTTTCACCTCAATTGATGAAAGGTACGACTATGAATAAATTCGAGAAATTAGTATTGGCTCAATCCAAGGCATTGTAATTATTACTGTTGCCCATACAGACAGAAACGGCAAAATTCGATTAATCTCTGCCCGAAAAGCCACCCCTAAAGAAAGGAGAACCTACTATGAGTATCTCGCCCAATCGACTTAAAGAACTCCAAAATATCCCTGATACAGCGATTGATACTTCAGATATTCCTGAATTAGATCAGCAATTCTAGGAAACAGCCAAAATGGTAAAACCTGTTAGCCAAGAAGCCACATTAATTCAACTAGATCAAGATATTCTCGATTCGTTTAAAAGCAAAGGAAAAGGCTATGAATCTCTAATTAACTCCGCTCTCCGCTCTTATATTGAGCATAATTCATCGCTATAACGCCTTGTTAATTCCCTGGCGATGCCTGAATCGGTTGCACACTCAGGCGATAGCCGAGATTGTGCAGGATCAGGCTGATGGTTCGGAGTTCCGGGTTGCCTTCTGGCGACAAGACCCGATAAAGATTTTGGCTATTTAAACCCGTTTTTTCCGCAAGGTGGGTTATACCCGATTGTGCTTGGGCCACGTTCTCCAGCGCTTCTAGAAAAAACGCCAGATCATTATCCTGCTCATACTCTTCAAGGGCAACGTCTAGGTAAGCTTTTGCCATTTCCGGGTTTTGCAGCTGCTCAATTACGACCTCTTCATGGTTTCTCAGTTTCTTGCTCATCCTGTTCCTCCTGATAAGCGTGCCAATATCCTTTCGCCTTTTCTATGTCCCTGTCCTGGCTGTCCTTTTCGCCACCACACAGGAGAATCACTACATCGTTTGCCGATTCTCCAAAGTACACGCGGTAGCCACTGCCAAAGAAAAACCTCAGTTCTTGAACGCCTTCGCCAACCGACTTGCAATCCCCGTAATTACCCTGCTTGAGCCGCTCTATCCGCCGGATTATCCTCGAACGGATCACATAATCCTTAAGGTTTTCTAGCCATTCAGTGTACGGCTCCTTGCCATACTCGGTAGCATAGACTTTCAGGGTTTTTTGACGGACAATATCAGCCATAGCTTAGTTATAAAATGTATCTTAAAAGCGGCAAAGCGTCAATAAATGTATCATGAGAAATAATCACAATGGTTCAATCAGCCCCAAAAGTTCTAACCGTTGATGAATTTATTAGCCACTACGGTGAGTGCGATCGCTACGAACTAATTGATGGTGAATTAATTGAGATGGAACCAACTGGACTACACGAGCAAGTATCTGCGTTGATTGGGCGAAAACTGAATGTAGAAATTGATCGTCAGGATCTAAGTTACTTTATCCCCCATCGCTGTCTAATCAAACTATTAGGAACAGAAACAGCTTTTCGTCCCGATGCGATCGTGTTAGATCAAACTCAATTAATTAATGAACCATTGTGGCAACAAGAACCTGTAATTACATCAGGAAACTCAATTAAACTAATTGCGGAAGTTGTCAGCAAAAACTGGCAGAACGATTACGCCCGTAAGGTTGAAGATTATGCCCTGTTAGGAGTTCCTGAATATTGGATTGTTGATTATCTAGGTATTGGTGGCAGAGAATATATTGGCAAACCCAAACAGCCAACGGTAATAATTTGTACCTTAATAGAGGATGAGTATCAAAAACAGTTGTTTCAAAACAACGATCAACTTATTTCCTCAATCTTTCCCAACTTGCAACTAACGGCACAACAAGTTTTTACGGCTGGGCGATCTGGCATTGAGTGAAATGTTGAAAATCTTAGTTAAACCGCGTCCATCTTGAAAACTGTAGTTCTTTCCCTATGAAAAGAAAAAAATGCATTCTGCCAAACTACTAAACTAGCCTGAGAGAGTTGCTAAAACCTTTACTTTTTCAGATTAAAATCCCGATAAAAAACAAGTAAATATTATCAGAGGATGTTTTAAAAGTATTAGGCGAATATACTTTTAGTCGCCCCCGCGAATAATAAATTAGACTTTACAAACATCATCTGAAGTTCATAACGAGATTATGTTAATCTTTTGTCACTGAGAAGTCAAGTTAATAAAATTCGTAAAATTTATATCTATTGAACAACGAGATCCCCGACTTCTCTAAGAAGTCGGGGATCTGAGTCTTGCGATTTTCATAAAATTCGCTCATAAACTTCGTCCATTTTGAAACTTTTAAAAACTATGGTTCTCAAAATAGTCGCTTTTAAAATCCGGGTAGTGCGGGCATCTTGCCCGCTCCTATCAGCAGAGATTTTTATATTCAGCACCTAATTATTATCATCTTTACGCTTATCGTAAGGTTCACCTGTAAAAGGTTGTACGCCTGTCGCAGGATAAGCGTCATCATTAGGCCCAAAAATCCGCATTGCAGCTTCAGAAATATACTTGGTTATGTTCGCAATGATGTTGGAAATAGCCATAATATTGGACTCCTTTTTTCGAGCCGCTTTAATTGTGCTACCTATACTCTAATACTGACATTCAAGGCTGGCTCTTATTCTCAATATATTGAGACTATATGCAATGTTTATTCAGATAACTTCGCAATACTTTAGCTTGTTAAAAACTCAAAGCTTTCTCTTTGATTATAATTGTAACATAGTTGTTTCTTCAACCCCAGTTGGGAAAAGAGCAAAGCAAAACAAACTTTCTCTGACAGGATATTGTTTCCCTTCATTAGCCACCTGATCCGATTAACATTATTGCTAGCTATTACTATTAAAAAATATTAAGTATTTTATGAAGTTAGTATTAATTTGCCTATAAATCTACTGTTATACGGCAATCTCAGAAAATATACTTGCCGGGAGTTGACATTATTTATGGTAAATATTACCATAAATAAAAGAAGCATCTTGTAAGGAAGCTCTTGCATGACAACTTTGCCAGATTTGGACTATGTATATAAACAGCAGAGCCAGCAGAACCAGGAACTAAACCTATCTGCGGATGATTACAGCTTGCTGACCGACCTTTACCAGTTGACGATGGCAGCTTGTTACACAGGCGAAGGTATAGAACAACGACGGGCAAGCTTTGAATTGTCTGTTAGAAGATTGCCAGAGGGTTTTGGTTATTTAATAGCAATGGGGCTGACGCAGGCATTAGAATATTTAGCCAAATTCCGCTTTAGTTCCGCGCAAATTGCGGCATTACAGGCAACGGGAATTTTTGCTCAAGCAGGCGATCGCTTTTGGTCACTTTTAGCTGACGGAAAGTTTACGGGTGATGTTTGGGCAGTACCAGAAGGAACGGCTGTGTTTGCCAATCAGCCACTGTTGCGAGTGGAAGCACCACTTTGGCAAGCGCAACTAGTAGAAACTTACCTGCTGAATACTATTAATTACCAAACTTTAATTGCCACAAAAGCAGCACGCTTGCGCGATGTAGCGGGGGAGCAAGCAACACTTTTAGAATTTGGCACAAGACGAGCATTTAGTCCCCAAGGGTCTTTGTGGGCGGCGCGGGCGGCGTTGGCAGGTGGTTTAGATTCCACTTCTAATGTGTTAGCAGCGCTACAACTGGGACAAAAGCCAAGTGGTACGATGGCACACGCCCTGGTGATGGCTTTGTCAGCAATAGAAGGCACTGAAGAACAAGCTTTCAGTGCATTTCATCGGTATTTTCCGGGTGCGCCATTGCTGATTGATACTTACGATACCATTGCTGCTGCCCAGCGCTTGGCCGAAAAAGTCAATTCCGGGGAAATGCAATTAACAGGAGTGAGATTGGACTCAGGAGATTTAGTTACCTTATCAAAACAGGTGCGATCGCTCCTGCCCGGTGTGCCAATTTTTGCCAGTGGCGACTTGGACGAGTGGGAAATTGCCAGATTAAAAGCAGCTGGGGCCGAAATTGATGGTTACGGACTGGGAACGCGACTAGTTACAGGTTCGCCTGTAAATGGAGTTTATAAACTTGTAGACATTGATGGTATCCCAGTGATGAAACAGTCTAGTGGTAAGGTTACTTATCCAGGGCGCAAGCAGATTTTTCGCTCGTATACGGGAGGTAAGGTAAAAGCAGACAGGTTGGGACTCTTAGGTGAAATTGCTTTGGAAGAAGAAGCTTTGTTGCAGTTGGTAGTGCAAGAAGGTGAACGGATACAGCCTTTGGAGTCGTTGGCAACAATTCGTCAGCGTACCGCCGCTTCAGTTGCCAGTTTGCCAGAACAGACACGGCGCTTGGATCATCCTGTAGCTGTAGAAGTGGAAATTTCTGCCGCGCTGCAAGAGTTGACACAGAAAACTGAAAAACGTAGACGCACCAGCGGCTTGCCGTAGGCTACCGCAGAGGCGCTGAGAACACAGAGATAAAAGTACTTTTTCAATCTGTCTTAATTACGAATTACGAATTACGTTAGCGCAGCGTTAGCGAGTCCTCGAGCGTCATTACGAATTACTATGAGAGTTGCTTTGTTTGGTACTAGTGCCGATCCACCAACTGCGGGTCATCAAAAAATTCTGAGTTGGTTGTCTGAGCGTTATGATTGGGTAGCGGTTTGGGCAGCAGATAATCCATTTAAGTCCCATCAAACACCCTTAGAACATCGGGCAGCAATGTTGCGATTGTTGATTGCGGATATAGACGCGCCACGGCACAATATTGCTTTGGAACAAGAATTGAGTAGCTTCAGAACACTGGAAACAGTGGAAAAAGCAAAGCTTACTTGGGGTGAAGACGCGGAATTGACGTTGATTATTGGTTCAGATTTACTGAGTCAGCTACCACGTTGGTATCGCATTGAAGATTTGTTACAGCAAGTGCAACTACTGATCGTACCGCGACCGGGATATGCAATAGATGAATCTAGTTCAGAGGTAGTGCAAAAGCTGGGAGGGAAGATTGCGATCGCCTCTTTTACTGGTCTAGATGTTTCCTCAACAGCGTACCGCGAACATGGAGATTCTCAAGCCCTCACAGACCCTGTAGTTGCCTATATTAATCGAGAGCATTTGTACGAATGCCAGGACGTTCCCAAAAAAAGATACCAACTCCGTTAAACCAACAACCTTTGGCCGATTTCAAGGTTGGTGTTGATAATGTAATTTTTTCTGTAGATACTGTACAAAATCGGCTGTTAGTTCTACTAGTAATGCGACAGCAAGAACCATTTTTAAATTATTGGAGTCTTCCCGGTACTTTAGTACGTCCAGGAGAGTCTTTAGAAGATGCCGCCTATCGCATTATGGCAGAGAAAATTAAGGTCAACAATCTCTATTTAGAACAACTCTATACATTTGGCGGGCCGAATCGCGATCCACGGGAAGCAATTGATAGTTATGGTGTGCGTTATCTATCAGTTAGTTACTTTGCCCTAGTGCGATTTGAAGAAGCCGAATTAATTGCCGATCGCATGACTGGCATAGCTTGGTATCCAGTAAAAGAAGTGCCACAATTAGCTTTTGATCATAATGAAATTCTGGCTTATGGACACAGGCGGTTGCGAAATAAATTAGAGTATAGTCCGGTGGCTTTTGAAGTCTTACCAGAAATGTTCACCTTGAATGATTTATATCAGTTATACGCAACAGTTTTAGGTGACAACTTTTCCGATTATTCTAATTTTAGAGCGCGTCTACTCAAGTTAGGTTTTTTATGCGATACCGGAATTAAAGTATCACGAGGTGCTGGTCGTCCAGCTAGTTTGTATAAGTTTGATGCTGAAGCTTTTGCTCCCTTAAAAGATAAGCCTTTGGTGTTTATTTAGCTAATCACTTGAACGTAAGTTTGATGAACCTCTCCCTCCCAGCCTCCCTCTCCGTTTCGGAGAGGGAGGAGCAACGAAAAATTAATTCAGCTTTTTGCTCCCCTCTCCACGTCGGAGAGGGGCTGGGGGAGAGGTCAAATAAGACTTGTCGAACTCACGTTACTTTTCAGAGTCAAAAATCCTGAGTAACCTATTTTGACCCTTGACAAATGACAAATAATATGAAAATTGCGATCGCTCAAATTAATCCTACTATCGGTGATTTGCTTTTAAATGCCCAAAAAATCCTGGAGGCGGCACAACAAGCAGCATCTAGTGGTGCGCGTTTGTTGCTGACACCAGAACTTTCTTTGTGTGGCTATCCACCAAGAGATTTATTACTAAATCCTAGTTTTGTGGAAGCGATGGGCATCACTTTACAAAACTTGGCTCAGGATTTACCACCGAATTTAGCTGTGTTGGTAGGAACTGTTGAACAAAACCTCGAAGCACATATTAGTGGTGGTAAAAGTTTATTTAACAGCATGGCTTTGCTAGAAGATGGCAAGGTTAAGCAAGTTTTTCACAAACGGCTTTTGCCTACTTACGATGTATTTGACGAACGTCGCTATTTTGAACCAGGTTTAGAAGCCAATTATTTCACTCTAGATGATATCCATATTGGCGTAACTATTTGCGAAGATTTATGGAACGATGAGGAATTCTGGGGCAAACGGAGTTATGCAGTAAATCCGATTGCTGACTTAGCAATTTTGGGTGTAGATTTAATTGTAAATTTGTCTGCTTCCCCCTACACTGCGGGCAAACAGCAGTTTCGTGAAACAATGCTTAGGCATAGCGCAATACGTTTTCAACAACCAATGATCTATGCTAATCAGGTTGGCGGAAATGATGACCTAATTTTTGATGGGCGGAGTTTTGCCTTGAATAGTCAAGGTGAAGTTATGTGTCGTGCCCGTGGGTTTGATACTGATTTAGTAGTAGTTGAATTTGATGAAGCGCAACGGGATTTTCAATTAGGTTGTGTAGCACCTGTTTATGAATCGGAAGATGAAGAAATTTGGCAAGCTTTGGTTTTGGGAGTGCGAGATTATGCTCGTAAGTGTCGCTTTTCTAAAGTAGTATTGGGTTTAAGTGGCGGGATTGACTCTGCAATAGTAGCTGCGATCGCAACTGCGGCACTTGGTAAAGAAAATGTCCTCGGTATTCTCATGCCTTCCCCTTACAGTTCCGAGCATTCCATCAGTGATGCTGTGGCATTAGCCGAAAATTTGGGGATTAAGACTCATCTTTTAGCAATTGGCGAGTTAATGCAAGGCTTTGATCAAACTTTAGGTGATTTGTTTGCAGGTACTGAGTTTGGACTGGCAGAAGAGAATATCCAATCTCGGATTCGCGGTAATTTATTAATGGCGATCGCTAATAAATTTGGCTATCTTCTCTTATCTACCGGTAACAAATCAGAAATGGCTGTTGGTTACTGTACTCTCTACGGCGATATGAATGGCGGGTTAGCGGTGATTGCAGATGTTCCTAAAACCCGTGTGTATTCACTTTGCCAATGGTTAAATCGCAATAATGAAATCATCCCGCAAAATGTCTTGACTAAACCACCCAGCGCCGAACTCAAACCAGGTCAAGTTGATCAAGACTCTCTACCACCCTACGAAATTTTGGACGATATTTTGCAACGCCTGATTCATAATCACCAATCAGCAGCGCAAATTGTTGCAGCCGGTCATGATCCGGTAATTGTAGACCGAGTAATCCAAATGGTAGCACGGGCTGAATTTAAACGGCGACAAGCACCCCCCGGTTTAAAAATTACCGATCGCGCCTTTGGAACTGGTTGGCGAATGCCAATTGCTAGTAACTGGGTTGGTGTTAAAAACGCCTACCAGACTAAAACTGTACCTATAGCTACTACTAGTCTGTCCCAAAAGTTTTGAGAGGTTAGTCATGTTCAGATCCCCGACTTCTTAAAGAAGTCGGGGATCTAGCAGCCCATCTAACTTTGTTCTTGTGGTTGCCCTATTTGTGCCGTCAATTTCTCTTTATCTTGCCTGCGTTTTTTGGCGTAAAGTTGAATAGTGACTGCCATCAAAATAATCATGGCGAAAATAGCCCAAGCAGCGATATCTGTAGGTAAATTATTCTTAAACACAGCCAGCAACACGATCGCTACTAACATAACTGTGGGCGCTTCATTTAAAGCCCGTAATTGCTGACCATTCCAGCCACATTCATCTACTGCTAATTTCTTCATCAGCCGAGCGCAGTAATGATGATAGCCAATTAAAATGGCAACAAACAGTAATTTTATATGCAACCAACCCTCTTTTAAAACGTCCGGTTCAGTAGTTAATAAACCGATAGCCATTGCGATCGTCACATACATTCCAGGGTTAGTGATGATATAGTAGAGACGCTTTTCCATAATTTGATACTGATTTTTCAGTATCGTTCGCGCTGGTTCAGGTTCAAGGTTCGCTTCAACGTGATAGATAAAAAGACGAACTAAGTAGAACAAACCAGCGAACCAAACTACAAATCCGACAATATGAAAGGCTTTAAACCATGAATAAGCCATGAAGACTAATCTCCTTTACTTGTGGTTGTGATCCCTTTTTAATGGTAATAAAAAGTTCACAAATGCAGGCTGGAATAACATTATAAGTCTGGCAAAAATCCAGAATTAATTTTTTTACCACAGATAAATCATCGGTGTTTATCTTTGGTTTCATTTTTATAATATCGATTTTTGCCAAAAGTATATTCTTAATGAGCATCTTTACGACGCACAAAGGGTAAAAGGTCTTCCAAAATCGCTTCGTGGTAGTGTTCTTGAGGATAATGTCCGACGTTATTAAGTTTTATTAATTCGGTATTTGGTACGGAATTAGCAAAATTTTCGGCAATGTCTACGGGTAGCCAAGGGTCAATCATACCCCATTGAATCAGAATTGGCTGTTGCCATTCTTTAAAGCCAGATTCGATTTCTTTCATTGCTGAATCAAGCTGTAAATTGCGAATACTTGATAAGAGACTCCGCCCAGATGAAGAACTTTTTAAAAATGGTTTTCGATAAATATCTAATTCTTTATCTCCTATGCGATAACGGCTTCCACCTTCTAGCGTCCGGTCAACTAAAAGCGGGTCTTGGGTCATTACTTCACCTGCCAAAGGTAAACCCATTTGTTTAATTTTCCAGGGTAATCTGGCAGCAGTTGAAATTGGTGTATTTAAAATAGCTATATTGGCAATTTGTTCTGGATGACGCAAGGCGTATTGTAGTCCTACAGAACCTAAAAAACCTTGTACAACTAAAGAAAAATGTTCAAGTTCTAGCGCTTTAACAAATCCTTCTAAAGCTGTGATAAAAGCATCAGGAGTGTAAGCAAAATCTCGTTTTTCTGGTTTTAAAGAATTGCCGTAACCAATCCAATCTGGAGCGATCGCTCTTGTACCCTGATTCGCTAGAGCAGGTATAATATTACGCCAACTATAACTTTGTGAGACTAAGCCATGTAGCAACAACACAGGCGCTAAGTCACTTCTACCGATTGGTAAAGATTCCCGATAAAACCATTCCAGTGAATCTACATTGATTTTATGTTCTGTTATTGACACGCTATTTTCCTATATTGGGCATTTGTCATTTGTCAGGAATTATTATTCTCTTCTGCTTCCCCTGCCTCCCCTGCTCCCTCATCCCCCTATTCCTTGAGAAATAATCATCTCACGAATCGCATAAGCTGTAGCGGGTGCTAGTAAAACGCCGTTGCGATAGTGTCCGGTAGCTAGGAGGACGTTACTAAACCCTGGTAACTTACCAATAACTGGGGCTGGACGACCTTCAGGACGGGGACGTAACCCCGACCAAGTGCGGAGAATAGTTGCTGTGGCTAACTCTGGACAAAATGCGATCGCTTGTTCTCTAACAGATTCCAGCAGTTCTTGATTTGGCGGTATCTCATTTCCATTGTTGGGAAATTCCACTGTTGCACCCACCCAATAATCTCCACCGCCTACAGGAACAATATGCACATCGTTACCCGTTATCGCTGGCTGGAAGTCGGGATTTCCTAATTGATGCCCGACACGCATTTGCAATGCTTGCCCTAGCACGGGGCGGATATCAATTATTTGATTTAATTTTGCTGTCAGTGGTGTTGAACCTAGCCCTGCTGCGACTACAAACCAATCTGCGGCTATTTTTCCTTCTGTAGTCTCAAGTTGATTGCAAAATTGGGGAGAAGATTCAGGTGGTGAGGTTTGGGCATCCAAAACAGCCACACCAAATTTGAAGGTTACACCGTTTTGCTGGGCAGCCTCAACTAAAGCTAATGTCAGAGCAGTTGGATCAAGTTGACGGTCTTGAGGAGAATAGACAGCGCCAGTAATTTTTTCGTTATTAATTTGAGGACAGATATTTTTGAGTTTAGCCGTATCCCATATTTCTAAATGCCAGCCTTGAGAGTGGCGAACTTCTACAAGTTTTTCCCATGCTGCTAAATTTTCCTCTTCCAAACCAAGACTGAGAATTCCCTGGCGATTAAAGGGGATTTTGCGACCTGTTAAAGCTTCTAGTTCAGGAATCAAAGTTTCATAGCGTTGGATGCTAGTTTGTCGCATCTGCCAAGCTTTGCCCTTAATTTTTTGGCTGATTGCGCCCATTAAAACGCCAAGTGCAGCGCCTGTAGAAGCTTGTGCTGGTGCTTGCCGATCGCAAACTGTAATTTTCAGCCCTTTTACTTGACTGAGTTCATAGGCGATCGCAGCCCCAACCACACCACAACCGATAATAACTACATTCATGACTTGTGCTTAAAGTGAGAAGTTAGGAGTTAGGAGTTAAAAATTTAAAATTCCTAACTCCTGTACAGACGCGATGAATCGCGTCTCTAATTATTAACCCTCTTCTTTTTTAGGAAGCAAATCGAGGAATTTGTCAAGGTCTGCGAAAGCAGCTTGGGAGTTATTTAGGGCAACTAGAGGATTGCTAGCACTAGTAGCTTTATCGAGTTTAACCAGGTCTTTAAAAAAATCTCGCGTTATCTGACGGGCTATGGGTTGGTCTTTGGGTAGAAGGTTGGGAGTGACATAAGTCAGATTCAGCTTTGCTTCTGTTATGGGGCCATGTATAAAGTTACGCACATTGATCCAATCACCTTCTTTAATCAGAGTTTTCAACTCATCTGAGCGATCGCGCACAGCCTGAATGTCAGGAACATAAGCCTGAATTCTTTCAAGTTGTGTTGCTGTGTAAGTAGGAGGTGCCACCGCGACACTAGGGCCGCCACAACTAATGAGGAATGTGGCCAATAATACTAGGAAAAATGAAAAAATCGAGCGTTGACGCACCATACATTGAACTTGATTACTGTTTTTTTGCCGATTAACAGTGTCATTTTAGATCGCTAGCGCAATTTATCGTTCACTCTAGTCAATTAAATCTGAACAGTCACTCTCTCGCTGGGATTTTGCAGAAAATCTTGATATTTTTTCCGAAAAATAGGGTTTCACCTGCTTTTAAGGTTTTTTTAAGTATAATTACTTAATAGGTGTTAGCCAGTCCCAACAAGAAGCGATTTTTGATATCTGTCTAGTAACCAGGATTGTTAGGGAAGTATGATTTAGAGTTGCTAAATCTCAAAGGTCTTGATAAGCTGAAACACCAATAATATAAGCCCTTCTGGCGGTTTTTCTGTCTTCACATCCCGGAAGATGCCGACGCAATATAGGAGTATTTTTTAGTGAACGCAGCTGAACAGGCAACGAACCTTGAACTCGCCAGCAACATTGCTACGGTGGTTAATTTGTTCAAATTCGAGTTTCCTGATGCCAAATCTGATCTCAAACCCTGGAAGAATGATCCAGAAACCAGGGAGTTAGTTGATCCAGACTCTATAGATATTGGCTTTCACTTTCCTGGTATCAGCAAATCTTGGCGAAGTCGCAGTATTTTAATTCAAATCCGATTTTATCAAGATCCCATCAATAATTCCCGCCGTGCGATCGGTGTGGAGGTAGCTGGATTTGATCATCGCGGCGAAGCGTGGCGACTTTCTACGGTAGATAACTGGAGTATTGTTGGCACATCTTCGCCTTCTGATGAAATTGGGCATAAGCTCAAAAAAATTTGCCGACAGATTTTAGAAGTTTTTAATAAACTAAGTGAATGAAATCAACTTGTGTCAGAGAAAGTAGTGAGGAATAATACAGAGGAAAGCTTTGCGATCGCTAGCCAGCCTTATCATAATGACTACTGTAATATTTGTACATGGCACTGGCATTAGAGAACAAGAATACAACGAAACTTTTGAGATAATTGAGCAAAAGATTCACGCCCAACGTCCTGATATCAAAGTTGCTCGCTGCCTTTGGGGTTCATTAGGTGCAAGGTTTAATGATAATCGGGCATCAGTACCCTTGGAAGATGCGACACTGGCTTTATCTGGGCTAGAAGAAGACGCAGATATTGTATTGTGGCGGCAATTATACCGCGATCCTCTGTATGAATTGCGGCTGTTGTCTTTGAAACCGATTGAGTCAGGAAATCCCTTTGGGGAAGAACCAGGGGATGTTTTAGAATCTCGTGTAGCCAGTCTCACTCCGGTATCTCAACTGCAAGCTAAGTTGCAAGAGGCGGGAATTGCAGAGGTATTTGAGCCAGCACGAGAGGCGGTTATCCACAGTGAACCGTATGAACGGGCGTTGCTCACAGTTTCCGAATCTGATTTGAGTGAATATTATCCACCAATAGCTAGAGCAATTGTCGCTCAAGCAATGTTTATTAGCGAACAGCAAGAAAAATTTCCCCCCATACTCACCGATGCCCAATTGCGGGATAAAGTTGTGGAATTGCTAACTCTGGCTTTGACAGAGGCTGAATTAGGATTAGGTGGCTGGTTATTAAAGCCACTTGTGGAATTAGCACAGCACGGCGGAACAAATTATGTCAGAGGAAACCGCCTTGAGTTAACTGATAAAATTTCGCCTATGCCTGGTGATATTTTGCTGTATCAGACGCGGGGTGAAAAAATCAGGGCGTTTATCCAGGAACAAATTGCCCAAGCAGAACCACCAGTAGTTTTAATCGCCCATAGCTTGGGAGGTATCGCTTGTGTAGATTTGCTAGTGCAGCAGCAGTTGTCTCAGGTGGAATTATTGGTAACAGTTGGTTCTCAAGCACCATTTTTATATGAGATTAACGCCCTCTACAGCTTAGAATATGGGCAGTTATTGCCAGAGCATTTCCCTGAATGGTTGAATATCTACGATTTACGGGATTTTCTCAGTTACGTTGGGAAGAAAATTTTCCCTGATAGAGTGCAGGATGTGCGAGTGGATAGCAGACAACCATTTCCCCGTTCCCACGGTGCTTATTGGACAAATGCTAAAACCTGGGAGGCGATTATTTCGAGGTTGCCATAATGTTTTACTTTTTACGGAATCTAGAAAACCAATTCAGTAATCGTAGAAGAACCTCTCCCCCAACCCCTCTCCGAAGCGGAGAGGGGAGTTTGACTCCCCATTCCCTTGTAGGGAAGGGGGTTGGGGGGTTAGGTGATTTTCCACATAACGTGAGAGGCTAGGTCATCATGCAGTTGATGGCTAAACCTGAGCGGACATTTGGGTTAATTGTGGGTATTGAAAAGTACCATGAATCTACTTGGAATGTGACGGGTGGGGGGCCAGCCGATGATGCGCTGAAATTTGCTCATTGGCTGCATCGGCGCGGTGTACCGAAGGAGAATATTCGGTTATGTTTATCAGCGCTGGTAGAAAATCATCAGTTAATTGGGGAATGTGGGTTAACTGTAGAGTTTGCAACTGAGCAAAATATCTCCGACATTGTGACTAACTTTTTATCCCCAAAGTCGGGGGATTTACTCTACATTTTTTGGGCGGGACATGGTTTGATTACCTCAGAACGAGAGCGGAGGTTGCTTTGTGCTGATGCAAATAAACAGAATTGGCAGAATTTAGATTTAAATTCTTTATTAGTTTTGTTGGGTTCCGATAAATTTCAGATTCGGAATCATATTTGTATTATTGATGCCTGTGCCAATTATGTTTTAGAGTCGAAGGGAAGACCAACTAACTTAGGTGGCAAAGCTTTTTTGAGTGGACAGCCACATAAAGATAGTCAACAATTTGTGTTACTGGCTACGCGGGAAGGAGAGCAAGCTAAGGTAAATGCTGACAATAAAACAGGATACTTTTCTCAAGCTTTGCGGGAGGCTTTTGCCGCAGCTAATGGGACTTTTCCCCCGAATATGAGGGAAGCTACTGAGGCAGTTAAGCAGCGATTTAACGGTTTAGATAAAAAACAACTGCCGACTTATTTTTATTCCCGCAGTTGGGATGGAGATATTGAAAAATCTCATTTCAACCCGTTTGATATCCCGCATAATATCCAACAGAGTCAAGCTCGTAAGTTTGTAGGGAGGGATGAGCAAATAGAACAATTGCGTCAGCTATTGCAAGCAAATGATGTTGTAGCTATTACCGATGTAACTGGGCAAGGTGGCGTGGGTAAAACAGAGTTAGCTATTCAATACTCATGGCAATATTTGGAAGATTATTCTGGCGGGTGTTGTTGGTTAAATCCCCAAGGTATTGATTTGGGAACCCAGTTAGTAGAGTTTGGAGTTGTGAATTTACCTAATTTTAATCTTCCTGATGGATTAAGCCTAGCAGGTCAAGTTGCTTATTGCTGGCGGAACTGGCAAGCTGGCAAAGTTTTATTGATATTTGATGATGTCAAAGACTGGATGCAAATTAAACCCTATCTACCACTCAATGGTTCTCGGTTTAAGGTGTTAATTACCACTCGTCAAAACACAGGGTTAACATATCCATCACTGCCGTTAGGTCAATTGTCACCAGATGCAGCCTTAGAATTATTAGCAAAGCTATTGGGGGATGAATATGTTCAACAGGAGGCGGAGACAGCAAAAGGAATTTGCAAATTAATGGGCTATATACCTATTGGACTTTACCAAATAGCAGCGTATAGTCGCAATCGAGGGGGAGTGTTATGTTAGCAGACATTCTTGCACAGCTACAAAAGCAAGCATCAGCAGGTGAGTCTGGTGTAGCAGCAGCTTTTGAGTTGAATTGGCAAAGCTTGGAACCAGAAGCACAAAAATTGGCTTGTCTGTTGAGTTTGTTTGCTTTGGCTCCTATCCCCTGGTCAATGGTTGAATCAGCAGCAAGTGCTAGCCTTATGGAATTTGACCTCAAAGCTAACTGCACTATTTTAGTTGAGCGTTATCTGCTGCAAGAATTGGCAGATGACACCTACCAAGTTCACGAACGAATTCAGGAATTATTACGGGAGAAGTTAGAAGAGTTAGCGGAAGCTGACGAACTCAAACGCGGCTATTGTCAAGCAATGGTAGCCGTAGCAAAAGATATTCCTGAGACACCCACATTGATAGAAATTGCTCAAGCAACTCTAGCTATCCCTCACCTTGCCGGAACTGCTACAGTTTACCAAGCTTGGTTAAGCGATGATGATTTAATCTGGCCTTTTTTGGGCTTGGGTCGATTTTACGAAGGTCAAGGAGCCTACGCGCAAGCTTTACCTTGGCGTAAACAAAGTTTATCAGTTGCTAGAAAACGTTTTGGGGATGAAAACTCTAAAGTGGCAACTAGCCTGAACAATTTGGCAGGACTCTACAAATCACAGGCAAGGTACAGCGATGCCGAACCTTTGTACATCCAAGCTTTGTCCATGAGAAAACGCCTGCTGGGGGATGAACACCTCGATGTGGCACAAAGCTTGAACAATTTGGCAGGACTCTACTATTCACAGGCAAGGTACAGCGATGCCGAACCTTTGTACATCCAAGCTTTGTCCATGA
>JAHCSU010000260.1 GCA_023522315.1 Nostoc sp. CCCryo 231-06
TACTTCGGCTTACCTCGACTTCGCTCGGTACAAGTCGCTCAGTACAAGTCCCCACTCCCAAAATTAAATACTTTTAAAATCATTCTGTTAATTAAGGTAATTTTCCCTAAAATCTATCAAGTGAGAGCATGAGGCTATGAAGATTGGACGACAACTATCAAACTTACTTAAATCGGTTAGCACGGCTGACGCTGCCAGAAGCCCACAGATCCCAAGTCCAGCATATCCAGGAATCTTCTAAATTTCAGCCACATTCTGGGTTGAGACAAGCAGCGTCCTTTCCTGGCTATACGCTAATTACCCCGCCAGCAGGAGAAGAATCGCAAAATTCTGCCTTCTATGCCAAATTACAGACTTACCAACAGGAACTTTTGCAGTTGCCTGTAAGCCGTGATTTGATTGTGCCTTTACCTCCTGCTAGTTTCCACATGACTTTAGCGGATTTAATTTGGGACAATGCTTACCTTGACGCCTGCGAAAAAAATCCCAAATTTGACGAAGAGTTACACTCTTGTTTAGCCGAAACCTTTCAGCAATATCAACAATTGATGACAAACAGGAGTCATCCGATTAAATGGCAAATGCTGGGACTAATACTGATGCCAAGAGCTGTAGCCGTTTGTTTAGTACCGAAGGATGAAGGCTGCTACGAGGAAATTATTAAATTTCGCCGAACAATTTATCAAAATCCCAAGTTAATTGCTTTGGGTATTGAGCAGCATTATCACTTCACAGCCCATGTTACATTAGCTTATTTTGGGGAGGTTTCATCTGACTTAGACCGCACAAATTTCAGCACAATGCTTTCTCAATTGAATGATCAATGGCTGTTAAATTTGCCAGAATTTTTGATCAATCGTGTCGAATTGCGAAAGTTTGACAACATGACACGCTATTATCGTGAACCAGACTGGCCGATTTTAGATTTTTAAGTCATTAGTTAGTAGTTAGTTAGGGCTATTTCCTTCTAGACATAAGCTGCCCAGAACTAAAGTTCTGGGCTAATAGCTAAAGTCCGTTAAAACGGACTATAATCTTTTCTCAGTCGTCTTTAGACGACTTTCGCTATTAGACTCAGAATTCATTCTGAGGCGGACTCGACAAGAAGGAGATGAGCATCAAGAACGTTTGTTGCGAGTCAAAGATAAATCCTCTGATTTTGGCTTTTAGGTAAACCTAGCTTTTTGTCAATGCTCTAAATAAAATATCTAGCCTAAAATCCCGGTTGTTGATAAACGAGATAAACAGCTTCTAAAAATACATCAGATGTAACACCTTCTGGCAACTTTTCTAAATTAATAATAGCTACAACTTGCTCGGCTAACTTAACAGATAGTAAGGCTTTTGCTTTTAGCGACATTGCACCACGTCGCTGCAAATAGTCACGAATCACAGCAAAATCATCAGGCAACAATTGCGATAAATCAGCAATTTCGATTAACTGTTCATGAAGTCCTTTTGCCTGTTCTGAAATTGTCAATGTCGTGGATGCAGTGGGTGTTTGGGCTTGAATTACAATTGTGCCAGCAGCTAAATCACCTAAACGCTTTTCTCGACGACTCAACATAATTAAAAAAGCGCCAATAAACAAAGTTTCATCAAAGGGTCGCAGTAAAGCACGTAGCGTTGCTTGTTGTAGCCCGATGAGTCTACCATCATCTCGAACCACGCGAATTTTAGCAACCCGTTTACCAGGGGTTTGTCCAAACCATAAAGTTTCAAAAACTACAAAGTATCCTACGTAAATAATAAAACTGGCAAGGAATGCGATCGCTATCAACCATAAAGTCACTGCGGTACCGAAAATATCTACCCAAAAATCTCCTAACTGGACTGAAACGATAGACCAAACTGTGAAAAATCCCACCCAAATCACAGCCAAAACGTGATAGTCAATGAGCAAAGCCCAGGCACGATTTCCGATTCCAGCAAGAGTGAATTCTAGTTCTACGCTTTCTGGAGTATTAAATTTAACATTATTGAACAGGTGCATGATCGTCTTTATACTGTGGTTTAAATTTTGCGATCGCGTAACTGCAAGCCTAAGCCTTCACGACGACTCCGCATGTCATAGTAAATAACAGCTTTGATTGCTTGCCAAAATGGCAAAATTATTGCGCCAGTGCTAAAACTGAATGCGAGGATCAAGACAATCAAAATTGGAGAAAAAATAGTAGAATTCTCATTTATTAAGGGCAAGAAAATTACCTGAATCACAGTAGAAATAATCTGGAGAGCAATTTGAGCAGGTATTGTGATCAAAAAAGCTACAAATGAGATAGATAGAATCCGCCAGACGTGACCTTGAGTTAATTCCCAGCTACGGCTAATAGTTGATACACCATTAACATTGTCTTCAATGGCAAGGGGCACATCTACTAAATAGAATCGCGTAAGAAGCCAAAAAACTGCCACAATTGCCACAATACTCACCACAATGGTAAAGATAATAATGAGAATAGAAGTAGCTGGATTTCCTTGCTGTCCTAACCCTACAAACGCTGATAAAAAACCAAACAAAACAAATAAAACTACAACGCCTAAGCCAATTCCTATACCAATCAAAAGCATTAACAGCATTGTGACTAAAAACTGCCACAATCGGGAATTCACGTAACGCTGACCTGACGAAATACTTTCGGGTTGATTGACCAACTCGCCAAAGGCCAAACGAGAAATCAGCGCTGAAAGGGCATAAAACTTAGCCCATCCATAAACTGGAAGCAGTACCCATACGTAAGCTTTCAGTGCTAGTAAAAAATAGTCTTTCAGATGAGAACGATACAACCGCACGGCAGCACTCACTACATTCCCAACACTTAGTGGTTGTATCTGACCGGGAGATCCAAAGCTTTCAGACATAATGGTAAATTTCCCTTGAAACTACGGAGATGAATTTGAGGTTATCTTAAGCTAAGTTAAACTCAGTGTTCCCAAAATTCATGAATATTCAACGTTGGATTGCGCGACGAGAACCAAATTGGCAACGTCTGGATGCCCTATTAAGGCAGATAGAAAAAAAAGGGTTAAAGTCCTTAAGGGCAGCAGAAATTAGAGAGTTAGCGAGTTTGTATCGTTCAGTAGCGGCAGATTTGGCTCGTGCCCGAACTCAGCAAATCGGCAACACTTTGATACAAAGTTTACAATCTTTAACAACCCGTGCCTATACGCAGATTTACCAAGGTTCGCGGCGACAGGAATGGCAGGCAATCCTAAAATTTTACCAATGGGGATTACCATCTGTAGTTCAGAAAACATTTGCATATATTTCTGCTGCAACGGCGCTGTTTCTACTGGGGGCACTAGTGGCTTGGTGGTATTCCTGGCAAAACCCCAGCTTTATGTCGTTGATCGTACCTGAAAGCTTGATTACCAAGGTGCGAGATGAGCATAAATTATGGATGGGGTCAATTGTCGGCATTGAACCTCTGGCATCCAGCAGTATCATGATCAATAACCTATCGGTGTCTTTTGGGGCTGTCGCTGGTGGGATCACGGCTGGGCTATACACAGCCTATTTGATGGTATTTAATGGTTTATTGATTGGTGCTGTTGGCACTTTAGTGGGTCAAAATAATCTTGCTTATCCTTTTTGGGCGTTTGTGTTGCCGCATGGTTCTTTAGAATTACCCGCTATTTTTTTTGCTGGGGGTGCAGGATTTTTATTAGCAAAAGCAATTTTATTTCCTGGTAAATATCGGCGTGGGGATGCACTGAAATTTTACGGTTCTCAAGCGGTGCAGCTAATATTTGGGATTGTACCAATGTTAGTTATTGCTGGTGCGATCGAAGGTTTCTTTTCGCCTAATCCCAGCGTACCTGATGCGATTAAATATCTGGCAGGAATTGGGTTATTTGTACTTTTGGTGCTGTATTGTAGCCGTAAGGAAGCATCAACTAATATAGTTAGTAGACGAAAATGGTGATATTGCCAATACATTTGCCGCAGCACCTGAGTGGATAATCGAAATTCTCTCCCGCGAACAAAGCCATACAAAAGTTACAAATTTAAATTAAACTTAAAATTTTCATCTGCATATTTTTACTTAACTAATTTCTGCAATCAAATATCAATAAGCAAAGAGTCTTTAAAAGTAAAATTTAAACAGATATTAATTTTAATTTTATCATTTGTTAAACAAAGTTTAACTATAAAAAATGTAGTCTATTGTAAGGCTGAAATTACAGCAGGAAAATATTCCTTTAATCAGAGGTTATATGATTTTTTCGACCACCATTTTGAATCGTGTCGTCGCTACTTCAGTGGTGACAACTTTTGTTGCACTTAGTCCATTTTTTGGTGCGATCGCACAAGCTCAAACTCTCAATGGTGCAGGAGCAACTTTTCCGGCTCCGCTTTACGAACGCTATGCTCGTGAAGTGAAGAAGAAGTATCCAGACCTGAAAATTAACTACCAAGCAATAGGTAGCGGCGGCGGCATTCGTCAAGTCACTGCTGGAACTGTTGACTTTGGTGGTAGTGATGCTGCAATGAAAGATGATGAAATCGCTAAAGTCAAGAATGGGGTAATCTTAGTACCCACAGCAGGCGGTGCTGTTTCTGTGGTTTACAATCTTCCGGGCGTTAATAATCTCAAATTGTCCCGCGCTACACTACCAGCAATTTTCTCAGGTCAAATTACCAAATGGGATGACGCAAAAATTAAAGCTGATAATCCGGGTGCTAATCTACCAAATCAATCAATTAAATTTGCTGTTCGCGCTGATAGTAGCGGTACAACTTTCATTTTCACCAATCATTTGAGTGCTATCAGTGGTTATTTTAAGGGCAGAGTTGGAGCTAACACTGCTCCCAAATGGAATCTGCCAAACGTCCTCAAAGGTAAAGGCAATCCAGGTGTAGCTGCCTTAGTATCTCGTACTCGTGGTTCTATTGGTTATGTAGAATATAGCTACGCTGTCCAAAACAATCTCAAATCAGCACTCGTACAAAATAAAAAAGGAGAATTTGTTGCTCCTTCTTTACAATCTGCAAATGCAGCTTTAGCAACTGTGAGTTTTCCAGACAACTACCGCGTTTTCGTAGGAGATCCAGGACAAGGTTATCCCATCGTCGGCCTCACCTGGATGATGGTTAACAAACAGTATGCTAGTGCTGCTAAAGCTGATGCTATTAAGAAATGGATTAATTGGGTATTGAAAGACGGTCAACAATATAACGATGACCTTAACTACACCAGAATTCCATCTAATGTCGCAAATCGGGTGCTTCAGACAGTGAATAGCTCTGTCAAGCCTTAATTTGCAATTTTTAGGTCTTATACATAAGAGATCCCCCAATCCCCCTTAAAAAAGGGGCTAAGAGTCTCTTAAAGTACCCCAATTTATCAGGGCATTTAGGGGGATCTAAAAATTTGGGAAACTAAACTAGTAGTTTGAAAATAGACTCTAGGGTAAATCAAGATTTCAGGCTTTTAATGCTTGAGCCATGAATCTTAGTACTTTCCTCTCCTAATAGGTTGAGTTAAAAACTCACTCTACTAGCAATAAAAAATCTATTTGATTGGTTTATAATGGCAAATTCATCGGAACCAGCCGACAGAAATTCATCACCTGATTCAAATCTAGGCGATGAAAATTTCAATCTAACAGCTATTAGCGGCAGAAATCTCTGGTTTGACCAAGGTTTTACACGGCTAGTATACTTTTTTGCGGTGATTACCGTTGCAGTTCTATTTGTGATGAGTTGGGTAATTTTCTCCGAAGCTCTACCAGCCATTAAGCAGTTTGGGCTGGGGTTTTTGTGGGATCAAGATTGGGATACAGGTAATCAGCTTTTTGGTGCATTACCTTATATTTATGGAACTTTAGTAAGTAGTGCGATCGCTATTTTATTCGCTGTCCCAGTGGGAATAGCAGTAGCCTTAGTCACTAGTGAAAATTTTTTACCTTCATCGCTGCGAACAACCTTAGCATTTGTTGTTGAATTAATTGCAGCAATTCCAAGTGTCATTATTGGTTTGTGGGCGATTTTTGTCTTTATTCCAGTTCTAGAACCTCTACAAAAATGGCTAGCTAACGCTTTTAAATGGATACCACTATTTAATACAGAAGACCCTACTGGGACTAATATGTTGACTGCTGGAATTATTCTAGCCATCATGATTTTGCCCACAATGGCAGCAATTAGTCGTGATGTACTAATGGCTATCCCTAAAGAATTACGTAGCGCATCTATGGCTTTAGGTGGTACTCGTTGGGAAACAATTTTTCGGGTCTTGCTACCAGCTGGATTCTCTGGAATGGTGAGTGCAGGAATGCTCGCCTTGGGACGTGCTTTGGGTGAAACAATGGCTGTCACTATGGTGATTGGTAACTCTGCTCAAATCAGTGCTTCTTTACTCAATCCAGGTTATACAATCCCCTCTGTATTAGCTAATGAATTTGCCGAAGCTGAACCGGGTTTGCATATAGGCGCTTTAAGCTATTTGGCGTTGATTTTGTTTGGGTTGACTCTAGCTGTAAATATTGGCGCTGTACTATTGGTGAAATGGGTTGGTAGGAAAAACAAATAGGAATATTTTAATACAAATACCTCAATTTAATAAGACGTTGATCAATCAAAATTTATAAAAAATATGAGTAGTTATATCCAGTCAGAAACTGATGAATCTCTAGCGGCAGAATTATGCAGCCCTCTGCCAACAGAGCGAGTAATCTTTACCTATGCAATGAATGTGATCGCATTTGGTTTGACAGGTCTAGCACTCATTCCTTTATTATCAATTTTGTGGGAAATTCTCGTCCGGGGAATATCTGGACTGAAATCGGATATGTTTGTCAAAGCAGTGATTGACAATGGCTTTGGCAATGCTATCCTGGGAACCATAATTATGGTGGCAATTGCTTCTATTTTAAGTATTCCTACAGGGATAATGACAGGAATTTTCTTGGCGGAATTTGGTCAAACCAGCCCAACTGCTAGTTTTGTTCGTTTTATCAGCAGCATTCTTACAGGCGTGCCTTCAATTGTTGTAGGTGTATTCGCTTACGGTGTGATAGTTTTGGTAACTAAAGGATTTAGTGCGATCGCAGGTGGTTTTGCTTTATCTGTGATTATGCTACCCGTAATTATACTTACAACAGAAGAATCTTTAAAACTGATTCCCATATCACAACGTCTAGCTTCTGCTGCTTTAGGAGGAACTCGCTTTCAAACTACCCTTCGCATTGTTGTGACTGCTGCAATCCCCGGAATTACTACAGGCATTTTATTAGCTGTAGCTCGTGCTGCTGGTGAAACAGCACCCTTAATTTTTACTGCTTTATTTAGTCTAGATTGGTCAGAAGGATTGTTAAGTCCAACAGCTTCCTTACCAGTATTGATTTTTAACCTCTACAACGACCCCGATCCAGAAAAAAGCCAATTAGTATGGACTACTTCTATAGTTCTACTCAGCTTAATTTTATGTGTCAGTATTGTCTCGCGTTTAGTTATTAGACAGAGAAGAATAAAGTAAAAATAATTTTTTGTTTCGTATCTTGGGCAAGTTATGAATAAGCTAATTCCAGCCATTAAAGTTAAAAATATCAGCTTTTACTATGGCACAATAAAAGCGATCGAAAAGGTGTCAATGGATATTTATCAGAATCAAGTAACTGCAATTATTGGCCCTAGTGGTTGTGGTAAATCTACCTTCATCAAAATTCTGAATCGCATTAGCGAATTAGAAGGTACTGTGAAAGTTGAAGGCGATGTAGAATTTTTTGGTCAGAATATTTATGCTCCTCGTGTCAACATCAATCGGTTACGCCGCCAAATTGGTATGGTGTTCCAAAAACCGAATCCTTTTCCGATAAGCATTTACGAAAATGTTGCCTACGGTATGAAGATAGCAAGCAGGTATTCAAAAGTAAAATTAGATGAAATTGTCGAATCTGCACTTCACAGTGCTGCTCTTTGGGATGAAGTCAAAGATAAGCTGGATAAATCAGCTTTAGGGCTTTCTGGTGGTCAACAACAAAGATTATGTATTGCCCGTGCTTTAGCAGTCAAGCCAAAAGTTTTACTGATGGATGAGCCTTGCTCGGCTCTTGACCCCATCGCTACTATGAAAGTTGAAGAACTACTCCATAGTTTGCAGTCTGAGTTGACAATTGCGATCGTTACCCATAATATGCAGCAAGCCGCTCGCGTCTCTGATTTTACCGCTTTCTTTAGCACCGATGAAAGTCGGATTGGTCAAATGGTTGAATTTGGCGCTACAGAGCAAATCTTTAATAACCCACTAGACCCCCGCACCCGCGACTACATTTCAGGGCGTTTTGGTTAAGGTAAGTTTTAGCATGACTTAATGATTTTTGTCGAACCATCTTGTACTAGAGGATATTTATAAAGTGTGATTTAAAAATAATTACTAATTCATCTTTATTAGATAAGCTAGCTCCTCACTACCTATGAGGGGTATATGATATTAATATTTTTATTTCTACATGAACCTATCCCACTATTCTAAAAATACCTACTTCTTTTCGTAAAATGTGCTTGAAAACCTTGATTTTTCGTTTTCGTTTCTCAGTAAGCTTAAGCTTTCTAGCACAAATATTATTAGTGGGATAGGTTCATAGCTATTTTAAGTCGAACCAGCCCAAATCCTTTTTAATAGGAAAGGATGACATATAAGTTAAGGTGCAAAAAGTAGGTATAAAACAATACGGTTTAGTTAAGGATAATTGTAGGTTGGGTTGAGAAAACTAACATTTTCAGGACTTTGTTGGGTTTCGTTCCTCAACCCAACCTACACAATTTAATATTTTTGGCTCTAACCCAAGCGTATTAGGGTATAAAAAGTCTGTAAGAAATAAATTTTCAAACACAGTCTTAATATAAATATCTATTAACAGTTTATTTGCTGTATGACTACTGTATAACTACGTAATTCCCATGAATATCTCCTTTTAGGAGTAACATAGTGAAACAGCGCTGCTGATTTGTACTACTTTACTTCGTCAACTTTTATTTCACACGTTTGGGAATATGAGTAAACTAATTCCAGCCATCAGAGTCAAAAACTTCAGCTTCTATTACGACACTCAAAAGATAGTTGAAGGCGTGTCAATGGATATTTACCAAAACCAAGTCACGGCAATTATTGGTTCTAGTGGTTGTGGCAAGTCTACTTTTCTTAAATCGTTAAATCGCATGAGTGAATTACAAGGAGATGTGAAAATTGAAGGAAGAGTAGAATTTTTTGGACAAAGTATTTATGAGCGTCGGGTCAACACCAATCGCTTACGTCGCCAAGTTAGTATGGTTTTTCCCAAGCCAAATCTTTTTCCCATGAGCGTTTACGATAATGTTGCTTATGGCGTGAAATTAGTTGGATGGCATCCGAAAGTAGAATTAGATGGAATTGTTGAATCTGCCATCAAAGCTGCCGAACTTTGGGATGAAGTGAAAAATAAGCTGCACAAATCTGCTTTAGAGCTTTCTGGTGGTCAACAACAAAGACTATGTATTGCCCGTGCTTTAGCAGTCAAACCAAACGTTCTATTAATGGATGAACCTTGTTCAGGTCTTGATCCTGTTGGTAGTATGAAAGTTGAGCATCTGATCCATAACTTGCGCTCTGAAGTGACAATTGTGATGGTTACTCACAATATGCAGCAAGTTACTCGCCTATCTGATTTTACAGCTTTCTTTTATAGTAATGAAAATCGCATTACTCAAATGGTTGAATTTGGTACTACAAATAAAATCTTTACTAACCCCGTGGATTCTCGCACCCGGGACTATGTTTTCGCCCGCGTTAGTTGAAGTTTTTTTAAAATTATAGCTATTCAGATACCTACCACATAGTTTTGCGGAAATTAAGGGGTGAACTACCCACAGTGACTTGGAGTACCAAGTACAGTTTGGGCTTCTGTAATCA
>JAHCSU010000261.1 GCA_023522315.1 Nostoc sp. CCCryo 231-06
AAGCCTAGAAAGCTTGCCAATGCTAGCTTTTGCTTTAAGTTGACACCAATGGGCAGTGCCGTGCCCCTACAGTTTATTGGGGGCATGGCGATAGCGTCGCTGTTTTAAAATTATTAATCACCTGCGAGCAAACTGTGGTTTATTGCTGAGATAAATCCATCAAATTCACCAGATTGCAAACATGCCGCGCACATACATTGTTATCCCATTCAGAATTACCAACTTTACAGATATCAGAGCTTATAATTTAGCGATCGCTATTGGTCAATTATTAAAAAAGATAAAGCGATCGCCCTTTTAGCTCGACAATTTGTCTATCCAATTACGTTAGCGATAGCGCAGCGTCGGAACGAGCGTCATTACGAATTATGCTGAGATAAATCCATTAAATTCGCTAGCTTGTAAACTACCCGCGCCCCAACATTACCATCCCACTCACCATCACCGACTTCGCAGATATCAAAGCCAATAATTTTTCTCCCACTATTAACCAATTCCCGGAACAGACAAAAAGTTTGCTCTAATTCCAACCCACCTGGAACAGGAGTACCTGTACTTGGACAGAGTTTTGGATCTAAACCATCTGCATCAAAGCTAATGTAAACAGACTCAGGTAAATGACTGATAATTTCTCGGCATAAATCAATCCAAGTTGTTCCAGAGTAAAGCTTTTGTTTAATGGCTGAGTGGTAATATGCAATAATGCGACTATCAGATTGGTCAATCATTTCCACTTCATGATGACTAATATCACGCAAAGCCACTTGCACTAGCTTGGAAATTTGCGGTATTTTCATCGCATTAAACATAATAGACGCATGAGAAAACTCAAATCCCTCATAAGCATCGCGTAAATCTGCGTGGGCATCAATGTGCAAAATGCCATAGTTTGCGTACTTAGCCGCTAATGCTTGGAAATAACCTAATGGCGAACTGTGATCTCCTCCAATAACTGCAACTCGCTTACCCTTGTCAATTGCTTCTTGACAATTTTCAAACAGCCATTGATTTACCTGTTGACAAACTTGATTAATTTCTGTGAGGACAGGTGTTAAATCTGGTGTATCTGAGAGTTGTTTACCTTGGGCTAATCGCTCAATAATTTGTGCTGCCAAGGCGCGGTAATATGTATTCTTCTCTAAAATATCTTGGGGAATTTCCACCATGAAAATTCCCTGCTTCCAACCATCAGGGTTATCAAAATCAAACAAATCTAGTTGAGTCGAAGCATCGAGAATTCGCTGTGGCCCGTTAGCAGTGCCTGCGCCATAGGAAACAGTGACTTCCCACGGCACACCAAAGACAATCAGGTTTGCAGACTCATAATCGCAGGGCAAACCTAAGAGATTGCCATTTACTTCACCTATGCCGCTAGGATCGTAGTCTTGTAGTTGATTACTCATCAATTATCTTCTGGATTTACCTGGATAGACAGCACGCCGCCTAGTGGACATCTGCATTGTAATAAAAATTTTTCACAGACGGTAAACTACAGTGCTTCTATTATTTGGTCAAAATTGCGGCGATACACCTGTTGGTTGAATTCCTGCAACTCTTTGTCTGACGAGTGGGGCGATCGCTTTAATGTTGCTTCTTGGACGTATGCTATCAATGGACGACGAAGATGTTCGTATTTCTCGAAGGCTTTGGCTATAGCTTCCAGATTATCCCAGTTATTCTCCTGTGCAATTTTAGTGATGAGTGTTGTAACTATTAGTGCATCTTCAAAACCTTGATTAGCTCCTTGAGCCAGGAAGGGAGGCATTCCATGTGCGGCATCACCAACTAAGACGATTCGCCCTACACTCCAGACTGGTGGAATTTTGGCAGGATTAGCTTCTATACAGCACTTCCTCCTGCTATGAGGTACAGATACTTGGGATGCTATTAGGACA
>JAHCSU010000262.1 GCA_023522315.1 Nostoc sp. CCCryo 231-06
CGTATTCATCCCGTTTCTACGGGCGTTGAACCCTCGTAGTTTGGCAGAGGTATTGATAGCTACATTATTTTTTATCGAGTTTTTGAAGATAGTATTGTGATTGTGCGGGTAGTTAGCGGTTATCGGGATTTAAACTCTATATTTGCAGATGTGGACGATGAGTAGATTTTAGAGGATGAATGAACAAGTCTAATTTATTACTAACCCTGGCGGTTGGAAACCGCGTCTACACGAGACTTTACCCACCTCCGTGGGTTAAGAACCTCTGATTTTGTATTAGTCCACGGAGGAAGACGAGAGTTTGTGTAGTAGCGAATTCTATTCGCCCAATACTTTTCAAACATCCTCTTAGAGTTGTCTGAAAATCCAACTCTAAACGTTAACATTAGCTTAATTATCACCGCAAAACTTTATGATTCTTGAGGCAGTTATGCTTCATATTAAACCTGGTCTAGACTCAGATTTTGAAGCTGCTTTCAAAAAAGCTTCTAAAATTATTTCCTCAATGAACGGATATTTATCCCATGAATTGCATAAATGTATAGAAGTTCAAGGCAAATACTTATTACTTGTTAGATGGAAAACTTTAGAATCTCATACTGTAGAATTTAGAAGTTCTGCTGAGTATCAAGAGTGGAAAAAACTTCTGCATCATTTTTATGAGCCATTTCCCACTGTTGAACACTTTGAAGAAATTGAAATATAAAAAACAAGATCCCCGACTTCTTTGAAAAATCGGGGATATGCGATTGTATCACTCTACTCGTTGCAACTGCGCTACCCTTGGGTCAACAATTTTTTGTCCCAAGCTATCAAATTTAATTGCCACAGACATTTTACTACCCGTTCCGAAAACATGGGTAATTTCACCAATTCCAAAAGTTTTATGTAATACTCTATCGCCTACTTGCCAACTCTGCGTTGTATCTTGTTTACCATTAGGAGTAGAGGCAGTTTTAGTATACGTTTGACGACTCGCGCGTTTAGTAGATAATAATTCTTCTGGTAATTCGTCCAGAAATTGCGATCGCATGGCGGGTTCACGAGAACCATACAAACGGCGTTCACGGGCGTGTGATAAAAATAACCGCTCTTGGGCGCGAGTAATTCCCACATAACACAAGCGGCGTTCTTCTTCCAAAGATGCGGGATCACTCAACGAACGGTAGCCTGGAAATAGCCCTTGTTCTAATCCCACCAAAAATACTACGGGAAATTCCAAACCTTTGGAAGCGTGCAAAGTCATCAAAGAAACTGCTGTCTGCCCTTCTTTTAAATTATCCAAATCGGAACTGAGGGCGGCGCTACTCAAAAAGTCTCGCAGGGAAACCTCTTCGTTCTCTTCTTGAAATTGCAGCGCGGCGTTGTAAAGTTCTTGGACGTTTTGTACCCGATCTGTGGCTTCATCTGTGCCTTGACTCATCAAGTCTTGAACGTAACCAGAATCTTCTAGTATTCCTTGCAAAACCTCAGTCACGGGAAGCGTACCGATTTGTCCTTGCCAACGGCTAATCATTTCGGCAAAGCTATTTACAGCTTTTGTTGCCCGTCCAGCTAATGTATTAACTGATGTCTCATCGCTGAGTATTTCCCACAGAGTTGTCCCTAGTTGCTGGGAGGCGTTAACCAATGCGTCAATAGTGGTTTTGCCAACTCCCCGCCGGGGAGTATTGATAACTCGCAATAAACTGACTGTATCAGATGGGTTAGCGATCGCTCTTAAATACGCAATTACATCTTTAATTTCTTTGCGATCGTAAAATCTCATTCCTCCCACAACTGTGTAAGGAATTTGATATTTCACCAACAATTCTTCAAAGGGTCGAGATTGGGCGTTTGTCCGATAAAGTATGGCAAAACTACCCCAACTTAACTCTGGATTTTGGTTTTCTAAAGTGCTAATTTGATTAATCACAAATGCCGCTTCTGCGAGTTCTTCATCGGCTTTGTGACAAGTAATCTGCTCACCCGGCCCCCGCGTCGGTTTTAGGACTTTATCGATTCGTTGGGTGTTATTTTCAATCAGTTCATTAGCCGCTTGCAGAATGTTTTCACAAGAACGATAGTTTTCTTCCAGCTTAACCATCGTCTGGGTGTCATCATCTACTAAACCATCACCAAAGTCTTCCTGAAATCCCAGCAAGATGGTGAAATCTGCCATCCGAAAGCTGTAAATTGATTGATCTGCATCGCCGACAACGAAAACTGAGCGATTTTGCCATTCCCATTCGCTCTTTTTAGTTTCGCCGTTAGTCACCAATAGGTGGATCAGTTGATACTGAGTCCGATTAGTATCTTGATATTCATCTACAAGAATATGGCAAAATTTGTGATGCCAATAACCCAATACCTGCTCATTTTGCTGAAATAATCTAGTAGGTACGAGAATTAGATCATCAAAGTCGAGAGCGTTGTTTTCTGCTAACTTATCTTGATATAAATTGTAGACTTGAGCAATTACCCGTCCGCGATAATTGGGTTGGTCTTGCTCAAATTCTTGGGGAGATAAACCTTGATTTTTAGCGTTACTAATAGCGTAGCGAACAGAGCGAGCGTCAAATTTCTTATCGTCTAAATTTAGCTGTTTATTAACGATTTCTTTAATCAGAGTCATCACATCTGATTCATCAAAGATAGAAAAATTGCGATTCCAACGCCGTCCTTTTTCGTCTACGTATTTTTCAATATCAAAGCGGAGGATGCGAGAAAATAGACTGTGGAAAGTGCCACACCATAAATCTTTGATCGTATTTTTGTAAACTTGCGATCGCAATTGCGTTTGTTGGTATTCTGTCAACAAATCCAACCGCTTACCATGTTGTTTCATTGCCAGTTGTTCAGCAAACAGCCGTTGAATCCGGTCTTTCATTTCCCGTGCAGCTTTGTTGGTAAAAGTAACCGCCAGGATATTTTCTGGATCAACACGGTGTTTCAGAATTAGATTCGCAATGCGATAAGTCAGCGCTCGTGTTTTGCCGGAACCAGCGCCAGCAACAACTAGCAACGGGCCGCAGTAATGTTCGACAGCTTGACGTTGGCTAGGGTTAAGATGACTGAGAAAGTCGATGGTTGTTGTCATGGATGTGAAAAAGCGATTGCCTGGCGTCACATCAATAGAGAGTTGCTATTGCCCAGGTTACAATATCTTAACGAAACTTGGTCAATAAAGATTGTGTGGCAATATTCTTAACCAGATTCGAGCCAGAATTGCTGAATCAAGGTTGGATCTTATACAGTCAGCGTCCTGATAAAGATTGGGGGCTAACTGATTGTATTACCCTTTCTGTCGTAAGATCAGCGACGGGGAATCTAACATTAAAAAATGCTGGACAAGCTCTAACTTTTTTGTTCTCAGCCCTGATTAACACCTAACCAATAAGTATTGTTACCAAAAGGACGATCGCTCCTTGAGTACCCAATTGATATTGGGTAGCGATACACAATACATCGTAAGCAACCCCGCTCTGAAGAGACGGGGCTTCAGCGAAAATTGAAGTCCTAAGCTTACCAGACTAAGTTCTTAACCGAACTACGTTAGAGACAAGAGTTAAAGACCTACCAGTGGGTGCGAAGCTAGCCTACTGCTCTAGAAATCGAGAATTAAACAGGCTTAAAGGGTTAAACCAGTGTTCTCGATATAGTACCGACCTCTAACATTGTCGAAGCTAACTTTACCCGAAAGGAGGGACTTCTGTCCAAAGTATTTTTAATTGATTCAGAAAAAAGACCACTAGATCCAATTCACTCGGCACAAGCAAGACAACTATTACGAAATAAAAAAGCAGCAGTTTATCGACAATTCCCATTTACTTTAATCCTAAAAGAATCGAGTCCTGATTCTCCGGTATCACCACTCCGGCTAAAAATAGACCCTGGTGCAAAAACAACTGGAATTGTATTGGTTCTGGCTTGATGCTGCGTGTGTCGGAAAATCAACACCGATTTTAAATATTAAAGGAGTTAAACCAATACTTATCACAGCTAATGGTCACGGATCTAGGCAATCATGTCGGACTAATAAATATGGTTTTCCATCTCGCTATGTACCCAGATTTAAGTTTGTCAAAGGTTTTCAAACTGGCGATATAGTGAAAGGTGTTGTCACGACGGGTAAGAAAATTGGCGAATATCTTGGGAGAATAGCAGTTAGGAGTACTGGAAGTTTTAATATCTCAACTAAGCATGGATTAATTCAAGGCATTAGCTATAAATATTGTTCAGCAATTCACAAAAAGGATGGTTATTCGTATGGTTGAATCTTTAAGGCAATTAAAATTGCCGTTGGACTTTCCGCCACTGTCTAAAGCCAAGTGGTTTCCAGTCGTTTCGGGGATGTTTTTATGAAAAATTTCTTTAATTTCAGGTTTAACCAATACAAGGAGGGGTGGACATGGATCTTAGCTTAATTGTATCCAACATTTTAAATCCGCCAATCCTGTTTTTCTTTTTAGGCATGACTGCTGTTTTTGTCAAGTCCGATCTAGAAATTCCTGCACCAGTACCCAAACTCTTTTCGTTGTATCTGCTGCTTGCGATTGGTTTTAAAGGAGGGGTAGAACTAATCAAAAGTGGCATCACTCAAGAAGTAGTTCTAACACTCGCGGCAGCAATGATGATGGCTTGCGTTGTTCCAATTTACACCTTTTTTATCCTGAAGTGGAAATTGGATACTTACGATGCGGCTGCGATCGCTGCAACCTACGGTTCTATCAGTGCCGTCACCTTCATCACAGCTAGCGCTTTTTTGACTGAGCTTGGCATTGCTTTTGATGGTTATATGGTGGCAGCGCTTGCCCTGATGGAATCTCCAGCGATTATAGTTGGTCTAATTTTGGTGAATATATTCACGGCCGATGGAAAGCGAGAGTTTTCCTGGCCGGAAGTTTTGCAAGAAGCATTTCTTAATAGTTCAGTTTTTCTCCTAGTCGGTAGTCTCTTGATCGGTGTCTTGACAGGAGAACGCGGTTGGCACATGTTAGAACCCTTTACTCAAGGGTTGTTTTATGGCGTTCTCACCTTCTTTTTACTCGACATGGGACTAGTCGCTGCTAGAAGAATTAAAGACTTGCAAAAAACCGGAGTTTTCCTGATTTTATTTGCCATACTAATTCCAATACTTAATGCAGGGATTGGGTTAGCGATCGCCAAATTGATCGGTATGCCTCGCGGAGATTCGCTGTTATTCGCTGTATTATGTGCCAGTGCTTCTTACATCGCTGTCCCGGCGGCTATGCGGATGACTGTTCCCGAAGCAAATCCCAGCCTGTATGTTTCTACTGCCCTAGCTGTCACATTTCCGTTCAATATTATTGTGGGAATTCCGTTATATCTCTACGGAATTAACCTATTTTGGAGGTAATAATATGCACCTAGTTAAAAAGATAGAAATTATCGCCAACTCCTTTGAGCTTGCCAAAATTTTAGATAATTTAGACAAGTCGGGTGTACATAACCATGCCGTAATCCGAAATGTTGCTGGTAAAGGATTACGAGGAACGACAGAAGATTTAGACATGACCATGCTTGATAATGTTTACATCCTCGCGTTTTGTATGCCAGAACAACTCAAGCCAGTTGTAGAAAATATCAAACCACTCCTTAATAAGTTTGGAGGTACTTGCTACGTTTCCGATGTGATGGAAATTCGCTCTGTCAGATGTGTTGCGTCGATGTAAGAGAGTTATAAATTAATGAAGCATTTCATGGAACGTCGTGACTTTTTGAAGTTGGGAATCACCGGGGCGTTTGGGATGATGCTATCTGCTAGCGATTTACTCTGGCGGGTGGAACAGGCTAAAGCTACCGAAATACCCTCAACTTCCCCGGAATCCCTTAGTCCCGATGCAGCCTTACAAAAGCTGATGGAGGGAAATCAGCGATTTATTGCTCATCAACCCCAATACCCCGATCAATCTGCGCTGCGGTTGCAGGAAGTTGCTCAAGCTCAACATCCATTTGCAACTATTCTTAGTTGTGCAGATTCACGAGTCCCCGCAGAAATTGTTTTCGATCAAGGCATTGGAGACATTTTTGATGTTCGGATTGCCGGAAATATCGCTACACATGAAGCGATCGGTAGTATTGAATATGCGGTTGTCTTGTTAGGTTCTCCACTGCTGATGGTGATGGGGCATGAACGTTGCGGAGCTGTAACCGCGGCAGTCCAAAACGAATCGTTACTCGGTGATATTAGTACTTTTGTGAAGGCAATTAAGCCAGCAGTGGAAAAGGTTAAGAGTCAGCCGGGTGACGCGGTTGAGAATGCTGTGGTTGCAAATGTGCAATATCAAATTGAACAATTGAAGCGATCGCAACTTTTAACTGAGCAGGTGCGATCGGGCAAATTAAAAATTGTCGGAGGTCGTTACGATTTGGATACAGGAAAGGTAACTATTATTGCTTAGTTCGGGAGATGAGGGAGCAGGGAGCAGGGAGCAGGGGGAGAAGAATTAAACCAATAATGCCCAATGCCCAATGCCCAATGCCCAATGCCCAATGCCCAATGCCCAATGCC
>JAHCSU010000263.1 GCA_023522315.1 Nostoc sp. CCCryo 231-06
TTTATCTTAACTGTAATTTCTGTGTACTTCAAGTTGAAGTGCGGAATGTGGGATTCAATGGCGTAATCGTAACAAGGTGCTAGGAAACAAAAAGCTAAAAATTAAGGCATCAAATAACGCAAGAATTCATTACACTAGATTAGCAAAACAACACGCTCGTATCGGCAATATTAGGCAAGATACTACTCAGAAAATGACTACTGACATAAGCCGTAAAGCTAGTGTTATTAGGATTGAGGATCTAAACGTCCAGGGGATGATTTCTAACCATAAATTAGCTAGTGCTGTAAGTAATAACTGTTTCTACGAAATTCGTAGGCAATTGACTTATAAGCAACCCTTTTATGCGACTAGGGTTGAGTTAGTCGATAGATGGTTTCCATCACCCTTAGATGTGTTCATCTTGTGGTCATATTCAACCGATGGGATTAAGTGAGCGTGTTTATAACTGTGGTGGGTGCGGCAACATTCAAGATCGTGATCAAAATGCCGCTATCAACTTGAGGGATGCCCATGAAGATAAAATACGGTTGGCTTAACCGAAATTTACGCCCGTTGACAAGAAGTAGCCGACTACCTTGGTGGACACGGGAAGAAATCTCTAAACACGTTTAGACAGGTTTAGGTAAGTATTTTAAAGCAGGGAACTAGTCTGGGAGCCAGAGCAAGCGAGTAACTCTCAAATTTAAACTTTCAACTCACAACAAGCCTCGTTTCCCATTGGGGCGGATGGTCATCCAATTTGTTTTTGCTAGTGCTAGCTGCTCATCAGAAATTTTGGCACTGGTGAGATTAGCACCACACAGATTAGCTCCTCGGAGGTTGGCATTACTGAGACAAGCATTGCTAAGGTCTGCGCCTCGCAGGTCTGCCCCTTCTAAATCAGCATGGTTAAAGTATGCTTTGCTCAAATTAGCATCCTTGAGATTAGCTCGAGTGAGACTGGCTCTGCCAAAGTCACTATTGTGAAGATTAGCTCCCTGGAGATTGGTTTTTTGCAATTGAGTGGAATGGAAATTTGTTTGGGATAAGTCAACACCTTGCAGATTCAGCAAACTTAAATTGTGTAGAGCAAAATCTCGTCTTCCCTTCTGATAAGCAGTTAATAAACCTTGGGTATCTAATTTACGCTCAACTTTAGAAGTTTTAACTTGTGAACCATTACTGTTGCTGTTAGCTAAAGTTGCTGATTTGGCCATCCCAGAAACTTGGTGTAATCCACCTGCTTCTGCTGCTGTCTTGGCTCGTCTAGCGCGAATTGCTGCCGCGACCTTTGCCACTCCTGTACCGGTAGGAGCAGAAGAGTTGTTACATAAAATAGCAGAATTATCCAGGTGGTTGTGTGTTCGCTCTTTAGACCCAGTATCTGATTTAATTAGTAAACCCTTTGCTAAACTTTCTAAGTATGGTTCTATTTCCAATGCTCTGAGAACTTCTGTAGCTGACTGATAGCGATTACGTACAGACACCTCTAACATTTTTCGCAATACATTGCTCAAGTGGTCACTCACTTGCACAAGTTGCTCCCACATCATCTCGCCAGTGTTGGGATTGTAATCTAAATCTTTAGGAGTTTTGCTAGTCAGTAAATAAATGCATGTCACCCCCAGTGCATAGATATCACTGGCGTAGACTGGACGCATAGCCATTTGCTCTGGAGGTGCAAAACCAGGAGTACCAATGGCATATGCAGTTAATGCTGTCTGTCCTGATTGACTTGTCGCAGCTTGGCTAACTTGGTCTTTGACGGCACCAAAGTCGATGAGTACCATTCTGGCATCTTGAGTGCGGCGAATTAAGTTGGCTGGCTTGATATCACGGTGGATGACCTTTTGATCGTGGATGTATTGCAATAGTGGCAGAATCTCGCTCAAAAATTGCTTGACTCCAGTTTCGCTTAAGATGCCGTTAAGTTTGACCTCTTCCTGTAAAGTATCACCACTGATGTATTCTTGAACTAAGTAGAATTGCTCATGATCTTCAAAATAGTCTAACAATCTTGGTACTTGGGGATGATTCCCAATCTTACCTAAAGTTTTGGCTTCTCGTTCAAAGAGTTCTCTAGCCATCTTTAAAACGTGTGGGGCGCTTCCTGATGGGCGTAATTGTTTGATTACGCAACTCGGTTCTCCTGGTAAGCCTTGATCATTGGCTAAGAAGGTTGCTCCAAAGCCACCCTGACCTAATGGTTTGATCACCTGATAGCGATCGCGCAATAGTAGTTGCGAGCCACAAGAGCGGCACCTTTGGCTAGATACCAAGTTTTCTGGATTGGGACAGGTAGGATTTAAGCAGTAGCTCATGCACTGTCAACTCGCTGCACGAATAATCACGGTGAGTTATTATACTCTCTTTCAATTATTTAGATATTAATCAACTCTTGCCAGGTAATTTTTGCTGGAAATGCTTTGAAGATTTTCTAAAGTTTAGTTAATATTACGTAAAATTTTTGTCAAATCAGATAATTATTATACTTGTAGTCTTATTTTCGAGAATTGGTATTTAAAGCTATTGGAGGGCAGTGCCCAACGCCAGTTGATCTATTTGGAGCGAAGTCGAAGCCCTTCGAGCATCCTACGGTAACGTCTCCCCTTCTGTCTTTGGGAGAAGAGGAGACGTTGCGCTAACAAGTCGGTAAACCGCAAGGGCGCAGTGGCTTCCCAACCTACAGATATTAAAATAGAACTTACGCATTGACAGGAAAGACCAAATATGAGTGATTTGAAAAACCACATCTGTCGTAAGGGCACAGCATTGCTGTGCCCCTACAGCACGGGTATATTTATCATCAAAAAATGAATGATTAATAAAACCCTGAAACGACGTATTCACGTTGATGCACAACATGATTTTTTTGTACAGTGCGTAAGTTCTATAAAAGTGTTTAACCGAACCTGATATAAAACCGCACTGACTCCCTTACAGAAAATCGCTGTATAATTTTGGATGCCCAAGTATGGAGGTAATTTAGAATCATCTCCATTAGTCGTTAAGAGACTATTAGCTGGCTTTCATATTCACACTAATCAGTTGTTCAAGAAGTGCAAAAACATCGCTCCGGCTGAGTTTCTCTTTACCACTAGCAAGGGCGTCAAGAGTACCATTAGCCAAGGTTAAGGGAATTTGGCAAAAATCTAAGGCTGGGCCAGTAGGAAGGTTTTTGGTATAAGCTTCTGCCAGGGCTAGATTGCGCCGGGCATACTCTTGCATATTTTCTGCACTCCAACCCTCTGGGAAAAAGTCTACCCCACGCCCTAAATCATCAGTATGGTTACGCAGGATATTAACTGCTTGTAAACCCCGACCAAACCCGATCGCTTCGGTACGGTTAGTTTGCGTTCCATCGTACCAAGTCCATAAGTCCGATAGTAACAATCCCACTGCACCTGCAACCCCAAAGGTATAACGATCCAAATCAGATTCTGTATAAATTTTCCAGTTTCTTTCTGCCCAGTAAGCCATCCGGTCTGCCATTGCAGCAGTGGCATCCCAAATTCGAGGTGCAATGGTTTCTGGTGCTAGCAGTAACCATTCTCTAATCCTCACAGTGACTTCTTCTAAGGTATTCTCATACCCACTAAATCCTGCAAAGAAAGCATCTACCGCGAAGCCATCAACCCCTGCCTGTAATGTTAGGCTAATCGTTTTTAACAGCTTTGCTTTAGTAGCGTTATCTAGTTCGGGATGATCTTCAATTTCATCAATGGCACGCATACACAAATATGCTGATGCTACTGCTTCTTGTAATCCTGGCGGTAAAAGACTAATTGGGATATAAAAAGTTCGGCTAGTTTCTTTGAGGATTTGCAATGCATCTCTACGTAAATTCATGTTTTCACTCCCCACTTGATTTTTGCACCACATGAAGTTTGCAGTTTTTTGATGATACTGGATATAGTTTTGACTAAACCTTAAAAACTATAGACTATAAGATACGCTAGTATTTCATCTAAAAATTAATAGTTTTTGGTGTTGCAATTAACAAAACTCTCAAATTTATCAAAGTCTAATTTAGTATATAGGGTTTTGGTCGCAAAAATCTTTAATATACCGTTTGATATAGCTATCATCAAGTTTTAGTGTATATATAAAGAATTATGCTAATATTTAGTTGATTAGCGCGAAATTTTTCCATGAAGAAACATCCATTGTCGGGATTTGAAAGTATTTTAAGTCTGCGTTAATTTGACTAAAAAATTATAATTATTGTATATATAAAGACAATCTAGCAAAAGCTGGTAATGGATAATAGTAAGTGTACGCACCAATAGAAGCGAACGGCGGTTTGGCGAAGAGTTAGGGTACGTTAAATTAGACATAAAGGGTGCGATGCCTGGATTGGGCTACGTCCACGCTTGATCGATTACAGTGGGAACCTGCTTACTGTTTAAGGTGGTATCAAGTGACCATAACCGAGAACAAGAAGTTCCCGTATATTTACGAGATTGACAATAAAAAAGTGGGCAAACAGCCCACTCAAAAAAATATTTATGAATCTTTGACCTCTAATATCATGTCCGGGTAATTAGTTATGATTTCCACAGTCATTGCACCCCACTCTTTAATCCCCTCTTTGCTTCCGGCGAGGGGAGACGAAGGGTAGCTTTGTTTCCTCTCTTCGCAAGTGGGGAAGGTTGCAATGACTGTGGTTAGCATAACTATTTATGCGGACATGATATTACTGATCTCAATATATATATGGAAATTTAAGTAGTTCTTTCGAGTCAGACTAAAGCTTTAGAGCTTTAGTCTCCACTTTTTACTTGTTTTCCACTGGTGTCAGCCCATTAATCGCTGGGCCGTTGATTACCTTTCCCTGCGTATCAAACCGCGAACCGTGACATGGGCAATCCCAGGTCTTTTCTGAGGAATTCCAGGCGACGATACAGTTGAGGTGAGTACAGATTGCAGAATGTTCGTGCAGTGTGCCATTTTCATCTCGGTAAGCTGCGACTTTTGTCAAACCACGTCGCACCACTGCACCTGTACCGGGAGCAACTTCTTCAACGGAATCAACATCACCTGGTGTCACCCACTCTAAATACTGGGCAGCAACGTTGAGATTCTCAGAGATAAAATCACCGACTCCACCAATTTTTACACGCGATGGCTCATAAAGTTCTGCCCAGCTATTATTTCGCCCTAAAATCAAGTCAGTTAACAGTATCCCCGCGATCGTGCCGTGGGTCATTCCTATGCCTGTATCACCGGTGACGATATAGACGTTTTCCTCATCAAAGGGGTTTTTGCCAATGTAAGCAATACCATCATCAGAATTCATTACCTGTCCTGACCAGCGAAATAAAATCTCCTGTGCTATCGGGAAACGTTCTCGCGTCCACGTTTGGAGTCTGGCATAGCGGGCATCGGCATCGTCAGCTTGCCCTGTTTTGTGGTCTTCGCCACCAACAATTAATACATCATATTGTTCATCAATGCTTTGTAATCTTACGTAGTGGTAGGGGTCGAGGGTATCCCAATAAAGCGCTTTGGGAACAGAACCACGAGGCACTTTTGCACCGATGACAAAAGTTATATAT
>JAHCSU010000264.1 GCA_023522315.1 Nostoc sp. CCCryo 231-06
AAGGTACGACCGGAAAGTTTTCTTTTCGAGGCGATCGCCTAATTTGCTACACATCTGATTGCACATACTACTTGTAATCAGCATAATCGCCTACAATAGCGATTTTTACACAGTGTGCGTAGGCGTAGCCCGTCGTAGACATCGCCCATTTGTAGCGACAAGCGCAGTTTGAAACCGAAGCCACCGAAAAATAAAATCCCTTCCAGAAATTCCCCTAAAATTACAAGTAGGAGAACCTCTTAGGAGAAATCATGGCTATTGATGCAGAAATTTTACAAACACTAGATCAAATGCCAGAGCCACTTAAACAAGAACTCTTGCATTATGCCAAATATTTAGTTGAGAATTATTCAAAGGCTGTTTCCCAGGAAACTTTACTACAAAAAAAGCGTCTATCTGGCATCTTAAAAAGAACTTTTGTTTTACCTTTGCCTGATGACTTTGATGAACCTCTCGAAGTTTTTAAGGAATATATGGAATGAGTAGTTTCCTTTTAGATACTCATGCCTTTATCTGGCTAACTGAAAATGACTCCAGCCTTCCAGATATAGCGTTTCCTAATCACATGAGTTACATCATAGCCCCCTCTCGAAGAGCGGGGAGGGGGTTGGGGGTGGGGTTCTTGTACTTCACTCAACTGATAACCGCTATAATCTGAGGATGATGATCAATACGGCAGATACCGTTTATCTGAGCATCGCTAGGCTAGTCTTTGGTAAATTTCCATCAAGTTTAACCTTGGTAAATTATCGCTTCAACGGAGCTATGAAACGATAGGTTCTGCAATCGACGGTTCAGATATCCTTATAATTCCGATATCTTTTGCCGATACAGTTCAGGTTCGGAATCTCCCGCTACATCATGGCGATCCATTTGACCGAATGTTGATTGCACAGGCTATCAATCACTCCTTAATTATTATTAGCAGGGATAAAAAATTTGATGCTTATTCTGTTCAGAGGATGTGGAAATAGTCATAGTAAAAGAGAACGCCCTTTTTTCGCTATTCTAGAAAAGTGAATCATTAAGAGATCGCGCCGATGGTTGCTTTACCCGATTACATTTTCATGAGTGCAGAGGAATATCTAGTTTGGGAACCTACCCAAGAGGAACGTTACGAGTATTGGGATGGCGAAGTTGTGATGATGAGTGGTGCTACACGCAACCATAATCGGATTTCTCTGAATTTCTCGAAGTTTCTAGATGATGCCCTAACCGATCGCTCCTGTGAAGTGTACATTGTAGATGTGAAGGTTCAGGTAGAACCGGGGCAAAAGTATTTTTATCCAGATGTGGTGGTAACTTGCGATGAGCGAGATACTGATCCACAATTGGTACAATTTCCCTGCTTAATTATCGAAGTGCTATCACCTTCAACAGAAGCAGCCGATAGGGGGAAAAAGTTTGCCAAATATCGCCAATCTCCAACTTTGCAAGAATATGTCTTAGTACAAGTAGCTCAACCGATTGTAGAAGTGTTTCGGCGCAACGAACAGGGGAAATGGGTGCTGTCGGAGTATAATTTGGGCGATATATTGCGGCTGGAATCTGTAGATGTGGAAATAGCGATCGCTGATTTGTACAGACAAGTGCAGTTTGAAACCGAAGTAACAGATGCGTAGCAAATAAGAGTCTACATGGAGGATAAATAACATATATCCTGAGCCAGACGGATGTGAAAAAATAGATACATGACTTCACTTATTGAAAAAATCCGTCAGAAAGTTGCTGATGAACAATTTGAGTTTTCTAAACACGCCGTTGATCAATCTATCTTACGGCAAGTTCAGGTTCAAGAAGTCAGAGAGGTAATTGCCAATGGACAGGTTATTGAAGACTATCCAAATGATAAGTACGGCCCAAGCTGTCTCATTAGTGGTTTGACCCAAGCTCGAAGACCCATTCACATTCAATGTAGCTATCCCTCTCGTCCATTAGTCAGAATTATTACTCTGTATCAACCTGACCCACAAAAATGGAATGAAGACTTTACACAAAGGAGAAACCGTGGCGATGACTCATGAGCAAGAAACGCTAGTTGAAAAAAAGGTAACTTACACCTTAGAGCTAAATGGACAGATATTCATGATTGAGAACGTACCTGCTCGCGTGAATGAAGAGACAGGAGAACAATTTTTTTCTCCATCAACTGTAGAGCATTTACAGCAAATTATCCTCAGTGGGCAACAGCCGGATCACTTCACTGAAGTTCCTGTGTACTACTATGTAGCATAATTATTGAAGATGCTCATTTGTTCCAATAAGTGTAGTTTGAAATCGAAGCCACCGAAGAATAAAATCCCTTCCAGATGATCTGGTGATGATGATCGATACCGCAGATATTGTTGATCTCAGCATCGCCAGTCTTTGGGAAATTGCCATTAAGTTGAAGCTTGGCAAATTATTGTTTCAAGGGAGTTATGAAACAATTGTTTCTGCGATTGATTCTTCAGATATCTTCATACTTCCGATATCTTTTGCCGATACAGTTCAAGTTCGGAATCTCCAACTACTCCGTACACAATAAGTCATCTAATTACCTAAAACAACAGAAAAACCTCACCCTGTCCTATCGGACATTCCTCTCCTTTTAGGCTAGGGTGTACACACATCTCTACAAAACAAGGTTAAATTCCCCTTAAAAAGCTATCCATTACCCGGATCTTTCTCAACATTTGTGAGAGTAGTCAATTTACTGACGTTTTTCTAAGCCTTATTCGTTCGTTGTTAATTCTCAATAAAAACCTAATTTTAGTTACAACACAAAGAGCTAATTTGTCAAGTATGCTTGACACCTTAGTTTTCAAAATACTTATAAAACAAGCGTTTCAAGATTGTAAAGAAAAATGTGGATAATGAATAGTTTTTTAAGGGGAGTTGGGGAGATTAAGGGGGGCAACTCTAGAAGACTTATGTGTACACCATAGCCTTACTAAGGAGAGGAACAGGTTTTGTATACCAAAACCAAAGTGAGGTATCTGCATGATAAATCTTAAATCAGTAAACCAAAAACTTGTGTATACACCGTAGCCCCGTAAACAGGGAGACAAAGCGTAGCTTTTATGGGGTAGAGTTACCCGGATTTAGTAAGTAATCAAGCGGATATGATATAAGTCCTAATTTGATATCCTGCCCTTTGCTCCTCTACTGGCCTAATTGCCTATATTTACGTAATATTACTATTTTAAATTAGTAGATTTTGCGTATACATTACTGGTGTATTTCCGTAAACAATTTTACAAAAGGAATATTTTGATGGATAAAATGCAAAAAATGGTCAAAGGTAGTAATACTTACAAAGCTATTACTGTTAACTATGCTTCGTGGAATTTAGGGACAATCTTGATAGCTTTTCTTCTACTATTGACAGGTATTTTTAGCAAATCGACAGTTGCTGCGGATAGGATTATTTCTGAAAATCCAGAGTCTCAATTGAGACTATCTAGACTTAATTCACAACCAAATATTAGCTTAAGACAAAGATTGCTGGTATCTCAAAAAAGTAATGCTGTTGCTGAATTAGAGACTGTAAGTATTAGTGATGGTTTTAGTGCTAACGTTAAACCTAAAATCTTCAATGAAGAACAACAGGCTGCTTCTTTAAAAACTAACAATTTTTTAAAAAAACAACAGAATGTATCTTTAACTGAACCAGCCAACACTCAAACCCGAAAAGCGATTTTTTCCCCTCAAGTAAACTCTTCATATCTGAGTCCAGCACAACTGCTGATACCACTCAACCAAGGCGATCGCCAGATTCTATCCCAAGCTCAAACTCCCTCTACTGGCTCTGAAACTGAACTAAATGATAGTGAATTACGTCAAAGGCTAAAAATTAAGCCTTTGTTGGGAGGCACCGGTGCTAAACAAACCTATCCTCCTAGCCTCAGCTTTGGGATTCCTAGTGCTTTCGGGGCTAACATGGGAGACTTTTTCTTGGCAGCATCGGGAGCAACTCGCAAGGAACGAAATGGCGATGCAGGTTTCGATGGCAGTATAAGTACAGGTTTTGGTTTGGGAGACAGCCAGAAATTAGTCGGTTTAGAAGTCTCCTTTAACAACGGTAGTATCAAAAACTTTGGTGCTAATGGAACTTTCGATCTCAAAGCCCACCGTATTCTCTATGCTGGTAGTAAAAATCAAGTTGCAGCCGCAGTTGGCTGGAATACTTTTGCTCAGTATGGCAATGAAGCAGTAGCTGATTCTACTGTCTATGGTGCAGTCACAAATGTCTCTGTGTTGCAACCGAATAACTCTAATAATAAAATGCCATTGGCGCTCACAGTGGGAGTAGGAGGTGGTAACTTCCGCCCAGGAAATGACAGTGTTGGGGTATTTGGAGGATTCGGTTTACAAGTTTATCCTCAAGTTGGTATTGGTGCATCTTGGAGTGGAGTAGGCCTAAACGCTGGTGTTTCTTTCGTTCCGGTTCCAACTATTCCTCTTACAATTGTACTTCAAGGTTCAGACCTCACGGATAGGACACCTGGCGGTACTGCTGTCATTATCAGCATCAGCTATGGTTTCAATTTCCTGCCTAAATAAATACCTTATCTCTAGAGAATGATCGTGATAAAAATCAAGTCTTTCATCCTTGCTTTTAGTTTGAGTCCTCTGCTGTTGAGTGCTTGGCAGTTAGCAAGCCAAGCCCAACTTAGCCAAGATAGTCCCAGTAGAGGACCAGCCGGTTCAGTCAGTGGTAATAACGCAGGTGCTTCTAGTATTAGCGTTTTTTCAGTCCCCGTCACTGTTCAAACCGGTGGTTCAACAACATCAGGTAACTTTACAGTCACAACTGGTGCTGGTGGAACATCTACAATTACCGTTTCACCTGCGGTTCAAACGGCTGTGAATGCGGCTGGACGAAGTGCTGTTGTGGCGTTACAATCTCGCGGTTCGACACAACAACAAATTGCATCGTTGGTTGCATCGGGGGCTACTCTAACGGTGAGTAGCACTGAAGCGCCAGTTGCTGGTGGGATCTCGCTTCAAACGGGTGCTGGTGCGGGACAAAGTTCTGCAACTCTAGCGGCTGCCATTGTGTCTGTAGGTACCTCCATCTCTGCACTGCCTGCCAATGGCTCTGTTTCTTTGCAAATTGGTGGTAACACAATAGTTATATCTAATCCATAAAGATGATTATGAGCCAGTTCAAGTCTTTGCTGATTTCTCTGAGTCTTAGTCCCCTACTTTTAGGATTGGGGAATTTTCCAAGTCATGCACAAACCCCTAATAGTTTATCTGAAGAAACTATAACAAGGGTTGTTACAATCAAGAAAACAAATGGAGAAAATCTTAGTTTTAAAATTGTTGGGCCACGGGAGAAGGCTAATAATGCAGCCGTTGTTTTAGCAATTGTGTTGGGAGTAGGAGTTGATGCTGGTGCTGCCAAAACCGTTATTTCTATAGTGTTAGCCGGGGCTGATCCTGTGTTGACAACCGATTTAATTCTCAACCTCAACGGCTTGGTGACAGAGCAGACGGGGGTGAATGTAACTAAGCTTAATCAGGCAATTAATACCTACAATACCATTGTTGACAAAGCTGATACAAATTCCCTAAAAGCTCTAAATAACATTCCCGAATTTACTGCTATTGGAGGGTTGTTGCAAAATCTCAGAGAGCCTTTAGGTTAAATATTTTGGCGTTGCACAATCAAAGCATGACTCTTGTCGGATGGTATATTGTCCGCCCAAAAAAGCAGGTACGGGCAATATGTCCATCCCACAATAATTTTAAAATCATCCCGCGATCGCTATGAGTTAAGCAAGCTTTGAATGAAACGCAAACAGAGATTGATGTGGTTGGTTTTAGCGATCGCACTTTTATTAACTAGTATAATTCCGGTTAGGATTGCGATCGCTTTTCATCAAACCCCTGTACCACAGGCTATTTTTGTGTTAGGGGGTGCTTCTGAACGGATGAGTTTTGCAGCGCAATTTTGGCAGTCTCGCCAGAATTTAGATATTTGGGTTTCTGATTTTGCTTGGAATTTGGATGTTGATCGCCGGATATTTTTACAGTATGGTGTTCCTGATGCGAAGTTGCATTTGGATGGTAGAGCAACGGATACTGTAACTAATTTCACGACTTTGGCGGGAGATTTTGCTCACCAGAGGTTACAGCATATTTATTTGATTACGTCAGATTATCATTTGAGGCGGGCAAGTGCGATCGCAACTATTGTTTTGGGTAGTCAGGGAATTGTGGTTACACCTGTGGCTGTAGCGTCTCAAAATCAGTCGCCAGAATCATTGGTACAGGTGTTGCGAGATTGTGGGCGATCGTTTTTGTGGATTTTCTTTGGAAGAACCGGAGCTAGTTTGAACCCACGTTTGAAATAATTACTTCTTGGCAAATATCATCCTCAAATAAAATTTGTTGATATTCTTCTAAAGCACGCTGAAATGTATATCTAGTTTTATAAAGTTGACGCGCTTTTTCACCCATTACTTTAACTCTTTGGGAATCATTAGCTAATTCACTAATTAAACTAGCAAGCTGTTGCGGGTTATTAGGGACTGTATTTATACCACAACCAGAAGTTTTTAAAAGTTTGTCGATGTATGAATTTGGTGCAGATATAGCAATAATCCCCCTACCTGCGGCTAGCATTCCATAGAGTTTAGAAGGTGCAACAATCGACTCTGCACCGGGAATAAGGCTGACAAGTGAAATATCACAAGCAGTAAGGGATAGGGGAAGTAATTCTCTAGGTTGGTAAGGTAATAAAAAAATATTTTTTAGTTGGTAAGTTTGAATTGCTTGCTCAACTATTTTAGTTTTAACCCCCTCGCCAATAAAGACAAATTGAATAGGAGTATCTTTCAGTATTTTGGCAGCTTCAGTAATAGTTTCAATATCATGCAACCTACCTAGATTGCCGGAGTATAATATTGTGAATATTTGAGTTAAGTTATATTTTTGGGCAAATTTGTTATCTTGTTTATTGCAAGTTGGTATATCTTCAATTGCCCAGTTTTCAATTATTGTAATTTGGTTTTTAATATTGGGATACTTTTGTACTAAATAATCTTGCATTGAACTACTGAGAACAATAGTATTTTTTGCATACTTGCAGGTTAAATAAATTAATTTATCAAAAATTTTAAATAAAATACTATGTGATTGTATGATGCCTGAAATTGCAGCAGATTCAGGGAAGATATCTTGGAGGAGGAAGTAATATTCGCCTCCTTTTAAGAGTTTTAAACAGATGCCTAGTATACCCGCGTAGGGAGGATTAGAGGCAATGAGAAGGGGAGTTTTAGCTGGTTGATGACGAATGATATACGTGAAAGCTCCTAAGAGGAAAAATAATGAACTGCTGATTTTACTAAGGATGCTGTTGCTAGATTTTATGAGGGAGAAGGCACGGTGGATGTTAATTTGATTTAACAATTCTGGGGTAGTTTTGTTTAATTGAGTGCTTGTGAAAATGTTAACAGTGTAGTCAAGGTCACAAAGTCCTTTAGCTAAGTCTGTCATTAGTTGAGATGTGGCACCGGAATGAGGATAAAAGTATTGAGTAAGGATTGTGATTTGTTGCATTGTTTTTGGTTATTTTAGTTACTCTTTAGTTAATATAAAATAAATACTAGTTGGTCTAAACTTATGAATAACTTTAGTAGGATGGTAACGAATATTCCACTTGAATAGAGAAGATAAACGAGCATCAGCCCAAGTAGCTACATCACTGTTATATGCAGATTTTCTGATTAATTTATAGATTATGGGAATAATAGGAAAACAGCAAAAAGTTTCTCTTTTAACTTTAAATCCAGTATCCTTAATAATATTTCGGAATATTTCTACGGGTATTCCACGTTCTCTTTTTGTAAGTCCTTGTCGAGGTTTAGACCAATCACCCATAGATACTATAGGCTCCCTTACTAGAGCATAACCATCATTTATAAGACATCGATAAATCTCTTTCACGACTGTTGTAACATTTGGTATATGGTGAAGAACACCAATACATGTAATTAAGTCAAAAGAACTATCTTAAAAAGGCATTGTCCCATCGAGAGAAGGCTTTATATATTTGCAAGGCACACCATGAACTCTATCTTGCACAAATGCATCAGAAGGTTCTAGAATAGTAATCTGATTAATTTTTGGCATTATCGCGAGAAACTCATCTCCATATGCACTACCTAACCCAAGAACATGGTTAAACTGTTTTTTTCTAATATATTTGAAAGCATGTTGGTAGTTTAAAGCATGGTAAACATATTGATATGTTGTAGTATTATTAGCACCTAATTCAGCATAGCCTTCCTTTTCATCTTTGTACCATTCTGCAATTTGAGCTAAATTAAAATCATCACCGTATAAATTTTTGCCTGAAAGATATATCGCTTCAATGTTTGTCATACTTATCTTTGCACCTATATTGTTCATTAGTAAAATCTTATTGGTTATTAATTAGAGCAATTCCATCAGCCTGTAAATTTTTGCTTACTTATTTAGTATTACTGATTCTATTTGAATTAATTAAAAATTTACGCTTAAAAATGATTAAAACTCAATTTTTCCAGGAGCTTTTCCCAATTCTCAATATGTTTATCATAAGAAAATCTTTCTCTAAAAAGTCTTAATCCGTTTAATGCAAGCTGCGTTCGCTTTTCTACATCTAGAGATAGTTCTATAATTACTTCCTTAATCACATCAGGAGAGCATTCATTTATAAATCTAACTGTTTCTTCATTAACAGTTGTTGGTATTTCGCCGACCTTAGTCGTAATAATAGCGCAGCCAGATGCAAGAGCCTCAATAATAGTAATAGGTTGTCCTTCATAGCGTGAAGGTAAAATAAAAATATGAGCATCATGAAATAATTTTTCTTTTTCTAAATCTACTGCCCCATTAATCCAAGTTAATTTAGCATTATCACTTTTATTAATATAATTTATCTGGGTTTCAATCCAGGCTGATGCTGTTTCATGTGTTGGGAGTTGTAGATTTTTTTCTCTACCGATAGTAATTTTCCCACACAAAATAGCATTCACAAAAATATTATTATTATTTTCAGATAAAATAGCAATTGATTTAATAAATTCAATATAACCTTTTTGTTCCATTAAACTACTTAAAAAAAGAACATTTACTATCGGTTTTTTCTTATAGGTTTGAAGGCTTGAATTATGTTTTACAGATACTTCCTGCTCTGATAATTGATTTAATGTACATGTGTTATCCATCAAACAAATTTGATGTTCAGCTATGCCAAGAGATAAAGCCTTTTCTTTATGATTTACTCCCAAAACAGTAATAAAATCTGCTCCTTTTAAATACAACCGAAATAATTTAGATTCAAATGAATTATAGTCCCAGTTCATAAACCAGCTTCCATGAAGTGAGATTATAGCAGGACTATTAAAATATCTTATTTTTCTGATTAAAATAGGAAATCCTTCTCTGATAAGAGCAAATTTAGTTTGACCAAGGTTAACATATAATATTGTCTCTTTTTCTGACAAAAATACTTGAAACCAGACAACTAATATTTTGAAAAATAATTCTATTATTTTAGTATTGAAAAACCAACGTAAATTTATTTTTTCCTTTAACCTATCAAATGCTGGGGGATTTAACACATGAATTTCCCAGTTGTTTGCATATAGTCCTTGAATTAAAAGTTCTGAAGCAAACCTTTGTCCTGAAAATATGTCACCAACTGTATAAACAGCTAAAATTGATTTTTTCATCTTGTAATACCACTATTTATTGATTATTTGTAAAACAGGGTTCAAAAGTTTTTTGGTAAATGAAAGCCATTTAGGATTTAACTTTAGTAGAAATTTTTTAATTATTTCATATTCTTCCAAACTTATATTTATCTCATTAGGTAAATTAATATTCATTATATTATGTGGATAATCTAATTCCTTTAAGTATTTACGTGCAGTCCAATTACCATGTGTTCCACTGCTGTCAAAACCGATATTCTTAACATAGCTAATAGGTGGATAGACTGTATATCCATTTTTCTGAAAAATGCTCCAATACCAACGTATAGCCCAAGAATCAATATCGCCAGAGATTTGCATTTTAAGCATTTCAAAAAAATCATAGCTATTATCCAGATTGAAACGATAGCGCATATCTTTATCTTTTTTTAATAATTCCCATCCAGTAGCTTGTGGATCAAAATAATTCCATGCTCTTTTCCATGTACCCCATCCCCATGAAGATATAAAAGGTAAAAATAGTGCATCCGTTCGATCCTTCAAGTCTGGAATTGGATACATATATCCAGTAACATGCATTAAATAACTTTCACTTTTATACTTTTCCAGAGATGCATTCAAGAAGCCCAAAAACTGAGGTGCTACGACTAAATCATCTTCTACTACAATTACACGTTGATATTTATCACATAAAGTTGTAACACCTGAAATAATAGAGTTTGCTAAACCTCGATTCGTTGAAGATTCCATAATCTCAGCTTTTGTTCCTACTAGAGAATGGACTACCTCACGAGCTTGCATTACTTTCTGTTTATCCTCCTCTTTCTTTGCTCCATCGCAAAAAATATAGAGAGGACTATTTGCAAACTCAGGGCATTGCATTAGGCTTTCCAAAGTACGGCGGGTATGCTCTGGACGTTTGTATACAAAAAGTGCGATCGGTGCGTAGTTCATGGTTAATAAATATGTTGTGTCTTTTCGACAAAATGGGCTTGATAATATTCTTTCCGCATTGAACCCAATTCCCCGCGTAAAAACTGTTGTATGCGTCTAACGCACTTGAAAAATTCCTTCTTAGTACGATAGGTATAACTATTCATACTAATATTAAATTGCTTTTCTAAAATATGAGCTATTTCTCGTTGGCCAATATGAGGAATAGTGCTTCCTTTAGACAAAGGTTGCTTTCTGAAACTAGCAAAAAACTCAGGGATATATTGAATTGTAAATCGTTGGGCAAGTTTATAAAGTAGTTCGTATTCCATTGCGTATTCTAACCCTGTATTAAGACAACCTACTTCTTCATAAGCTTGTCTTTTATAAAAAGTTGCCCCCTGGAATATAGTATTAGCTCCATACGCTAGAGTTTGATAATAAACCTGCGTTGAAATTAGCGCACGAATAAGTGAACCCATTTGATCTACCCAAAAAGCATTGCCATAAATCAAAGCCAATTCTTCATTATTTGAAAATATATCTGCCACTTTGAACAGTGTATCACTACACAAGAAATCGTCAGAGTTAATCCATCCAATGATCTCACCAGATCCTATCTCAAAACCTCTCTTTATTGCACTTGCTTGTCCATTATCAGGCTGAGATTGCCAATAATTAATTTGCGAATCATACTTTCTAATAATATCAATAGAGTTGTCGTTAGAACCACCATCCATAACAATGTATTCTAAGTTAGGATAACTCTGATTAATAACTGATTTCAAGCATACTTCAAGGTATTCAGCTTGATTGTAGGAAGGAGTAACAATAGTAATTTTCGGAAGCATATCAACTATTTTTTAGGTTTATGGAGCTTTGATAGCATCTAATACAATCGATGTGTATTTCAATTGCCCATCACGATTTCGCCAATCAAATCGCTTTGATCGTGTAATCATACCCTCATCAGGATTCCAGTTATAATAATGAAATTTACCTGATTCATCAAAGTATTCATACAATTTTACCTTAAAGCCTGCTTGTTCTAGAAGCGTTTGAATTGTTCTGTAGGTGTAAAGAACCTTGTGATTGTCAGCCCCTGCTCCACTGCCTCCAACTTTGACTGACTCTATATATTCCACATTAGGATGTAACCCATCTGGAACTGCAAGCCTAAGGTATCCTCCTAGTTTCAAATATTTAAAACAATTAGATGCTGCAATTAATCCTTCTTGCTCTGTTAGATGTTCCCAGACATGCTCCGCCAACAAAGCATTTATAGAACAAGGCCCAAAAAACTTTTCCCAAGTTGTTGAATCTAAAAGATTAAGAAATTCTGCTTCGCTAGGTATCCAACCAGAAATAGCTTTTCTTGATGCACCGATGATAATTTTTTGATTAGGCAGTTTCTGATGAATCTTTATTTTAAATAAAAGAACACCAAAACTTCTCATGTATCTTGATCTAAGCCAATTCCTAAGATTAAAAACAATAAAGTATTTCTTAAAACTCATATTTTTTTATTTGAGGTTTTACTCGGTATACTATATCTAAAAAACAGCTATAATTCATCATTTAAAGCCAACCTTCAAAAAGCTCTTGCATAAATAAGACATAATTAATCCATTGATAATAAGTTAATAGATTTTATGTAATAACAATTATAATGGAAATGGAATTATGCTAAATTACTTAAACGCTAAAGTGATTTTTTTATGCCTTTCTGGAAGTGAAAATATTGAAATAATAAAAACAAAGAAAATAGGTTGATATGCAACATGTAGAAAAAGGGAAAACAACAAAAAAGATAAGATATACTTGAGGTTTTCATGAGTGTATAATCTTTTAAGAATAATACCAACGAGGAAAAGATAGTAAAAGCTGAAAATAAGACCACACTCCAACACTAATCTTAATAAGGAGTTATGAGGCACAAAATCTGTGTCAGCGAAATGAGTTATGTATTCAGGAGTTCTTTCTGGTATACCGAAAAGCAATACATTAGGTTCATTTATTAATGCTTTAATTACTAATAAGTTCACTTCAAACCTGGCAGTGTCATCGGCATTCACTGTTACTAATCTTTGAATATTATCTCTTGCGAAAGAGCCTCCACTCATTAAACTAGCAATATCTACAATATAAAAACTAGAAAAATAAATTGATATATTAGCCACTAACACCAAAGGAAGTAAAAAATTTTTATTAAATATTTTAAGAAAAGGAATAGATGATCTCTTCTTTTTTAACTTAGATAAAAACAATACTTCAAATAAATAAATCAACATAAATAATCCTAAAGATACAGCATAAGTACGGCTAAGGAATAAAAACACACATAATATAGACAATAATATTCCCAAAATAAAATTATTTCTAAAGCAAAACATGAAAAAAATTAGCATATAGAAGCCACTAAAGTTTGGATCAGGAACACTTAACGTATAAAAATCCCTTCCAGTCGATTGATGAATGAGTTGATTAATAATTGAAATGAAACTAATAAAATATATAGCCCAAACTATTTTTTTATTGGGATTTTGAACACTACGGCAACCAATTAATAAAATACTAACAATCATTAAATAATATAGCTTTGTACCAGAAAAATAGAATAAAGACATCAAAGCTAATAAAAATATTAAATTGATATCACTTCTGTGGATACTCAAGCCAAATACTATACAAAGCAAAAGTAAAATGCTTAATACTAAAAGTGTCGATACACTCAATATATAGTCAGGGAATACTCCATATGGAATTATGTACAAGCTAATAGCTGAAGTAGCAATAAAAAAGCAAATTAAAATTGAGTAGACTGGATCTTTTACTTGATTTTGTGATTGTTTTATCATGATTTATTCACAGTTTCCATAAGTTTCAGAAAAGATTCGTAAATATCTTGCTGCTTGTAGATCCAAAGTAAATTCTTGTTCTACCTTCTGACGTGAAAACTTCGATAAATATTTATAACGTTCAGAGTCTTCAAGTATCCAGCGAATTCCTCTTGCGAAGTCTTCTAAGTTAAAAGGTATAGCCAAGTAACCATTTTGCTGATGTACAATCATATCTGCCAAACCTCCTACATTGAAGGATACACAGGGAGTACTACAAGATAACGCCTCCATAACAGTATTAGGTAAATTATCTTCCACAGAAGGTAAGATAAATACGTCAGCCGCTGAGTATGCAAGTACAAGAGAAATTTGATCATGAAGTTTCCCCAGATGATTGACTTTAATACTGCATATAAAATTAGACTTTAAGGTACCAAAAGTTACCAGTTCTATTTGATCTTTCAACCTTGATTGATTCAATATCTTTAAAGTAGGTTCTAAAAATTGAAATCCTTTTCTTCCAGGTGAAAGAGATGTAGCACCAAAAAGAATTAACTTTTTTTCTTGAGGCAGTCTTAAGATTTCACGTGCTAATTTCTTAGGAATAGATCGATATAAATTACTATCTATGCCATTTGGAATGACTTCAATTTTAAAACGACTAAATAAAGAGCTTTCTCTTGCACATTTAGCCAACCAATTACTAGGAGTAACAATTGTGAGATTCAAATTGTGCCATTTTTTCCACTTTCGTTCCCAAACCCATCGAGATAAATCATTTTCTGAATTACTGTTAAGTTGAGGACAGGCTCCACAGGCTTTTGTGTATCTATCGCAATCACTACTGTAATGGCAACCTCCTGTGAAACCCCACATATCATGTAAAGTCAATACTATCGGTCGGTTGAGCTTGGCAATGCCTTCAACTGAGAAATATCCAGCATTAATCCAATGTATATTAATAATATCTGGGTTAATTTTTGCAATTCTTTGTGTTAGTCGGCTAGGTAGCCATTGTAGAGAGTAAGTGGTCTTCTCGCGTTCTTTATAAAATCGAATAGGTAATGAATCCACAGTATTAGTGATAGAATTCCATACTTTGCCTATTCTGCTTGATGGCGGCAGCACACGCTCATCATCGTGAGTTTTTTCTCCTACAACAAGAAAAGAATCAACATTACTTTGTTGTAATCCTTGCTGTAATCGGTATGCAGCAGCAAACCCACCAGCTTTCCCGTCAGATCGACTTAGTATACAAACCCTCATCATTCTCTCCTAAAGAAAATCCCATCCATCTGAAGCAGTCTTCCTGTTGTGGGATGTATTACAACAGGAAGTAAAGCGTGTAATTCAAAGCCTAGTTGGCTTAGAGTCGCTAACATATCTGCCAATAAAGGTTGTCCTTCATATAAAGGCACAACCGATAGTTCTATTTGTAAACCAGTCACTTTAGAAAGAAGTTGTGTAGCGCCAGCCAAAACATATTTTTCAAAGCCCTGAACGTCTATTTTTAAAAATATGGCATTTGTGTCTGGTGTAATATAAGCAGGCGCAACCGTATCAAGGCAAACGAGAGGAACAACTTCAGAACCTACATAAATAGAATCAGGTGAAGCTTCTAAGTGGGCTTTTAGCATGGGAAGAATTGAACTGCTGGTACTCCGTTCAGAGACATTGATCGTAATTTCACCATTTCTATCTCCCACGGCGCTACGCGGAGCCACAACCCATAAGTCATCTTGAACAGCCAATTTCTCTAATTTTTTGTATGCGTCTAATAGTGGCTCAAAAGAAATGATTTTACCTGAATAAGCAATCTTACGCAGAAGTTGACTATATTGACCAGCATTTGCTCCAACATCAAACACAAAATCTATATTGTGATATGCAAACAAATGTTTGATTAAGGCTTCTTCAGAAGTTCGGATACTATACTTTCTCAATTCGATTCCGAAATTTCTTGAAAATTTCTTAGCTTGATTCCAAATAAATTTACGCATAATTCAAATTTTTAGATAGGTTAAAAATTTTAGTTAGCTTAGAAAAATCATGACTTTTTCTGTAATATCTTACTTTTCGCTATTTTCCAAAGGGAGGGATGGTTGAACGCGATTATTATATTTTCCGGGTGATTTCGCTCTATTTTTCTTATAGGTTTTGCAGGAACACCATAAGCAATATATCCACTTGGTATTGATTTAGTAACTAGCGAACCTGCACCAATGACAACATCATCTCCGATACATACACCCGAACAAATCGTCACTCTCATACCGCACCAAACTCTTTTTCCGATAGAAATAGAAGATGAATTTGAACGCAACGTTTCAATATCATGACTACCGCTATTAATATATAGACCTGAAGCAGATAAAAAATTATCTCCAATACTAACAGGTGCAGGGCATACAATTTTAGAACTTTCTCCAATACAAACTTTACAACCAAGTGTAAGATTTCGAGGGTTTAAAATCCATGTATCCTGTCCAACCCATACTGGACTATCAACTGTTACACCCATTACTCTAAGACAAACCAGCCTAAGATAACTGCCACTGCCTGGAGTTGAAACAGAAGCTTCTAATGAAATTAAGCTTTGTAATAGAGCTTCATAAGCTATCCTTAAACTTAAACCCATAATAATCCTAAAATTTTCCTCCTGTAAGCTTGGAACTTCTATTACTTTCTATCAAAGTAATTACAATTCTTCGACCCATTATACCAACAGAAAATATTAATAAACATATTCCGGTTGACCAAGATACTCCAGAAACACCAAACATATTACCTAATACTATTGAAAGGAAAATATTAGCAATTCCTTGCACAATTCCAATTGATGCTGCAATCGAAAATTCAGATAAACCTGCGGCTAAAATGCCAATACAGTGAGCAACAGAAATTATTACCGAGGTAAAGAGCATAGCTATAATAAGTTTTTGCGAAGGAATTGCATTTTGTCCAACCCATGAACGAACAATAATTGGACAAAGAAAATAAATAATAGTTCCTGAAAATAAAGACCAGCAAAGGCTCAAGATCAGCGAATTTTTAAATATTTTGATAATCCACTTAACTTCTTTCCCAACTATTGCTTCATTATATGCAGGCCAAAAAGGACTCAAAAAAGTAAGCTGAATAGTAGAAATCAATGAGAATAATTTTAAACTTACTCCATAGCTGGCTACTTCTAAAGCTCCAAACTTAAGAGCAATGATGATTAAATCTGTTTGAAAAATTATGATTGAAGATAATTGAGCTAACCATAGCTGAAAACCTGTCAACAGTAGCCAACGAGATGATTTTAACTTAAAGTAATCTAGTTTAGGTAATAACCACCGTCTTTCCCATCCAAACAGAGCGATTGAGGCGAAAATATCTCCTAAAAGTAGATTACATCCAAAAAATACAAGAACTAATATAGATAGTGACGCATGATAATTAATTGCTATGATTAGTCCACCAAACGCTAAAAAAGTGCTAATAAGTTTCCATAGCTGATAAAAATATACCTCTTGATAAGCCGCATAAATTCGACTAACAATACTCAGGGGGAGGCGGCACACAAAGATCAATAAACTGATTAATATTGCCCCTTTTGCTTCTAATCGAGCCTCTAAAGATTTGAGATTTAATGCTTCTATCCAAGATATATTAAAGTATATAAAAATTAGTAGAACTAAAATTAGTATAGAAATACTAAAAATTGTAAAAAAGGCTGTCGATACTAACTTTTGAGCTTCTATATGATCATTTTTAGTATGAGCAGTAGAAAGTCCATTAGTTAGACTATTAGCTAATCCTAAATCTGCAATTCCAACCCATCCTAAAAATGTACTCAAGATGAGCCATACACCAAAACTTTCCTGACCTAGATACTTAGCAGTTAGAGGAATAGAAATTAACCCTGCTCCCAGAGTTACTACTGTATTAAGTAAAGTGACAAATCCAGATATACCAGCTCTCTGAATTCTCTGAGAACCCTTATCTTCTAATTTGGCGACACTGTTAATAAATTTTTTAAATATTCTCATATAAGAATCATGGCTAGCTTACTAGCCAAAAATATCCGCATCTAATATTCCCCTTAAGTTCTCAACAGAACCATAAATCAAGCTTTTCCTAACAAGTTAGAGCAGTTTTAATCCAGTAATTCTACTTAAGCTAGACTTAATCTTATTTTTCCTACCAGAATTATTTTCCCCAGTATTTGTATGGGAGTAGTAGTAGCTATACTCATTATTATCAGTAGCCACACCATTCACTACCATTCCCAACACAGGTACACGCGAATGCTCAATAAGTGCCTTTGTAGTCTTAGCCGCGCCAGAATTCACTACACCAGGACGTGCAACTAGCAACATTCCATCTGCCATTTTGCCTACTATCGAGGCATCAGCCAAAAAGCTCAAAGGTGGAGTGTCAATAATTACGCAATCATAATCTTGAGCAGCTTGTTGCAATAACCCATTCATCCGTTGTGAATCCAGTAGTGCAGCAGGGTTGGGCGGCATAGTGCCAGCAGTGAGCAATTCTACATTTATCACTACTTCCTTAGCAGCTTCTGCTAACGTAGCCTGTCCCACTAAAACATTACTTAACCCCATAAAATTAGGTTGTTTCCACATTTCGTGTTGACGGGGGCGGCGCATATCTGCATCAATCAATAGCACCCGCCGTCCCATCTGGGCAGTAGCAACTGCTAAGTTAGCTGCCACAAAAGACTTGCCCTCATTCATTACACAACTGCTAACTACAATTACCTTCAGTTCCTTATCAGAAAAGGTAAAACCCAGGTTAATCTGGAGCATTTCAAAGGCTGCATTGACTGAAGAATAAGGGTTATCGAGTACGGGCAATTCAGTTGTACTCTCACCACGAGCCAGCCTAGCTTTTTGATCAAAAAGCGGAATTGTACCCAACAAAGGATAATCCAACAATTGTTGAGCTTCTTCTGCCGTCTTCACAGACTTGTCTCCAGCTTCTAGCAACAAAGCTGCGCCAATAGCTAAGAAGAATCCTAAAAATCCCCCTAATGCCAAATTCAAGAGGATACGAGGAGAAACTGGTTTTTTCGGGAGTAAAGCTTCAGAAACAATTCTGGCATTACCCACATTCTGATTTTCCAGCAGCTGAACTTCTTGCAATCGTTTCAGCATTTCTTCGTAGGTTGTTCGGGCAATCTGTAGCCGTCGTTGTACCTGTAGCTGTTGTTGTTCCAGTTTAGGTAAAACTTTAAGACGTGCTTGATAAAATCCAAATGCCTTCATCAACACACCAACTTGATTCTCCAACCCCAAGCGTTCTACTTCCACCTGCACTAAAATAGCGGTTAGAGTCTGTTTGAGTTCTCCCATTTGCAAATCTTGCTCTGGGATAGGTTGTGAACTACCTACAGTTTGGGTTACTCTTCCTTCTAGCTGCTCTTTGAGAGCTTGTTCTTTATTTAATAAACTAGTAATAACTGGGTGATCATCGGTAAATCGTGACCTCTCAACAGCTAAGTCATCTTGAACCTTCTGGTATTCTGATAGCACTTGTTGCACTGCTTTTGATTGACTTAAAGTGCTAAGTGCCATAGCTTGCCGCGTGTTCAATGCCAATTGATTTTGCAAAGCACCAGAACGAGTTCTAGCATCAACCAACTGCGCCCGCAGTTGAGTTATTTGGCTAGATAACTCATTCTGCCTTTTGACTCCTTGGATAGCTTCTTCTTCTAAAGAAATAACCTCGTATTTTTCTTTAAACCAACGCTGTGCTGCTTCTGCTTGTGTAACTTTTACCTCTACCAATGGTAATTGCTTACTTAAAAATTCTCGGGCTGATGTAGCTTCAGAGCGATTAGCCCGAATATTATTTTGTAGATAAGTACTCATCAATCTATTGATGACAGTTATAGCTTCTTCAGGACTGTTACTACGGTAAGAAAGCTGCAAAATATCCGTCCCTCGGACAGTTTTGATTTTCAATTTACGCAGAAAATCATCTATTTCTAAAGGTTCTCCCAGCTTATCTTTAAGCTGCAATTCAGCAATGGTTTTTTGAGCAATAGGGTTTGAGCGAATGATTTCGGCTTCAGTTTCCAAAGGGTTAGAGAGATTTGTCACCCCACTGAGTTGTCCCAGTTGCTCACTTACACCTGTCAGGGAAGAGATACCACTTTGCTTATTAAAAAGAAGTTTGCCCTCGGCTTCATAAATTGGTTTTTTGCTAAAAGTAACCAAACCTGTAACTCCAAAGACTGACGCAATAATGATTGCTATCAGTAACCAACGTCTTTTTACAATCAGCCAATACTGTTGAAAATTTATCGTATCTTCGTTGTCTTGCTGGGAACGCATAATTCACGTAATACTTTAGATAATGAAACTGTTAAACATTTACTTCGCTCATTTGTACTCATATAGAGCAGGGAAGTAGAAGAGGATAGATCAACTGGCTCAATATTGTCTGGAATTGCTCCTTGTTAATTGGAACTATAGCGGTTCTCGGTTCAGTGAGGTATAAGAACCCCACCCCCAACCCCCTCATCGCTTGCGATGAGGGGGCTATGATGTACCTCATCTGATTAGGAAACGCTATAGTACAGCGCGGCGGAAATAAACAACCCATTCCAAATCAACGAAACGCTTATGTTGTATTCATTTTGACTTTTGACTTTTGGTTACTGAGCCTGTCGAAGTATGACTTTTGACTTCCGCCTTGCGGTACTAGTACCTCGTGAAGTTTAAATTAATGGGTAAGCAAGTTCGTAGTCAGGACTTTAGCCCTGATCTTCAAACCACTAAAGTGCTTACTACAAACCATAAAAACTAGCTTGAAAAAGTACTAGGTCTGGATAATCTATAAAGATTTAGTAAAAGGTTATCAAGCTTCTCTCCAAATAACATACGTATTATTACGGCTTTTTCTACATGATGCTATAAGGAGATATTTGCAAATTTCACTGGCTCAAATTGTCCATAATCTAGTGTTCGCTAGTGATGTAGCGGTTTTCGTTTACGTGAATCACACCAGTAAAACCACGGTACTGTCCATTAGGCATTCCCAATCTCCGGCTGGAAACAAGACAATCTATAAAAAGCTGGTTATAGGTTCTGCTCCAAATCAGCGTGTGGAGGATGCTAGCATCAAATCTTTCCGGCGCATTTCCCAGGCTAGGGTAGTGGACACAATTTGATCTAAGTTATTATATTTTGGTTGCCAACCCAGTAATTTGCGGATTTTATCAGCACCAGCTATCACACAAGCAGGATCACCAGGACGGCGTTCTGTTTCAATAACCGGAAAATCTACCCCAGAAATAACCTTAACCCGTTCGATAACTTCACGGACACTGTATCCTTGTCCATAACCACAGTTCAGAATTTGGCTTTCGTTACCTTGCTCTAGATAGGACAAAGCATCTATATGTGCTGCTGCTAGGTCTTCAACATGAATGTAATCTCTAATTGCCGTTCCATCTGGTGTAGCAAAATCTGTACCAAAAATTTTAACTCCAAGTTTGCGTTTGAGTGCAGCATCACACGTAACTCCAATTAAATGAGATGCTTCTTTTGCCATCTGCCCCAATCGCCCACCAGGTTCTGCTCCAGCAACATTAAAATATCGCAAAATTACGTAATGTAAATCAGAAGCCTTTGCATAGTCACGAATCAACCATTCACAAGAAAGTTTTGATCGCCCATAGGGGTTAATAGGTTCAGTTGGTGTAGATTCAGTGACATGACTCGTTTCTGGTTCCCCATATACAGCTGCTGTACTAGAAAAGATAATTCGGTTCACACCTATGTTGCTGCAACAACGGAGTAAATTTAGGGTGTTGCGAGTATTGTTAGCGTAGTAGTCTAAGGGATGAGCAACAGATTCGGGTACATTCAGACTCGCAGCGAAGTGTAACACAGCCGTAAAATCATGCTGACGAAATACCTGAGAGAGACATTCTGAATCTTTTAAATCACCAATAATTAACTCACCAGATAATACTGATTGGGGCGAACCTGTAGAACAATTGTCATAGATCACAACATCGTAACCTGCTTCGCCCAACTTACGAACTACATGGGAGCCAATGTATCCGGCTCCACCAGTAACTAAAACTTTGTTATTCATCTGCCTTTGCCCAGTAATACTACTCGAATGGTTTTGAAGATGATCGCTAAATCCAGAGCTAGTGAATAATTTTTGATGTAGTAGAGGTCGTAAGCTAATTTCTCGTAAGCATCCTCTACTGATGCACCGTATGGATACATTACCTGCGCCCAGCCTGTAATTCCGGGTTTGACGACATAACGTAAGTCATAGTAGGGAATTTCTTCTCGCAGCTTAATATCAAATTCTGGCCGCTCTGGACGGGGGCCAATAAGGCTCATTTCTCCCCAGAGAACGTTCAAAATCTGTGGTAGTTCATCGATTCTAGTCAGGCGTAACCAGCGCCCTACTCTAGTAATCCGAGGATCTCGTTTCTGCGCCCACTGCACTCCCCCTTTTTCGGCATCCTGATACATGGAACGAAATTTATAAACCTTAAACGGCTTTCCTTCCAAACCACTCCGCATCTGTGTGTAGAACACTGGGCCTGGACTATCTAACTTAATTGCCAGTACTACTAGCAATATCAGTGGAGATAAAAACTGAAATAATAACCATGCCAAAACAATGTCTAATAACCGCTTGAGCTTCTGACTAATGATGTCAGCCGTTAAGTTAAAATCAGCACCAAAAGCCAGCCAGTTATCCTGAAGCAGAAATGAGGGAAGTTTTTGCCACAAGGTTTCACAAATATCGGGAATCCCGTAGATGGAGACACTAGATAAACGTAACTGCATCAATAGCTGTATCTGTGCGCTAGATAATTCCGTTGGGGTTGTTACTATTACCCCTGACCAAGATTGTTGACTCCATTGGGGTAAATCATTGAGGCTCCCCACAGAAACTCGATTACTTTCTGCTAACTCACTGGCGTTGGCCTCTGGTGTTGCTAGAATAACCAAACGCCCTAATGAAGTGTGTTTTAGAAAAGTCTTGCTAAATAGAATGGCTTTTTTACCAGCACCCAAAATCAGCCAACGACTCTGTTGAGCTTGCGATCGCACCCATTTTGCTGCCCATAATCTTGATACCATAGCCCAGATGGTAAATATGCCTAAGCTAGGGAGCAAAATTCCTCGTTTCAGGACTATATCTTTACCCCACATACCAGTAAAGTAAATGAGAACTGCAATAATGCTGGCAACAACAACATTACTAATCAAAATGCGGGATGGAGCGCGTAAACCTGCTATTTGGGTATCAGTATGATAAGTATCTGCTAAATATAGCCCTGCGAGAACTAGGAAAAAAAATAAATAAATTAGAGGGTCAAAACTATTGAGGTTTTTCTCAAATCGTAACCACAAACAGAGAGAAAAACTCAACAATAAACCCACAATGTCGCTTAGTAATAGTAAGACGCAGAGGATGTTATCGGTCTGATAGAACTTCTTGGTTTTTTTACCAATAGCAAGAGTAATACTCATTTGCATATATTAATAATTACAGCATAGACATAATAAAATTGGGCACAAATAACAATTTTCCTGAAGCTTTTAGCATCAGAGTTAAACATCTCAAAATAATTTAAAACACATCAGAAAAGACAGTAAAGAGGATTGAGAAGCAAAACTTTCTTTTAAATGTAAAAATAAGTTTACTTAACTTAACTTAATGCCAAATCTTTTCTTGTGTGTTTTTTCCGATATTTATTAACGCTTTATTTGTAATCTTTATTTCCTCTATCCAACCATGTGGAAATTACCTAAATGTTTAAATTGCTATAGAATTCCTATTTAATTTTTATGTCTTTTTAGAGATAAAAATTGTTGAATAGGTCTATTGCAAAACTTTTCATGGTATAATAGAAGATTTAGAACAATCAATAGTCGAGTATTTCTGATTTTTCACTCTTATTGGAAAACCTTGCTTCCATTGCCCTGTCTTGCTCTTGAAAGGCTTTAAATTCTCTATGATCTATGGGCTAATTAAACATAATACCCAGAACTCCACCCCGCCAAAGCTGCGCTTTGTCTCCCCTCCCCGCAAGCGGGGAGGGGTTCTTTTATTATGGGTTGCCGTGCGCCTACGAGTATATCCTACGTGAGAGTTCAAGGTTATCTGCGGTGGGTAATTAGGAACGTTAGCTGGCCTGTGGTGTGGGGTTGGAGTCAACATTTTCGCAGCCGAGCAATCAGCAAAATAGAATGGACTGGGCTTACTGAGGCGATCGCATTAAGCACCTGCGGGATAAAATCCTGAGAGATTAGTATATAAACTATCGCCATCCTCGCAGATTTTTATGTACCTGTGCTAAATACCACATATAATCATCAATTTTGTAATTATCAGTAGCTTTAACTATATATTCCTGAGCTAAATCTAGCTTATTCTCAACTTCGTAATATAATCCCAAGTAAAGATGACTGTAAAAATTTCCCTTTATCCCTTCTGATTGACCAACAGTTAAAACATCATCTGGGGTACAATCTCCTGCATACAAATCATACACACGCTGCATAATACGCCGAGGGTCATTTTTTACAGTTAGTAAAGAATTACGCGCCTCTTCAACACCTAAAGAACGAGCTATGCAGAGATATCGCCATACTGTTTCTTCTACATCTTGAGCATTCACCGTCAAATCTATTTCAAATTGTTGAGCGCCTTCAGCAAATTTTTCTGCATAATAATACGATAATCCCCGTTGCCAGAGGTAGGGTTTGATACGAGCATCCAATTGTTCTGCTATGTCAAAATCTTGAATAGATTCGTCAATTTTGACTAGTTGAAAGTTAACCATGCCTCGACGAATATAAGCATTAGGATTTTTCGGCTGATTGCGAATGGTTTCGTTCCAGCGCTGGAGTTGATTTTCCAGAGAATTTGAAAAAAACATGAGTTTGCCTAGCTAAACCTCATCTATGTTGAGAACCGTAGTTTTTGCCCTCACCCTAAATCCCTCTCCCAAGTAGGGAGAGGGACAACTTTGCGGCTCCCCTTCTCCCAAATTTGGGAGAAGGGGCTGGGGGATGAGGGTTTTTTCTTTTCATACTGAAATAACTACAGTGTGTACGTTTATTACATGATCAATGGCTCATACATAATATAAATACTAATTAATTACTTAGTGAAAGCGAGATCCATCCACGGGGTAGAAGAAACTACTTGCAGAATTCAGTATTGTAGAGTTTGTGTCTTAAAATCAGGAAAAAACGCCCGTGGTTCCCATTAGAGATAATAATCCTACAAAAATTACGCCTTATGTAACTTATGGACTGATTGCTGCTAATGTCCTCGCTTTTCTTTATGAAGCAAATCTTCCCCCCCAAGCATTAAATGGGTTTCTACACCTTGCGGCTGTAGTACCACGAGAACTAACTTTAAGCTTTGGTGGTGTCTCTTTACATCAACCAGTACCAGAGTGGGCAACTTTAATTACCTCACAATTTTTACACGGTGGTTTCTTGCACTTAGCAGGTAATATGTTGTTTCTCTGGATTTTTGGTAACAACGTTGAAGATAAACTAGGTCATGCTAAATATTTACTGTTTTATTTATCTTGTGGTGTTTTGGCATCATTAACTCAGTGGTTCTTCGCTCAAGATTCTAGCATTCCTTCTTTGGGTGCAAGTGGTGCGATCGCAGGCGTTTTAGGAGCATACATTCTCCGCTTTCCCAACGCTGAAGTTCTCGGCATAGTACCTTTAGGGTTTTTCTTCCCGACTTTCCGCGTCCCGGCATATTTCTTTTTGGGATTTTGGTTTCTTGAACAAGCCTTCTACGGGCTTGCTAGTCTGCAAACACGTACCAACATCGGTATGGAAAGCGGCGGTATTGCCTACTGGGCCCATGCAGGCGGTTTTATCTTTGGAGCAATTCTTGGCCCACTGTTGGGCTTGTTTAACGATAAATCGCTGGAAGAATCTTGGTACAAGTAATTCTTCGGGTTATCATCAGGGCTTTCAATCAGGCTAATTAATTAAATAGGTGAAATTGTTTAAGCTTCGCAACTGCTAGCCTTACAAGCTATATTGCAGTTAGTCAATAAATTAGGAAAAACATTTGTGTTTCCCCTCTACGATGAAAATCCGACACGAGCCACCCCGTATTTCACCTATGGGTTAATTGGCATGAATATTTTAGTTTTTCTTCACGAGGTGAGGCTGTTAAATGCATCGTCAAATGTACAATTGAATCAGTTTTTAAGTCAGTATGCAGTAATACCTCAAGAGTTAACTACCAATTGGAGTGGAGAGTGGATAACATTATTTACATCGCAATTTTTACACGGTGGTTGGTGGCACTTAATCTCGAATATGGTGTTTCTCTGGATTTTTGGCAACAATATTGAAGATAGATTGGGTCATGTTAAATATCTAATTTTTTATTTAGCGTGTGGTGCTTTAGCTGCCTTGTGTCAATGGTTTATTGGCATGAATTCTGAGATTCCTTCCTTGGGAGCAAGCGGCGCAATTTCTGGTGTTTTAGGTGCTTACATTATCCGCTTTCCCCATGCTAGAGTCATGACCCTAGTATTTTTGGGGTTTTTCATCACCACAATCAGAGTGCCAGCATTAGTAATAATTGGACTTTTCATTGTCCAAAATGTGATATCCGGTCTTGCTACCCTGCAAACAGCCGCTAATATGAGCGTGGAAACTGGTGGAGTTGCCTACTGGGCGCACATAGGTGGTTTTGTTTTTGGGGTAATTATCGCTCCCTTGTTTGGATTGTTTAGACAGGATTAACTACAAAATTACAATTAGCTAAACATTTGTTACCTATAATCCTCTGCGTATCCTTTGCGTTGACGCCAACCTACTTAATTTTTGTTGGCACCTGCTGAAAGTTCTTCTGATTCTTCTGCCCTAGATGTAAATGTTGATGATTCTACGACTTGTTCAGGTAAAGAAACAATGATATCAGTGCCATTGATAATTACCCCTAATAACCCCAGTTCCGATTCAACTAATTGATCAATAGCTTCACCTAACATGTTCTCTTGTGTATAGTGTGGTCGCGTCACAAGTACCATGCCATCGCTGTAGGGTTGGATTAACAAAGGGTCATTAGATATACTAAGTGGACTAGTATCTAAAATAACCATATCAAAACGTTCGCGCACATCCTCCATCAACCGCCGCATTTCGCTGGATTCAAGAATAGCAGCAGATTGCCGCACAGGGCCAGGGCTGGGAAGGATGTATAAATTTTCTACATCAGGAACTAAACGAATACATTCACTTAAGTTAGCGTAATAACGCAGGGGTTCAATAGTGGCATCGGGGTCAGGAATTACATTCAGCGATGCACAACGAGAAGGCGATCGCAAATCTGTTTCGATAATCAAGGTTCTTTTACCAGCACGGGCTGAAGCTATACCCAAGTTATAAGCACTTGCCGTTTTACCCTCTAGGCTACTGGTGCTAGTAATTAACACTACCTTTAAGGCTTTACCACCAATCCGGCGCAGATTACTACGGAATTTCTCATAAAATTCTAAATAAGGAGAATCAGCAGAAAGTACTACAGGCACTGCATCTTGAGGCAAATCATCAACTGGCATTAAAGGCAATTCTCCCAACAGTGCCACTTCTCGTTGCTTGAGGCTCTCGCGGATATCCTCCCTGGTTTTGAAAGTACCTTCCAGCGCTCCCAACAAAAATATCACCCCGCCACCAATCAACACACCTAACAAACCACCCACAGCAAGGGTTACAGGTACACTCTTAGGGGATTTGATGTCCGCAGTCGCTGTGGGGCGTCTGGCAATGCTGAGGCTGCTGGTAGTTTCTGCCTCTGCGGTTTTAGCATCGGTTAGCTTCGCCTGCATTTGGTCATAGATGGCTTTTTTAAGTCCAACCTCTTGTTCTAAACGCGATCGCTCTAATTGCTTATTGGGTATCAGAGAATACTCTCGCCGTAGTTGCGCTTCTTGTTGGATTTCTTGCGTTAGTTGTTGTTCCAGTGTCTCCCGTTGGGTTTGCAAAGACACCATTTGGTTTGCCAACTGCTGGCGGGCTGGATCTAAGCTACTTTGGGCGCGAATACCTGCAACGCTACCCCGAAGCGGAGCCGCCGTTCCATCGCCACCTAATACCTCCGCAGCCCGTTGTTGCAGCAATTCCTCAGCAGCTTGTTTCTGACGCAGCAATTGAACCATCGTTGGGTGTTCTGGTCGCAAATCTTTCCTGAGTACAGCAATTTGCGACTCACTTTGATAAATTTGCGATCGCAAGTTACCAATAATTGGATCGGCGCTCAAAGCTGAAGAAATATAAGCCTGTCCGACTGTTAAGCCTAACTTATTTTGTAAACTCTTAACTTGACCATCAACCCCAGAAATAGTTAATTGAATTTGCCGTTGTAGATTTTGGCTGGCAGTAATAGCGCTTAATAAGCTGCCATTCTCAGCCGCTAATATTGCCGTTCGCTCTATGCGATCGTACTGTTCCAGCTTCTTTTCGGCAATTTGCAATTCCCGTTTAGCTTGTGGTAAGCGCTCGTTAATCTTTTGAATAATTGCTTGTAATCGCCCAGTATTGATGTCACTGCTCAACTTAATCATTGATTGCATCAATTCAGTCAAGACCTCTATGGCTCGTTTGGGGTCTCTATCTACATATTTCAGTTCAAAGGTACTTGTTTCTAAATCTCCAGTCTTGGGATTTTTTTTAGGTAAAGAAAGGACAATACTTGAACCGAGTTGTTTCGGCTTGATATTTACTTTCTCTGCCACTGTGGCAAGTATCTGGTTTGATAATAAAACATCCTCATTTAGTTCCTTTCCTTGCTGTTGGATTTGACTACCAGTTGCAGAGAAAGAAACTGGTGGGCCAGCATAGGTAAGTGCGGCAGATGCTATGTAGTTAGTCGGTGGTTCTGGCTGCATAGCCACTACCGTTGACCCCACTACGACTAAACCAAAACTAGCTAGTCCAATCCACTTGTATTTTTCAAAAGCAATAAGATAGCGTTTAACAATTGGTGGAGTCATGGCAGGGACATATAGAATCAGTTATTAGTTATCAGTTATCAGCTTTATATTTGTCACCCTCATATTCTCCTCTTTCACATCCGGTAACAATCAGTGAAGAGGTAAGAGTCACTAATTTCGCCTGCCACCGAAGTCGTCAAAAAATCGGAGAAAAGACTGGACATTGAAGAAGGGTTGAGTAATGGTAGTCAAGAAATTAGTAATTCTACCGATGAGGTTCCGACCAACAACAAGAACATCATTGTCTTGAAGCGCCACATTTTGAGATGCATCGCCTCCTAGAGCTTTTTTCGCATCAAGTTTCTGGGTAACAGCTTTACCTTGTTCAGGATCAAAGCGAACCAGAGCGATATCTCGGAGATTAGCAGTGTCGAGATTTACTCCTCCCAAAGCATCTACAAATGTACTCCCGTTAGGTAGTGCTTGAATGGCAAGACCTCCGGCAGCGTAGTTTAAAACTCGGACTCTAATCTGTGGTGTAGCTAAGGATGAACGTGCTACCAAATTGCGGTCATAATCGTCATTATTACCAACTTCACGACGGGGAACGAGGATCGCATCTCCGTCTTGTAAGCGTAAGTTAGGGATTGAACCGCCATTTTGCAGTGCTGCATATAAATCAATAGTTTGTGAAATCACAGAACCATCGATTAACTTCCGGCGTACTTGCACTTGTCGCAGGTCTGCATTTAACGTTGAACCACCAGATATTAGCAAGGCATCAGCAACGCGGGGTGTTGTTGAGTTAATTGGATAAATTCCTGGTCGAAATATTTCTCCGCTAATGGTAACTTGAACTGGTCGCGTTCCTGCCAAAGATACTACTACGATTGGATCGGGTAAAATGCTACTTAAACCCAAGCGAATTTTTTCTTGAGCTTCTTCCAAAGTTAAGCCTTGTAATGACACCGTTCCCACTTGTGGCACTACGATGTTGCCTTCGGGACTAATTACAGCTTGAAAACTTAAGTCTTGACGCTGCGTTGCCAAGGCTAAAACTATTACTGGATCAACCACATAACGATTTAAACCCAAGCGAATTTTTTCTTGAGCTTCTTCTAAAGTTAAGCCTTGTAAGGAAACTTTTCCCAGTAGCGGCACCACAATATTCCCTTCTGGGTTGATTGAAGCTTGAAAACTCAAATCTGGAAAGCGCTGCACCGAAACGCTAATTCCATCTCCTATTCCTAAGCGGTACGGCCCAGGAGGACGCTGAAGCACAACGCCAATTGCATCTCCTGGCCCCAAGAGATAGCGACTGAGTTGGGGGGAAATTTCGTTATTTGCAGGAGGCACAACCTCAGTACCTGGCACAGGTGCAGGGGGTTGCCTTGGTGATTGTCCTTGAGGTGGAAAAGGCTGGGCAACAACAAGCTGGATAGGTGCTGTTAAAAAAACTCCTACTTGAAGACTGACAAAACACAGGGCGCTGAATGCACGCATATAAGAACTTTGATCTATGAACATCGGTGCAGGAAAACTGAGATAAAAAGTAGTCGCGCCGAGTGGTAATTTTACTTAAAAAATATCCTAAACGTTTCTTTTATCTGCAAGTATTTTACCAACAAAAAGTAGAAAAATTTTACCAATTTTAATTTCTAACATCATATTTTTAACCTGAACGTGATTATAGAGATACAACTGAAGAATTTTGTACAAATGCATCTGTAACAGACTCTACAAAGAGTCTGCTATTAATTTAGCTTGTACTGTTTTTCCAATAGACTGTGCTAAAGGCCAAGATGTTTCTACCTGCCCCAAAGGTTCCATTGGAATCAGAATACTTACCCCCACCCAAGGAGTACGTTGCTTACGCCACTGGGCCAATTGATCCGCCAAGAACCAGTGGAAAGGTGATGGATTTCCGCCCCCTGGCATAGCGTACCATTGCAAGACAGCGAAGGTTTGCTGTGGTGTGACGGCGCGAAAGAACCTAGCTTCTACTTTAGTTTCAACCTTAGATATCAACTTTACAGGCGGTTGCACAGTAAATTCAGCAGAACGATATTGAGCTATATCCCACTTTCCCCAGCGTGACCTTCCCCAGCCGTTAACGTCTGTCCACTCTACCTCTGGTTGATCCATAGGGCCATTTTGCGGCAGCAAAAGCAGGATTGCCTGGGATTCGGAACCTTCTTTTTTAAGTATCTGCAAAGACCATTTATGTTCGCCAATTTGCTGTTCTGCTTGTTCAATAGTTTGCCAACCAGGAAGGACTAACCCAGCATTGCGGATCTGTTTTAACTCCTTGAGGGTGGTAACAGGTGGCGGCTGTTTCCATTGCCAGCGTCCTGTCAGGTATCCGGGAACCCCTCCTATTGCCAACAAGAGTAGCAATAACAAAAGTGCTGCCACCTGACTCAATTGGTTTTCCTTAAAAAACTTGGAGAAAGAAATCATCAGTAAAATTTATAATACTTAGGCAAAATTTTACTTCATAAAATCGCACCATGAGTTCAGTAATATTTATGAGTAGAGAAGAAGCAGAGGGCAGGGGTAGCAGGGGAAGAATTTTTAACTCTTGACAAATGACCAATGACCAATGACTAATGACTTTCCCCTTCTTGCTGAGTTTTCAAAGATTCTGAAAAATAGCTATTAATCCAATTCAGTAAGGGCACTAATGACACCAGCATACAAGCTGAATAGAGATCGCCACCCCAACCATCATGCAGCCATTTAAAAGCCGCTTCTTGACCTGTGCCGTGAAAGAAAGTCAGTAAAGTATTACGAATGATATTGGCACAAGTACTAACGATCGCAGCAAGAGATAAAAACGTTATAACTGTGCGACGTGAAGACAAAGCATCTGTCCAATAAAGCAGCATCAAGCCGACGTAGAGAGTAGTAAACAACATTTTTAGCCCTGCACAATAGGGGGCAACTTCTACAATCCGTCCTCCCACGTAGAGATTTATTTCATCTACGGTTACGTCCATACCAAATTGATTCAGTATAAAGCCTGCTGTACCAGCAATGAAGCTTTGAAGGGGCAGTGTATAGGGAGCAATGAGATAGGGTACTGCCGTTGGGGTTGCCAAAAATACTAGTAGCAGAGGGAATCCTTGCGATCGCAAACCTGCTATTCCCTTAAACCACAAGCATAATCCTGCTAGTATAACGGGCAAGGAAAGGTTAACCCACTCTGTAACACCACTAAGATAAAACACTGCCCCGAATAACAAGAATACAGGGCCCAAGGGATGGATCGTATCTGGTAAACGTTTCCACTTTTTCCGGTTCATCCAGCCGAGATAAGCCGCAAATGGTAAGCCAATAATCCCGTGGCTGAAATATTCGTGTTCTGTACTGATATTTTTGTTCAGCCAACCATCTAACCAGTGAAGCAATATAGGTGCATAAAGCAGCAGCAAAACGCCTAAAATAGCTAGATTTAATAATTCTGAGGCGTTTCTGTTTTTAACTTGTTGCTGGAGTGCCATGATTTTCAGTAATTCAAAAACTGTGAGGGTTGTTATTTGTCATTTGTCATTGGCCAATAATTAATAGTTCTTCTCCCCTGCCTCCCCTGCCTCCCCTGCCTCTTGTTCAGGCTACCACGCTGCCAAGGTCAGCAGGAGAGGGTTCATCTGTTTTATAAGTTGTTGAGACTGCATGAGCGATCGCAGCTACAACTTCTTTAACTTGGCTACTGCTCAAACCAGGATACATCGGTAATGATAATATTTGCTGTGATAGTTTTTCTGCTTGGGGAAAATCTCCAGGCTGATAGCCTAAGTTGGTGAATGCCGGTTGGAGATGACAAGGAATTGGGTAGTGAATGCCAGTTTGAATTCCTACTGCTGTGAGTTTTTCTTGGAGTTGCTGGCGTTCTATGGGGCAAGAATCATCAACTCTAATCACATAAAGATGATACACATGGCCTGTATCACTTTGGTTTTCCATAGGGATAATACCAGCAGTTGCCAAGGGTGCTAGTTCTTTATCATACTGCTGGGCAATAGTCAAGCGATCGCGATTCCACTGTGACAAATATGGTAGTTTTTGGTATAAGACTGCTGCTTGTAAAGTATCCAAGCGGCTATTCGTACCTGATTCAGTATGAAAATACTTTTGCGATGCACCATAATTTCGCAAGCGCATCATCTTCTGGGCTACATCTGAATCTTGTGTCAGCAGCATTCCTCCATCCCCAAATGCTCCCAAATTCTTGCTGGGATAGAAACTAAAAGCTGCTGCTATTCCGACTGAACCAGCGTGATATCCGTCTCTTTCGGCGAGGTGTGCTTGTGCGGCATCTTCAAAAATTAGTAGTTTGTATGTATCGGCAAAGTTCAATAGTTCATGTGGTGATACCATTTGACCATAGAGATGCACAGGAATAATTGCTTTGGTATGAGGCGTAATTGCCTTTGCTGCTTCTCTTAAGTCAATTAAAGCTGTTTGGCTCACGCAATCTACCAGAATTGGCTTCGCGCCAGCCCGTTGTACCCCAATTAAGGTTGCTATAAAAGTGTTTACTGGTAAAATCACTTCATCGCCAGCACCAATATTACACGCTTGCAATCCGAGAGCGATCGCATCTGTTCCTGATGCAACACCAACTCCATAAGCTGCCCCAGATGCTGCCGCAAATGCTGCTTCAAAATCTGAGACTGCTTGCCCTAAAATAAAATCTCCCTGTTCCAATACAGATTGGATTGCATGTTGCAATTGCGTTTGAATTGGTTCGTGTTGTAATTTCAGGTCTACAAAAGGAACTCTAATGTTCATTTTATTCATTACCAATTGTCCTCAAAAATATTTCCTCAGATCGGAAAAATAGAAAAGCCTGCACAATTTTCACCATGAAATTGTAATAGGTTTAATCTATTGGATCGAGACTTATATAAACTATCTAGGATTGTCAGGCATTAATGCTAGCTGTTATAAGTAATAATTGCTATAAAAATTACACTACTAAAATTAATCTAAGTAAATTTACTTTGGATATGCCAGTAAGAATTTTTCCTTCTGTACATAAAGAATGACAGCTCCTTTGTATTGTGTCCTTAGTATTAGCTTACCCTGGCTGAATCCAAATCTAACGCAGTCTGGCTATAAAATCCTAAGCAATAAAGGCTACACCAGCGCTAAACAAAGAATATTCAGCAGATGTAAGTAGTAACTTGTGGATACCGCGTCGCCGACTTAATGTAAGGGATAAAAATTTTTACTCGAAATTTGTTTGTCAGAGGCAAAATTAGGGAATGCTTAAAAATAGTAATTGATAACCTAGAAATAGGGCTTATATCAATTGCAGTATCAAGAAATTATTAAGGTAGCAGTGGCAATGATAGAGCCTGAAAATAAATTATTTGCCCTAAAGGATGGTTGGGACTCTCATGAATCAAGAGAACAACAACGCCTCAAAGCTTTGTCAGATTTAGGTTTGCGGCAACCAGAGACGATTCCGGTTTTTGAAGAAGCCACACAGACTGCTGCCCACTTTTTGGAAGCACCAATTTCCATATTGGGATTTGTGGATCAAGAACGCCACTGGTTCAAGTCGGCGGTAGGCTTATCTAGGCTGGGGCTAATGAATCATTTGGCACAAAGCCGCCAACTGTCACGCCGGGAATCCTTTTGCACTCAAGTAGTAGAGACTCTTCAAGTATTTGTAATTAATGATACGCATAACCTTAAAGACCCAGTACTTGCTAGCAGCAAGCTGGTGGAGGACTATGGTATTCGTGCTTACTTAGGAGCGCCACTGATTGATGCTGAGGGACATTGTTTGGGTGCATTGGCGGTGATGGATTTAGTGCCGCGCAATTTTTCAAACCGAGACATTGAGTTTTTACAAATCATAGCTCGTTGGAGCATGAGTGAATTTGAACGTAACCGACTCTTGCAACGGAGACTCGAATCAAGTACTCCCGTAATCGCCCCAATATTTTCAATCAATGACGAACGGAATACTGAGATTAAAATCACGCCAGCCACTACAGATAGCGGCTCTGTTTCTACCAAGCAACTGAAACTGGAACTTTTGGATCACCTAACTCAAGAGTTACGCACGCCCTTAACATCTGTACTCGGTATGGCTAGTGTTTTAGGACGTGAGATTTATGGGCCTTTGACGACTAAGCAGAGAGAATATTTGGAAATTATCCAACACAGTGGTCGGTACTTACTTTCCTTAGTAAACGAAATTACCGAACTAGGAGTTATGGATGAAAACTCAACTGTGCTAAATATAGCTCCTGTGGATATCGAAATGCTGTGTCAACAAGCTATCAATACCCTTGAAGAAGTGGGTAATCGCCGCGAACAAGATATTCGCCTCTCTATAGAACCGGGACGCAATCGCATTTGGCCTTTAGATAAAGATAAGGTGCGGCAAATCCTCTATCACCTGGTTTTCAGTGTGATTCAACTTTCAGCTACAGGTAGTATTGTTCGCATTCATGTTTCTTACAAAGAAGATACGCTCAACATTACTATTTGGGTTTCCCATCCTTGGCTAGGGGATGGTATTACTGAAGTTGATCCCTACTTCCGTCTCAATTCTTTGTCGCTGCTGGAGCTAACAGGTGAGGTAGCAACTTACAATACTCATGCACAAAGCCAAGAGCAAGGAGATATTTCATCAGTAGCAGTGGGCAATTCAAAAAACTTGAGTGGGAATCACTCAAATTTCTTTGCTGCTAGTTCAGGTATAAATTTAGCTAAATCACATGGAAATATCTCTCGTGAAAGTTTGGGTCTGTTGCTAAGTTGTCAATTGGCAGAATTGCATAGTGGACAAATTTTGATTCAAGGTTCACCAGAATCAGGATATCGTTATGTGCTTTCTTTGCCACTGCAATTAGCAACTCCTTCGCAAGCAATTAAGGATGTTTGATTTCTGCCCTACCCCACTCGTGACTTCGCATCAAAGTTAGGCGCTCTGTATTCTGGTCCAATATGTATATAGCGAAAACCAAGCTAAAATTGTACCACGAAAACAAAGGAATGGGGTTGCACTCAGTAATTGGCGTAAAAACCTATCTGTGAGTGCGTAAAATTCTAACAGTAAAGAGGTAGAACATACTTTTTGTACTTGTTCAAAACTCGCCGTCGGTGCTAGGGAGAGTCTAAACGCTCGTGGAGACGATGTAAGGCTTGGAGTAATTCAAGCGGTTGTCTGTGAAGCAAGGATCTTATGACTTATAGTCATGAGAAGTTCAATACAGCTAGTAGGGAACATACAGGCTACAGAGAATAGGGAAATACAAATTCATGCTTTGTTATGTAGTAACTAGGTGAAGGGTTCATCTACGGCTATCTTCACTTAGTATTAGCTGAAGTGCTTTAGATTACAGGTAGTGGCTGATCGTTATGAGTCAGAGCATTCACTAAACTGCAATTTTCGTTATTACCTTTTTATAGCCATAGGCATTATGATCAATTCCAAGTTCTGCGTCGGCAGGCTAATTGATCGCAATGTTTTTTATGAATTTAGTCTGGCAACGATTTACTTTATCATCTTTACCGCTCAAAGAATACCTTGCTACCAGTTACGTACACCGTTTTCTGGTGGGACTGTTAAGTTCTTGGCGGCAAACCAGCGTCTTGATTCAGTGGGGAGATGCGACAGCAACTGCTTTACTCAGTTTAGTATATGCGCTTGCACCTTTTGCTTCGAGTACATTGGTGGGCTTGCTGCTGGTGGCTTGTGTAGCATTTTGGCTGTTGTTGACTTTATCTGATGAAGCAACACCAGCGAATGTCTCCTCAGTCACTCCCATTCACCTGCTGATATTGCTCTACTGGGGAGTTGCCGCAGTCGCAACGGCATTATCACCAGTGAAAAAGGCCGCACTTAACGACTTGGCAACGTTGACGTTGTATTTGCTGCTATTTGCCCTTTGTGCCAGGGTATTAAGGTCGCCTCGCCTCCGCTCTTGGATTATCATCGTTTATCTACACGTATCGTTAATTGTCAGCGTATATGGGTTGCGGCAATGGTTTTTTGGAGCCACAGCACTGGCAACTTGGGTTGATCCAGAATCTCCTCTGTCTAAAACTACAAGAGTCTACAGTTATTTAGGCAATCCCAACTTATTGGCTGGATACCTCTTACCAGCAGTAATTTTTAGCTTAGTGGCAATTTTTGCATGGCAAAGCTGGATCAAAAAAGCTTTAGCAGTAACAATGCTGATTGTCAATACTGCTTGCCTGATCCTCACTTTTAGTCGTGGTGGTTGGATTGGACTAGTGGTGGCAATTTTGGCTGTGATGGCATTGCTAGTTTATTGGAAAAGCCTAGAAATGCCTCCTTTTTGGCGAACTTGGTCGCTACCGATTGTCTTGGGAGGTTTGATTGGGGTGTTGGTGCTAGCAGTGATATTTGTAGAGCCAGTGCGCCTACGAGTGTTCAGTATTTTTGCTGATCGTCAAGATAGCAGTAATAATTTTCGCCGAAATGTGTGGGATGCTGTTTTCGAGATGATTCGCGATCGCCCGGTTTTCGGCATTGGGCCGGGACACAACTCTTTTAATAAAATTTATCCTCTATACCAACGCCCTCGTTACACTGCTTTGAGTGCCTATTCAATTTTATTTGAGGTAACTGTAGAAACTGGCTTTGTTGGTTTAGCCTGCTTTCTCTGGCTAATAATTGTCACATTTAATACGGCATTTTTACAAGTGCGACGACTGCGACGATTGAAAAGTGGAGAGGGATTTTGGTTAATTGGAGCGATCGCTATTTTGTTGGGGATGCTAGCTCATGGTACTGTAGATACTGTTTGGTATCGTCCTGAAGTCAATACCCTCTGGTGGCTCATAGTTGCCTTAATTGCTAGCTACTGGACACCTTTAGCTCAAAATCAGACAAATTCATCTAACTTAGAACCAACAGTAAACTAACATGATTAAGTTGTCAGTTGTTTTTCTACTGAACAACTGACAACTGAGCGAATTTTCTATTGTCTAGTACAGGTCGGCGGAAATAAACCTACTATTTGATTACAGCCACAAAGCCCAACATTAAAGACTTTTGACTTTTGCCTTGTGGTACTAGTCCCTGTAAGTAGTGGCCCCTGGAGCATTAGGGTCGCTGTAAGCGGTGGGTTGGTTCTCACTCTTTTTACCACCCAAACCAGCCAAACCAGCTAGACCAATTAATCCTAGCCAACCCCAATCAAAACCGTTGCGATCGTCGGAAGTGGTGGTTGTGGTCGTTCCTGAAGTAGTATTTGCTCCAGGGTCAGTTGTCGTCTGAGCTTGTGCGGATAGAGTTAAGGGTAAAACTGCCATACTCAAGGTGAGAACGCCAGCACCAACAGCTGTAATGAAATTACTTTTCATAAGTTGTGACAATTCCTTATGCCATCCGAAGTTACTCACTACTTTATCGATTCCCAACTTTAAGAAAATCAATCTCCGGCTATAAACTAGGAATGGTCATAACTCACGCTGTGGGCATACAACATACTTTTTAGAGCAATTTATTTCTCACTCTAGTGGTCTATGGCATTAATTCTGAGGGGTGAAAAAGTTTGTAGTAAGGACTTTAGTCCTAGATTTTTAACTATTACGCCGTAAGTCCCCCACTGAATTTGGTACTCCGAATCAGTGG
>JAHCSU010000265.1 GCA_023522315.1 Nostoc sp. CCCryo 231-06
ATTGGGCATTGGGCATTGGGCATTGGGCATTGGGCATTGGGCATTGGGCATTGGGGCAAACAGAAAGTTCTTCTCTTATGACTCCTAACAAATGACTAATGACTAATGACTAATTTTGAACTTCCGGCAACCAAATAATAAACGTAGTCCCCGGCGCATCGGGTGAAGTTAGCTTAGAGTTGATTGCAGGGCTGAAAACCTCGATTTCGCCCTGCATTTGCTCTATTAATTGTTTAGCGATCGCTAACCCCAAACCACTGCCGGGGATTTCTGTTTGCGCTTGTACACCCCGATAATGCCGTTCTCCAAGATGTTCTAAATCCTCGGCTGGAATGCCAGGCCCGTTATCACTAATGACAATTGCCTGAAAATTAGCCTTTTTTTGCCCCGCCTGAATTAAAATTTTGCCCCCAGTGGGAGTGTATTTCAAAGCATTATCGATAATGTTAGTTAAGACCTCTTGTAATGCTTTGACGTTGGCACGTACTAGGGGTGAATTTTGTTGAATTTCAGTTATTAGTTTTAGCTTTCGCTCTTGTGCGATCGCTTTGGCTGATATTAATAATGGTTCTAATATATTTGCTAACGAGCAGTCAACTGCTTTATCTCCCGTTCCCGGCAATAATAGCGGCGGTTTAGCGTCTTTTTGGATAGTTGCTTCTACAAATACTTCTTCGGGGAGATGTAGTGGTGCTAAATCTGCCTCTGTCAAGTCAATTACTTGATCAAATTGTTGCAGCAATTCTTGGAGGCGATCGCTTTCCCGCACAATACTATTTGCCACATTTCGGTTGGTATCTGCTGGTCGCAACCTTTTCAATAGCAGTTTCCCAAAAGTCCGCAATGCCGTTAATGGGTTACGAAACTGATGCAACAGATTATCTAGCAAATCTCGCTGTTTTTCTTGGAGAATTTGTTGCTCATGCAACTGCTGCTCAAACCATGCTCGCCGTTGATCTAAAATACAAGCGATCGCCAGTGTTTGGGCTATCCGTTGAATCTGACTTTCCTCGTGTTCATTCCATGCTCGGTCTTTCCTACCCGTCACTAGTAACCCCATCATTACACCCTCATAAACCAGAGGTAAAACAATTTGGTTGCCACTAAATAAATATTCCTCTTTTAGATGGGGTTGAGGCGCATCTGGTATCTCAGACTCCGGTGACGAGGTTGGAGATTCCGAGCCTGCTGTCAATAACCTTCTCTGTTGATTAGGTAATATAAACACATTTTCAACTTGAAGTTGCTTGCGTGCTGTCGCTTCAGCAGTCTCTTCCCCTGGCGGTAATAATGCTGTTTCCGGGTAAATTACCACAGGAATCAGTTTGGCCTCATCTGAGGGAGTCTCTACCAATTCTTGTGTCAGGTACACAATACTTAAAGTTGCTCCCAGCCCTTGGGTTAGCAACGCTATTTGCTCTCGACATAGAGCAAGAAAATCGGAACTGGCAGACATTAACATTTTTTAGCTTTTGCTCAAGATTACAGATTTTGAGGCATCATGATTAAGAGAGGATACTTAGTTTTTACCTCACCCATTTAATAAAGCTTAACTAAAATCTTCTACATGAAAGGTTTATACCAAGGGATTATATCCTTAGGTTATTTTGTTTTCCCTATCTCCAAAGATATTAATTTTCTTAAATTAAAAGGTTAAAAACTATTGATATTTTGAACTAGAACCTATATAATGACGACTGATTTTGTAGCTATTACTACAATCTATAGCTTGAAAGAGGAGGACAATAGATTGGCAAGGAGACGCAAAAGGAAAAGTCGTCGTCGTCAGGAAGGACGGCGAATTTTGGAACATGTGCCTCAATATAGCATCGAAAGTGGCGAAGAAAAACCTGTGACAGCAGCAAGAAGATTCATTCAAGCTGAAGGTATTTTGCCACCTGCGTTGCTACTCGTAAAGCGAAATGAACACACCACAGACCGTTATTTCTGGGCAGAAAAGGGACTGTTTGGTGCTCAATACGTAGAGGAAAATCATTTCTTGTTTCCTAGTCTGAGGGTGTTAGAACCTTCGCCAGGTCAAGAACCTCTTGCTTTAGCTAGTCGGTGAACCATAAACGGTCATCTTACGCATTGAATGTGGCTCCTGACTATCATTAACTAGCAAAATTGCTAAGTTTATGCAAAATTTAATTTTTTTTTAGTTTGGAGCTGATTTGCTTTTTAAGGCTAGCCCAGGTAGTTGGAAAGTTAACTTGTCTCAAACCACGCTACATTGCATGGGTTGATGCTATGGGTATAGAGCCAAGCGCCTCCAAAAGCGCTAGTGAAGTTGCGCTCTTATGCCGTAAATTGTTAACCAAGCTCTGTCAACAAATTTAAGTTAATGAATTTAAATTTTTCCCCACTACTTTTGTCGTGGGGAAAATTGACAAAGCAGAAGTCTTAATTTCCTCCTTCCTACTTTCCAGTGCCTAAAGAGTAGGTCAGATCACAAGTCTGCATATCATAGTTAAGAGATGGTCATAAAAACCAACAATTATTCACCAGCCTTGAGATGTAAAGTCCTCTGTAACTCGCACAGTTCATCTCGATGGGCAACTACAGTAATCTTACTTGAGGAGGTTTGTTCGCTCTGAGTTGTTTCTACTTTGAGCGACACCTTCTCAAGTCTTCCAGATTTTTTCCAATAAAATAGACCACTCAAAGGCGACAGCAGTACCATAGGCAGAACAAAGGTACTGAGGTTAGGAAAAAGCAGGTACACGACTAGTGATAGACAAACAATACCAGTCGCTGCCAGCAGAGTTAAAAATATAGCTAAGAACCAACTGGGGCGAACATTACCTTCAAAAGTCACTTTGTTTTGTTCTTGGTCTACCGCTGCCACTCGGTAAGACCGCGAGCGAAAATACTCTTTTAATTGAGACATTAAAGCAGCTTCGTCTTGCTCAGATACCAGTTGTGCTGTTTCTATGCGGTCTTTAGTCGAGGCACGAATAAAGAAAAACAGCCCAACCGATAACAACAAGGTTAGCAGGAACGTAGATGGCAGAATAGCAGTATCCATAACTAATTGTTACTGTTTGACTGGAGGAGACTTATTCATTATCAATTATTCGTTACTTTGTCCTCCTATTGATGTAGTCAAACCATTGAAAAGCTAAATCCTGCGCTTGAACTTGCCATTCTGGAGAAACTTGGTACATTCGCCTGGGGCGTCCTCGTCCTTCGAGTTTCTTCCAATATCCAGTGATTGCCCTTTCATCTTCCAGAAATTTGATTGCACTATAAAGTACGGTATCCGAAAGTCTATAGGTTGGATATTCAGTTTCTAATTGCTCAATCAACTCGGTTCCGTAAGATTCACCTTGTAATAAAACAGACAGTATGTAACAAACTGCTACTTCCTGACAAAGGTAAGTTGGCGGAGGATTCTCAAAGAATTGATATATATCCTCAAGTTTCATGGTTAGTGAATGGCTAAAAAAATGCCTTAAGGTAGGGTCTACAATCCTTGTAGTCAGTATACAGTGCTGCCGCTAAGTAGACAATGTATATAAAGCTACTTAGGCTAGATATCCAAAGTGTAAATACGAAATAATTACCCACGCCTGTGAAGTTGTGGGACGAGTTTGCGAGTTTTAGGGGCACAAAATAGTGTATCCCTACTCAAGCTCGATACGGAGTGGTGAGGAGCGAACAGACACTGCCAAAGTCAGTATCTTGGTGTTAAGTGATGCCGAGCTAGTTAGAACTGCTTAAGCAATAAAATGCCATCGAAGAAATTTTACAGGTAAAATGCTATTTTGTCTGTAAAAGTTAATAAACACTTTGTTTTACAGTGATTTTCCCAATGCGAATTCTAAAAGCTTACGCTAAGGGATATGTTTAGGTTAAAGCTGGTACGGCAGTGAAAACACTTAACCCGTAACCATTACTGATTTTCTCAACAAGAGAATCTCTTGTCTTTTATGGCAAGTGTGATAGTAAATTTATCAAAGAAGACCCAAAGGCGGGGGGAAATAAGACGGGGAAACGCGAGGACGCGGGTAAAGAACTCTCCGCGTCCCCTTGTCCTCGCGTCCCTTAATCAAGCGCCCAGCATATTGGTTCACTCTATGTCACAAACTCCTGATGCTCCATCATCTTCCTCAACTTTGCGGGCAATTGCCCAAACTTTTCGCCTTACAGGTTGGATTAGCTTCTGGATTCAGCTAGTACTAGGCGTTGTTTCTAGCATAATTGTGCTGCTGTTCGCCATCTTTAATCAAAGAACTGGCAGTCCTAGTAATAACCCTGGGACTGGCTTTGGCGTATTTTTAGCAATTTGTGGACTGGTTATTTTGGGTGGGGGCATTTATTTAGCTTACCGTTACACTAGAATTGGCAAGCAATTGGAATCTTCCAATCCCAGCAACCGCCCTCGGAAAAGCGAGACTGTGCAAGTATTACGCTTAGGGCTGTGGGTGAATTTAGGGGGAACGCTGGTAACTCTTTTAGGGGCGCAAGCGATCGTTGGTACACTGGTAGCAAGATCCATTTCTCCCCAAGCTATAACTACCCAATTTTTTGACCCGACTCGGATTATTAGCGGTCTAGATATGCTTGTGGTACAGGCAAACACTAATACTGTTTCAGCGCATTTTGCAGGGCTTATTGCATCACTTTGGCTACTCAATCGGATTAACCGACCCTAATATGAGTGCTGAGTTTTCAAGAGTCAAAAGAAGTTAATGCATTATATGGTTTCTTAGCCCTGGCAGTGATGCTAGGGTAAAATCTTGATCAGAGATTGAAACTGATTTTTCTAATAAACTTTGTTTTTCCAGTTACAGCAAAGCAAAATTACTATATGCTAAATGCTTATGTGTTAACTGGATTGACAGGAAGATTTTAGGCTAAAAACTGAGAAAAATCTGTGCTGGATATTAAGCAAATACGGGAAAATCCGCAATTAGTTCAAGAACGATTGAATAGTCGTAGTGGTAAATACGACATTGAACCGATTTTACAGTTAGATCGGCAACAACGGGAACTAGAGGGGACGCGCAGTCAACTCCAAGCTCGTAGCAACGAAATCGGTAAAATTGTTGGGCAAAAGATTAAATCTGGGATCAATCCTCAAGACCCAGAAATTCAAACTTTGCGAGATGAAGGTAACTCTGTCAAAGCTACATTGAGCGAACTGGAACCCCAGGAAAAAAACCTCAAAGCTGAAATTGCCCAACTTGTGTTGGCACTTCCCAACTTACCAAGCGACTCTACACCCATTGGTAAAAATGAGGAAGATAACGTAGAAGTGCGGCGTTGGGGTGATGAGTATATTCCGCAAAATCCGAATATTCTCCCTCACTGGGAAATTGGCGAGAAGTTGGGTATTCTCAATGTTGAACGAGCTGTGAAAGTTGCCCAAAGTCGCTTTGTGACATTGATAGGCGCTGGTGCGGCACTGGAGAGGGCATTAATTCAATTTATGCTGGCTCTCCATACTCAGGCGGGATATGTGGAAGTAAGTCCGCCGCTGTTGGTTAATACCGAGTCTTTGACGGCGACCGGTCAGTTACCCAAGTTTGCTGAAGAAAGCTTTAAATGCGCTGATGACGATTTGTGGCTGATTCCTACGGCGGAAGTTCCAGTTACAAATTTTTATCGGGGTGAAATTCTCGCTGCTGAAAACTTGCCTATCTACCACTGTGCTTTTACTCCCTGTTTTCGCCGCGAAGCTGGTAGCTATGGGCGCGATATGCGGGGATTAATTCGCCTGCATCAGTTCAACAAGGTAGAAATGGTGAAGTTTGTCGAACCCAGTACATCTTTTGATGAACTGGAGAAATTGGTAGGGAATGCAGAAGCGATTTTACAGGCGTTGAAGTTGCCTTACCGAGTAGTAAATCTAAGTACTGGGGATTTAGGATTTGCCTCTACCAAAACTTATGATTTAGAGGTTTGGTTGCCTTCTTCTGGCAAATACCGCGAAATTTCTAGCTGTTCCAATACTATAGATTTCCAGGCGCGACGGGCTGATATTCGCTTCAAAGAGACGGGGAAGAAAGGCACTCAGTTCGTACATACCCTCAATGGTTCGGGTTTGGCTGTGGGACGGACTATGGCAGCAATTTTGGAGAATTATCAACAACCTGATGGGACGGTGAGGATACCAGAAGTCCTGCAACCTTACTTGGGGCGTGAAGTATTGTAATTTGTCATTATTCACAATTTATGTCCCTGGCTTACCTCACCCTCAATCCCTCTCCTTATAAAGGAGAGGGAAGCTAGAGACAGGATGAAGTTTTGCATTTTATTTAATCCACGTTCGTTAATATTCTGACCTCTTTGCCCAATGCCCAATGCCCAATGCCCCATGCCCAATGCCCAATGCCCAATTAGAATGGAGATAACTATAGCTTAATATTTTCACTAATTTGCTCTATGTCAGTTTTAGCAGCGATCGCAGTTTTGGCTGTTTTAATCTTGGTACACGAGTTGGGACATTTTGTTGCAGCCCGTTCTCAAGGTATTCTCGTTAACCGTTTTTCTTTGGGTTTTGGCCCAGTTCTTCTTAAGTATCAAGGAAAGCAAACCGAATATGCTGTCCGCGCCTTTCCATTGGGCGGCTTTGTGGGCTTTCCCGATGATGACCCCGATAGCGATATTCCACCCAATGACCCGAATCTGCTGCGTAACCGTCCAGTTTTAGACCGGGCGATCGTTATTAGTGCTGGAGTGATCGCAAATTTAATATTTGCCTATTTAGTGTTGGCTCTGCAATTGGGTATCGTCGGCATTCCCAAAGAATTAAATTATAAAGCTGGTGTCGCCGTACAGCCTGTTAATCAAGAATCTGTTGCCTATCAAGCAGGAATTCGGGAAGGAGATATTATTCTGGCTGTTAACGGTCAAGAACTCCCGGCTTCTGATAAATCAACTCCTTTGCTGACAAAAGAAATTCAAACTCATCCCAATCAGCAAATCGAACTGAAAATTCTGCGTGACAACCAACAACAAACCCTGAAATTAACGCCAAAACTGGGAGCCGATGGCAAAGGTGTAGTTGGTGTGGCACTTAGTCCAAATGCTACAGCAGTTTATCGCCGTCCTAATAGTCCTTTTGAAATTTTTGGCCTTGCTGCTAACAGGTTTCAACAATTATTTGTTGGTACACTCAACGGTTTTGGGCAGTTGATTACGAACTTTCAACAAACTGCTGGGCAAATTTCTGGCCCAGTTAATATTGTCAAAATAGGTGCAAAATTAGCTGAAGACAATAGCGTAAACTTGTTGTCTTTTGCGGCAATTATCAGCATTAACTTGGCTATTATCAATATTTTGCCTTTGCCAGCTTTGGATGGCGGACAACTCGCTTTTCTCCTAATTGAAGGTTTACGCGGTAAGCCTGTACCAGCCAGGATTCAAGAAGGTGTAATGCAAACCGGTTTGGTGTTACTTTTAGGGTTAGGAATTTTTCTGATAGTCAAAGAAACTACTCAATTAACTAGCCAATTGGAGTGGGTACAAAAATTGTTTCAGTGAAAATAGGGAGTGGGGAATAGGGAGTGGCGAGTAGGGAAAAGAAACTTTTACCTTTAAGGCAACGGGCGATAGAAATTTTAGCTCGCCTGAAGCATCTTTATCCAGATGCTACTTGCTCTTTGAATTACTCAACGCCAGTACAATTGTTGGTGGCAACGATTCTCTCTGCTCAGTGTACTGATGAGCGGGTGAATAAGGTGACACCAGCATTATTTGATCGGTTTCCTGATGCTGCTAGTTTAGCGATCGCTGACTTGGTAGAATTAGAAAGCTTGGTGCGTTCAACAGGGTTTTATCGCAATAAAGCCAAGAACATTCAAGCTGCCTGTCGGATGATTGTTACCGAATTTGACTCTGTTGTGCCTAACCAAATGGAGCAATTATTAAAGCTTCCAGGTGTGGCGCGGAAGACAGCCAATGTAGTCTTGGGTCATGCTTATGGCATTAATGTTGGGGTGACAGTAGATACTCACGTTAAGCGCCTTAGCGAACGTTTGGGTTTAACTGAAGCAAAAGACCCCGTTCGGATTGAGCAAGATTTAATGGGTTTATTGCCGCAACCTGATTGGGAAAATTGGTCAATTCGGCTGATTTATCACGGTCGTGCTATTTGTAAAGCCCGTTCTCCCGTCTGTATTGCTTGTGAACTTGCCGATTTATGTCCTGCTGCTAATAAGCCAGTGGTTGTAGGGTAAACGACACAAGTAACCCCAGAATTGATGAAGAGACTGTAGAATGGGGAATGGTGTCTTTAAATAAGTTAGAGAATATATGGCAAAAAAGAGCTTGATTGAGCGCGAGAAAAAGCGCAGCAGGTTGATAGAAAAGTATGCTGATAAGCGAGAAGCGCTTCTGGAAGAGTTCAGAAGTGCAGCATCTCCCCTAGATAAACTGGAAATCCACCGGAAGATTCAACAGCTACCCCGGAATAGTGCGCCCACCCGCCACCGCAACCGTTGCTGGTT
>JAHCSU010000266.1 GCA_023522315.1 Nostoc sp. CCCryo 231-06
AGGTGGATGAACGGAGTTCTGAGGTGGATTCATCCAGTTCCGAGGTGGATGAACGGAGTTCTGAGGTGGATAAATCAGTCTCTAATTCTCGTTGTCTCCCTTGTCCCCTTGTCCCCCACTCATACAATCCCACGCGCGGAATTGACTGGGGTAGTGGGGGATTATATGCAGTTAACAGGCAAGTATCGGAAATAAATTGCAGAGCATTAACGAAATTTTCTACGCCGCCTTCGTTAAAATACTGCCATACCTGGTTAACAATACCCAAAGGCACGGTAGACTGGGAAATTAAATCGGGATCAAAAGCGTCGTCCCCTGGCATTACAATGAGGGTTCTACCATTACGTTGCACAATTTCTTGCACTACTTCTAAGCCATAACTCCAGTAGGAACGTCCTCCTAACAGACGCAAAATAATTACTTGGGCAAGTTCCAAAACTTGCTCGCCATAAGTATCTATGCTTAACTGTTGTTGTAACTGCAAGAGATTGGCGACTCTTAAGGCAAGAAAGCTTGTAGGTAATTTTGTCACCGCAGCTGCCAAAGTTTGAATGTCGGTATCAGCAGCCGTAATCAACACGAAAGGCGCTGGAGTTTGTTCTAAAAAAATTAAACCCTCTGACTGATTCCATCCACCCGATGTGCTACTTATACGATGCATAATTCTGTTTTACCGTTTTAAACTGTTGGTTAGTACACAATCAAAACAAACTTTTTTCCCTGCATTCAGCCCCCTTTTACCAAAATGATTGACATTTAATTTAGAGGCGATCGCAACATTTGTCTACGAATTGAGAGAATTGTTTGAGTGCGATTCCTCCACTCACCAAAATCTCGAAAGCTATCGCCAAATTATTCGTCCCAATGATGCCACACTCCAAAGTCAATTCTCGCTGTTGTTATTAGAATATCTCCTAACTCAGCCAAACCAAGAAATAATAGCACCTTCAAGCTCAACTGCGTCGGCAGTTTATATCTGTCAGCCTGTGGAAGATGCTTTAAAAAAACAGATTTCCCAAGAACGGTTGTTAAATCAGGTAACGACGCAGATCCGTAAAAGCTTGGATTTGTCAGTGATTATGGCAACAGCAGTTACACAAGTGCGTGAGTTTCTGGAATTGGACAGATTAGTAATCTATAAATTTGAAGGTTCCAAAGTCAAGGCTCAACAATACCAGTCTGACAAGTGGAACCGCACTGCTAACAGCTATGGAACAGCCGGTTGGGGAATCTTCGGAAATCTATTTTTCTATAAATGAGAACAACGATAAAGACTCGCCTTCTGTGTCAGCCAATAATCAACCATTAGCAGAAAACTGCCAAAATTATGGAGGTTATATTGTCTATGAAACCCGTGCTACAGATGCTATTACATCGGTGTTGAATTACACAGAAAAAAATTGCTTTAGCCCACTGTTTGTTACTTAACTCGCCTCGATTCATCAACACACTATGCCTGCGTTCGCCTATTTTTTAGGATACAACGAGTTTGAAAACACGTTTAGACTATACATGAAATTTTTGCAACTAACTTAAGTATGAATAAATAGTCTATCTTAAGCAGGTTTCTGAAAGCAAGCACAGCAAATAAGCTGTTATTTGATTGTTGAAAATAGCTTTCCATAGCAGGAGTACTTAAATTTTTTATGTTTAAGTACTTTTTATCTAAACTATGATTTACCACTGTACAAATTAACCATAATGTGAATTGTGGTATTTGGTCGCAGATGATATCAGCTAACCAAAGTACTAAATTATTTATTTTGAGGCTAGGCTAATAAGCATTTTTTCAAAAACTTTCAACACAGGCTCCTCTCCATTATCTCTAGTGAAAATAGTATAATTTGGGTGAGAATTGACTTCAATTAACCAATATTGGTTATCTCGATCTAAGACTATATCTAAACCAGCATAATCAAGGTCTAATTCTTCAAATATGGGTTGAGCAAAATTAGTAATCTCTGACAATATTTGTGGATTGTTGATATACTTTGCTTTTGCACCATTCCAGTGCAGAGGGCTGAGGTTTCCCGCAAACTCTGCATCACTTATATCTTTTTCATATAGCAAAACTAACTCTTTATTTAAGAAAATTGCTCTATATTCAGATTTTATGTGAATAAATTCTTGAGCGATCGCAACGTAATCATACTTTTTATAATTTATATTAAAAATCTCTTTTAAAGCAGTTTCAATTTCATCTGTATTCTTACATAAAAAGACGTTATGCCCACCAGAGCCGGAATTCCTTTTGACAATAACAGGTGTTTCAAATTTATCTTTTATTTCTAATATAATATCTTGAAAACTTGGGAATTTTAAGTACATCTTATACTTAAGTTCGCAAAAAGGAGAAAGAAAACCTACTGTCCGAGGAAGTTTAACTTTTTGCTTTAAAATATGGTAGGTATATTCCTTATCTTTTATGATCTGTGCTACTGCTTGATTGATTAACGGAGTACTATAATTACAGAAATAATGCTGTTTATTATTCAGTTTTATTTTTAATAAGTTTTCAGCCGGATGAATAATTTCATAGCTGATATTTAAGTTTTTACAAGCTTGGAGCAATAGCAAAACGTTGTCTAACATAAATACTTAAATTTAAACGTCCAAATTACGTTAGCGTAGCGGGGCGTTCGCGTTTAGCGTCTCGCAGAGAAGCCCATTACGAATTATTTTCACTTGCTGTTTGCCGTTTAAAAATTACTATCTCAGTACCAACAACTGGGTTACGCGCTATCAGCCTATTTTGGGAGTCGATAATTTCTAAATGGGTAAAATCAAGTTCTTGAGAGCGTTGTAATATCTCCGCAGCTAGTTTGTCCTGCTGAGATTCCTTGAGAGTGTACCAATCATCACTAATTTTGACAGTCAAGTTACTCGTGCGGAAGTTTGCTTGAATTGACTTTATCAGACCAGAGGCAATGCGATCGCTAATTTCGGCTACTTGATTTTCAACAGCCGCAATCAAGGCTTGTTCTGGTGTCAATTCTATTGTTCGTGTCGGGGTTGGCGTTGGCGTGGGAATTGGTTCTGTTTTTGGTTCCGGCGTTGGTGGTGGCGTAGTTTGTACTTCTGGCGGCTGCGGTTCTGGTACAACTGACTCCGGTGCAGTAGTTATCGTTGGTGTTGGTGCAGGAACCTCTTCAATCGGTGGAACTGTTGCTATTTCAGTAGGTTTACCATTAAAGACAGTAGCAGTTGTCCAAACGAGAATTACAGCAATTCCAGTAACAATTCCAGTCAAAGCTGTATCTGATAACTTTGTTGACAAATTTGATGGTAAAAACAAGCGGATTGTCCTTAAAAGTCCACCCCATCGCAACTGAAGCTGCTGGAAAAAACTGGGTGTTTCCTCAGTACCCGCTAGGGGTGCTGTCTCCAGTTTGTCCACTGTTACTTCTAAAACCCCAATCGTCCCTCGGAGAAGTTGGATAATTTTAGCCTTCCAAATTGGCTGAACTCTCTGATAAGGTTTTTGGGAAGGTTGAGTTACCTGCTCATCCGTCGGTTTTGACTGATTGTCTTGTGACATGGAACTTTCACCAAAAGCAGCGAATCAAAGACAAACAACGTACATTATTACTGGTGCTGCCTTCTTTTGCCTTAATGTATCACTTCATTGCTCATTGTTTCCGCTAAACTGACTATTTATTAAATTTGGTGAATTATGAACATGAAACGTCGTCAATTTTTATTTTTAAGTAGTCTCAGCGCCATTGGTACAGGATTTTTAGGCTGGATGCTAGCTCATCAAAATCATCAAACTGCTGATATTACCGATTCAACAACCGCTATAGCCGCCAACCCAGTCAAAAAAGACTTGTTATTACGTTTTGTGTCTGTGGCTGATACAGGGACTGGCGCTAAAGGACAGTATGCTGTGGCTGGAGCAATGAACGCGTATCACAAACAAAATCCTTACGATTTAGTCGTTTTAGCTGGAGACAACATTTACAATAACGGTGAGATTGAGAAAATTAGTGCAGTTTTTGAGCGTCCTTATCAAGCTTTACTAAAACTTGGTGTGAAATTTCAGGCTTGTTTAGGTAATCACGATATTCGGACTGCAAATGGTGATCCACAAGTCAAGTATGCTGGCTTTAATATGAAGGGACGTTACTATACATTTAAACGTAATCAAGTACAATTTTTTGCTTTAGATACTAACAGTAATGCTGATTGGAAAAACCAGCTAATTTGGTTACAAAAAGAATTAAGTCTTAGTAATGCTCCTTGGAAAGTTGTATTTGGACATCATCCGATTTATTCATCGGGTCAGTATGGGAGTAATCCAGATTTTATTAAAACTTTCACTCCTCTATTTCAAAAATATGGCGTTCAACTTTACATCAATGGTCACGAACACAATTATGAGCGCACGCGTGCTATAGATGGTACAACTTATTTAATTTGTGGCGCAGGTGCGGGTAATCGTCCTGTAGGGCGTTCTGAGTGGACAGGGTATTCTACAAGTGACTTAAGTTTTGCCTCTTATGAGGTGTATAAAGATAGAATAGAAATAAGTGCGATCGCTACTAATAATCGCGTTTTTGATAAAGGTATTATTCAATTAAAATCAGCTTAGTTATATGACTCCAATTGAGCAACTAAAACATTACGTTGAGAACTAAAATCAATTAAGCATTTGATAGCTGTCGCCTTAGTTATAGCGTTTCTCGTTTACGTGAAGTACACCCGTAAGGGCACGGCAGTGCCGTGCCCTTACACTTCGCTGCATGTGAATGGGAACCGCTATATAGCAATCCTATTTGAGTTGTGAAAAATATAGATTAAAAAACGAACCGCCTTTCCTTCTCTACGAGAGGCTGCGCTAACGGAATGCTGCGCGAACGACTGTAACAGGAGTCCTCTTACTCCATTAAAATAAATTCAAGTTCCCAGGAGGAAAATCTCCTGAACATGGGTTTAGATTTTGGAAAAACCCTTTGTTCTTCACATCGGGTTATAAGGATATGTTTTCTGAAGTTAAAAAATGTCTCGTGTTAGCCGTACCTTTAGCAGCAGCACAACTGGCTCAAGGAGCAACTGGTTTTGTGGATACGGTAATGATGGGCTGGTTGGGAAGTCAGACTATTGCATCTGGAGGTTTAGGATCTGTTTTCTTTAGTTTTTGTATTTTGATCGTTAGTGGTATCGTTTCTGCTGTCAGTCCGTTAGCTGCCCAAGCATACGGGACTGGAAATAGAGAAAAAGTTGGCACAATTGTCCGCCTGGGACTAGGGATATCTTTGTTACTAGGAATACCAATTACATTGCTTCTTTACAATGCAGGTGCTTTACTACTTCTACTAGGGCAGGATGCTAACACAGTAGCACTAGCAGAGATTTATTTAAGGGCGATCGCACTGGGTTTTATTCCTGGTTTAGGCTTTGCAGTACTTAAAAGCTTTCTTTCTGCGGTGTTGCAACCACAATTAATAATGGTGACTGTGGTTTTGGGTACTCTGCTCAACATTACAGCTAACTATGTGTTGATGTTTGGTAAACTGGGATTTCCTGCGCTGGGTTTAGCTGGTATCGGTTGGGCAAGCACACTCTCACTTTGGAGTATGTTTGTTACTTTGACCGTTTATATATGTAATCAGCCTCACTTTGCAGTTTACGGTATTTTTCGACCTTTATCTAAAAAAGCTTTTCCCCTAGAGCATCGCCGGATCATTGGCGAGATTTTTGAGGTTGGATTGCCTATTGGGGGGCTGATTGCGGTCGAAGCAGGACTGTTCACCGTTGTTACCTTCATAATAGGACAATTAGGAACAAACGCTCTTGCTGCCCATCAAATTGCTTTACAAACAATTTCGATATCATTCCAGATTGCACTAGGCATTTCTCTAGCAACAACAGTACGTGTTGGACAGTTAGTTGGACAGAATGACCTGCTTGCTACTCGTCTGGCTGGATATGTAGGCATTGCCATTTCAGTTTTATCTATGGGTGTAGCAGGCATTATATTTTGGTTAGTGCCAAAGTCGATTATTTCTCTTTATATTGACATCAGCGATCCAAACAATGCAGATGTGGTTGCCCTCGCAGTGAAATTGCTGGGAGTGGCAGCGATTTTTCAAATAGTTGACGGTGTGCAAGTTACTGCGGCGGGAGCATTACGCGGACTAAAAGACACTCGAATCCCTATGTTGATTGGCATTTTTGCTTATTGGTGTGTTGGTTTATTCACTGGTTATACTTTCGGGATCTCGTCGGGGTCTGGAGCTATTGGTCTTTGGTGGGGACTGGCTATTGGTTTAGCGATCGCTGCAATAATCCTGACTTGGCGGTTTAGCAACAAAACAACTAACCACGGATAAACAAAGTTTAAATTAACTAGGGTTGACATACTCCCTGACCGTCGCGGACAGGGATTCTAAGCTCAAACAGCAATTGCAGGCACTGCCCGACTTACATCACCTAACTTAATAGTCGATGCCCCGACTATTTGAATATTTTTAGCGGCGTTTTCATCACGCCCATTAACTGACTGACATTGGTGACAACGCCACTCTCTGACTGACAAATCAAGACTTTCTAGAATATGTCCACAATTCGAGCAGGTCTTACTGGATGGATACGATCGATCTATATATATAATTTGCTTACTTTTCTTTTTGGCAACCCATTCTAGGATTTGTAGAAACTCACCAAAAGCTAAATCTGATATCTTTCTACCCCAAAGACGTTGCATTCCTTTGAGGCTTAAAGTTTCAAAGCACAGTATATCAAACTTGTCAGTTAACTCATGCGCTAACTTCCAAAACCAATCACGGCGAGAGTTAGAAATATCCTCGTACTTCCGTACTAGATTTTTCCTTGCTCGTTCGCGGTTAGCCGACCTCTTTAACTTTTTCGAGTGATGCTTGCTAGCTTTTTTAATGGCATTAAGGGATTGTTTAAAGAATTCGGGCGACTCAATTCTTGTACCATCTGAGCAAGTCAGGAATGTTTTTAATCCAAAGTCAAATCCCGCTATCTTACCAGTCGTGAATTTAATTTCAGGAGAAAAAGCATCGTCAACCACAACAACTATAAACAGTTCACCTAATGGTGTGCGCTTAATGGTTAGAGTTTTGACCGTTCCTTCTATGTCTCTAGATTTCCAAAATTGATAAACTCGATTTCCAATTTTAATCCGATTACCACCCAAAAACTTGTATCCAGCAAGCTTAAGAGTGAATGATTTGTATTTTTTGACCTTCTTAAATCCTGGTGGTCTAACTCCTTTTTTATTGTATTTAAAAAATAACTGGTAGGCTTTCTCGATGCGTTGACAAATATCTTGTACCGCCTGAGAACCTACTGATTGCCAGAATGGATTACGTTTTCTAAGCTTGGCAATATGAGACTGAAGTTTTGCACAACTCAAATGCTTGCCCCACATTCGATAATATCGTCTATGAAGCAATACCTTAGCCAAAAAAAGAGTATGAAGAGATAGGGCTGCCGTAGTAGAG
>JAHCSU010000267.1 GCA_023522315.1 Nostoc sp. CCCryo 231-06
CACTGATTCGGAGTACCAAATTCAGTGGGGGACTTACGGCGTAATAGTTAAAAATTAAGGCGATCGCACACTATAGTTGAAGTGGCGATCGCCTATTAGGGTTAAAGTCACGAAATAAGGCAGTTAATTCCTGGGGTTTGACACGACATAGGGCGAGTTAATTGCTGGGGCTTGATTAGAACTAACCAGTGCTTGGTAGATAAAAGCTGCTACCTGGGCGCGAGTAGCAGTTGCGGTTGGATTCAGGGACTTCATATTAGGATAGTTCACCACAATTTGCTTTTCAGTTGCTGCTGCGATCGGGCTACGGGCGTAGCTAGCGATGTTAGAGGCATCGTTGAAATACCTCAGAGTGCTTTCGTTATTGCCACCAGAAGTATATCCCAGACCGTTGGCGAGGGAAACCAAAACCTGCTGGCGGGGAATAGCCTGGTTAGGCTGAAAGCGATTACCAGGATATCCTGATAAGAAACCAATGCTATAGGCTTGCCCAATGGCACTCGATGCCCAGTAGTTGCTAGGCACATCAGAAAATTTGATCGCCTGCCGTTGCTGTGATTTTTGGAAAGCTTTGTTGAGCATAGCGGCAAATTGAGCGCGTGTCACAGGTTCTTCAGGGCGGAAGCTACCATCAGGAAATCCGGCAATTACACCTCGCCCTGACAATTGTTGAATAAATTGTGCCGCCCAATAGTTAGATGAAACATCAGAAAAAGCAGTACTTTGAGCCAAAGGTGAAGCAGTAGTTTGAGCCAAAGATGTCGGGGAGCATCCCGCTTGGATGGGTTTGCTTTGCACAGTAAAAGTCATTGGCTCACAAACAAACCTTGCCGACTTAGACTCTACATAAGTCCGCGTTGGCGGATTTTGTTTATCTAGCTTTGATTTCCAATTGCTAGATATTTTTTTTAGAGTGGGATGCTTACTTAAAAACTCTGAGTCTGCAACAATATCGTGAGGGCCCTTAACAGTTATCTTAGAACTATTGATGTATACATTATAGTCATAAATAACGTTTTTAGTTTGATAATTACTGTTAATAACCTTCCCCGGAAAAGCATAGAGAATATTCCTTAAAATTCTGACATCAGATGACTTATTAGCAAATATTTGCCCATCTTTAATTTCTGGACTCTGATTATTTAAAACAGCAGTGTTATTTACAATATCAACATGATCGCTTAAAAATGCATGAATACCGGAACCACCATTATTAAATGTAAGATTGTTTTTAACTAAAGTACGTCCTGTATATGCACTCAAGGTTGAGTTCTTCTGACTATTTCTTAAACTATCGATAATGATGCCATTACCGTCTGTGATCTTCCCAACTGCAATCCAAGGGATGTACATGCGATTGTTGTAAGTCTTGTTGTTGGTAACAAATATCTTGTATCCCCGGTTATTGTCAGAATTCCAATTGCCCAATATTGAAATGCCACTGTTACCATAAACGCTATACCAGGCATTATTGAACACCACGTTATTATCTATTGTCACATAGTCGGATTGCGTCGTTCCAATGCCTCCTCCTCCACAATCGTGTACCTTGTTGTTGACAATACGTAGATGGTGAGTACGACTATTTTTTCCTGGATTTACGCTGATGCAGTTTCCACTCGTCAGTGGGTTTAGTTTGTTATTCTTCTGACTCATCGCATAATCAAGGGTGATATTGGCATTGTTTCCTATGACCTCCAGCCCGTTGATCTCGATATATGAAGCTCCATTTGAAATCAGGATACCATTCCATCCATTGTGCTGAATTTTTGGGAAATGCCCAGGATATGCTTTATACCTAATCCATGCATTTGCTTTTCCAGAGCGAGTAATAGATACTACGTTCCCATTTGGGCTTGCATTCTTGTACACTCCATTCATAATGAGTACAGTGTCCCCAGGATTAGTCAAGCCTGCTGCTTTTTGAATTGTCCTAAAGGCGGATGATGTAGAGAGTCCGTTATTTCCGTCCTTTCCATTACCACTAACATAGTATGTTTTCGGTGTTGACTTCGTGCTAATTAGCTCGCGGCTAGATAAGCTCATTTCCTTGTTAGTGGATACCTGATGGACGTTTTTAACTAAAAATTCTTTTATCTTTTCTCCCTGAGTTAAAAGACCTAATACTACGGGAATTGCAAGATATGCGCCTATACCGAAACCTTGAATTACCACAAGCAAAAGCTCCTTTATTGTCACTCACTATTTAACAAAAGTATCAGGATATTGCGTAATTTTGAATACTCTTTTGGATAGAGAAGAAAATAGAGCCGATTTTCTTCTCTATCCACATAGCGGAATTAAATAAGTATTCTAATAAATATTGATACTGATTAAGACGATATAAAGGTAGAATAGTTGCGATCGCCTTAATTTTTAACATTAAAAATTAAGGCGATCGCAACTTTAAATATACTGTGCGATCGCCTATTAGGGGTGATTAAAGTCACGACTTGAATTGAGTTAAATTTAGTAGCGGGATTGTGGTACTAAATTCAAGTTAGAATTCAGTGTGAGCCTCAAATCTTGCGCGGGTCTAATAACAAAGGCATTTCCTTGTTTTTTCCTCAACAGCACACTTGCTCCCGCACCCGCAGCCCCACCGAGAACAGGTTTTAAATCGTCAATTCTACGGTTCCCAGTAACTAGTGAACCTAAAAGACCAGCACCCGCACCGATAGCTGCATCAGTTAAAACCTGACCTGTGCTGGGCCCCTGTGAAACTTTTTGAGTTGTGGTATATGTCCGAGAACTTGCATTAATCGACTGACGCTGACCGTTAGAAAATTCTAATTCTTGAGCTACAAACCGCACGCCTTTTCCTTGATTCTCATCTGTATCTCTTGAATAACTATCTAGGTCAACAGATTCTAGTCGTCCATTTACTTTAGTACCGGCGCGAATCAAGACATTTCTATTCCTGTCGATAATGTCATTCGCTATTCTCAAGGTTAAAGATTTAGTTTCCCCAGGAGCAATAGTGATTGTCTCTTTCTCGTAGGTAACAGGTAAAGCAACCCCAGAAGGAATGGTAACGCTTCCATATTGTCCAGTTCTGTCTTGCCCAATTCTGTATTGTGCATTAGCAGGAGCTAAAGTTAACAGTGGGGCAGTGACGCTTGCGGTAACGGCTATTGCCATGAGCGCAGCAGTTCCAGATTTCCATTGATGTAGGCTAGTCATAAGTGGGTAAACCTTTGTGTATGTTATACGAATCAGGTTTGATTTCTGAAAAGATACGTAGGGTGTGTTAGCAAGGAGAGTACGGCACCAAACCCTTGATAATGGTGCGTTACGAACTTCGTTCTAACACACCCTAAAATACCTAATTTTGTTCAAAAATAAAATAGGAGTCCTATATGTATCTAATGACGTGGATTCACTGAGTTTGTTTCTGAAAGTTATGAAACCTGTTTATAGGCGCATTCCGAATATTAAGGTGCTTATATAATCTGGAGTTTGTATTGCAGCTACGCCTATCGGAGATATCGCTCCTTATAATTTGTATCTTGCTAATTCGCGTCACTAAATAGATGGTGAGATACTCTCAACATGACGCAAAATAAGTCTAATTGTTTCCTGAGTTGTTTCATTGTTTACGTCCACATATCTACACCACTGAATAGAGGCGAATGGGCTGACTGCGAACTCTTACTTCTATTGTAGATTTATTTGCTAAAACTGGGGAAAGGTTTTCGCTTTCTTTGTTAGTCAGGAGCAAAGCCAGAGATGCCCCACCTCTGGTCAGAAGACCTCAGTTCCTCAAACGAAACGCCACTTGCTTGGCTGTCGGGAAACCGCAAGGGCGCAGTGGCTCCCCCTACTACAGATATTATTAAGTATTTACCGAACCTGATATCACTCGCTTCTTACAAGTCTTGTAAGAGCTATTTTGTCAAGTAGTAAAAGTTTTTGATAATAAATTTTGATGCGATCGCAGCAATTCTTGTTCTGGGTTAAAATTTAATTCATCAATTATGGAATATGGGTATGTAGCGGTTCTCAATTGCATAAAATACAGGAGCCAGTTGTGTGAGCGGGTTAAGAGAGTTGAGCAAACTGGCGTATCGTCGGTAGGGTTTCTCCCAGGTAAGATAACCGCTATAAACTTCGTATTGGAGCCGAACAATTCTCTACTGTAATTGCATCTTCAAGCGCGAACAGGAGCAGATGTTTTAAGAGCTTTGGCTCTTACTATTTCTTCTCCAGCAATTTTTTACTAGATATCAGGTACATCCCTAGCAGGAATAGACCCGCTACTGTTGCAGGTTCAGGTACGGTTTTGATTTTGGCATAAATAGCTGTTTTAGTTGTGCCTCCTTCAAAAGCCTTAATACTTATCTGGCCAACGTCTGGATTAAAACCAGTTAGTTCAAGCGTGTATTTATTGCCTTCAAAGGTAAAGGTAGGATTACTCAAGTTTTCGTCTATAAATACAAAGTCTGCATTCTCCTCTTCAGAATTTGTTGCGCTATTAAGTGTATTTACTAGATGCAACTTCAAGTCAAAAACTTGGCTAATTCCAACGGGAGGGCTAAAGGATACATTGAGATTTAAAGGTACATCTTCAATGCTTGTACCTTTAACTACCGTTCCATTAAAGTAAGCTAAATCAGCTATTTTGAATACAGAGTTAATGTTAGTTGAAAACGAATTTCCAGTAAAGGTAAGTTTATTTAAGCCTGTTATTATACACCTACTAGGAGGATTTGGACTTGGTAGACATACATTAGCATCACCCCAAGTAAATGTGTTGTTTCCCACACCTGTGTATATGGGATTGGGATTGGTATCGGTACTTCCTGGAGTAGGTTCTCCCCATGTACCAGTAGAGATACCAGAAAAAGTTAGAGCGTTTGCTTGGTCAGAGAAACCAAATGCTATGGTCGCACCCACAAAAAAACTAGATATAGCAGTCGCAAAAACCAAACTTAGTTTCATAACTTAAGTATCCAACTATCATATTAGAGCTTTTTTTTAAACTATATTTCCAGTCTCTATTAGTAAATGTATGTAAAACACGCCAATGTTTTGCCGGATGTATATATTATAAAATTTTATCAAAGAATGTATACGATTAAGTTAAAGTTATGGATTTTCAAAAAAAATATTTTATTAATTACAAATTCGTAAAACAGTAATTGCGTAGGGATCGTTACCTTACTTGGTTCTCTAATCAATTGTCAAGTCAATATAAAGTTACTTTTTTTTACACTATAGTTTTGACAAAATATCTGGCAACAACTGACTAGGAACTTTAGATAAAGCCAGATTTTGTCCCTGTATGCCTAATTCATTATGAAAAGCACGAATAGTTTTCACTATATAAGTAAAGGTTGTTTGATAAGCCTCTGGCTGTTTGCTTAATCCGTTTAAGGCTTGCAAATGGTTGTCTAATGCTACTTCTAGATGTTGAGAACGTGTTGCTTTGTCACCATTAAACGACTTATCTATTACTAGCTGATAATGTGCCAGTCCCAGGTTATTATAAGAGGCAAGCAAATCAAAACTTAAAGGAGTACCGCTAAGTGAGTGAGCCAAGGCTATGGCTTCTTCGTAAGCGCTAATACATAGTTGCAGATACTTTTGCCTGGCCTCTTTAGTTGTTTGAGATAGGTTTGCTAAATGCCAATAGGCAGTACCCAGATTATTTTGTGTAGCAGCGCAGGCACTGGGAACATTAGCTGGAGTGCGATACTTGAGAGCTTCGCTGTAAACATATATAGCTAGCTGGAGATTTTGGGCAGGTTGTTCGTATTGTGCTAGATTCCAACAGGCAGTGCCGATGTTGTTTTGAATCATGCCATATTTGAGCGGTTCCTGTTCGGGGTTGTAGTGTACAAGTGCTTCGTTGTAAGCTGCGATCGCTTTCTTTAAATGTACAATCGGTTGGTTGTATTGCCCTAAATGCCAGTAAGCAGTACCCAAATTGTTCTGGCAAGCCGCATACTTTAATGAGTCCATATCGGCTGTACGGTAGCTGAGTGCTTCACTGTAAGCTAAAACTGCTTCCTGCCAATTTTCAGATGGGTGAGAAAAACGAGCTAAATCACCATAAGCCGTCCCCAAATTATTTTGCACACGAGCGTAAGTTTCTAAATGTGTCTGGGGCGAAATCATCTTCAACGCCAACTGATAAAATTCTATTGCCTGCTCTATATAAGTTTGTCCTTCCTCAGAATTGGGCGGTGTACGGTATAGCATCCAGTAGAGTGTACCCAAATCATTTAAGATATCTGGGAGTTGTGGTGAGGTTTCGTTATAACTAATTGCCTCCTGATAGGCAATAATTGCCACCATCAGATTTTCTAGGGTTGAATGTCCTTGCTCAATGCGAAGGCGGTATAAAGTCCCCAAGCTATGATAAGCTTCTGCCAGTACTTCCCCTAGAACTTGCTTTTGGTGTAATTCTTCAATCTCCAACAAAATCTGCTGCGGTTGCAAGTAATCCTCTGTATTTTGAGCAATATTTGTATTTATTGTTGCTATTACCAGCTCTGTTAACTCGCTACTAATATGAGATAAAGACGGCAGCGATTGATTATTACTCCCACTACCAGACCTATTAGTAGATTCCTGCTGTTGTGGCGCAGCCTTCAATAAATCCGCTGTTGACGGCGATTCCTGGGTTTTATGTACGCTATTCCCTTGTGTTTCTGCCGGAAAATCGGAATTATTCTTAAACTTTAACTCGGTGGCTGCGGTTCTGAGTTCCCCTTGGGTAACTGATTCATCTACAATCGACTGCTCAATATAGCCTAAATCCAAGCTTCTGGGATTAGAAAAACGTTCTGGATAACCCGAATTCTGAGTCGCTGGTGTAGGTTCTCCAGCAAACACAAATACGCCAGTCCGACAACGCCAAAACTGTGGCGCTGATTGCTTGATAGCAGATAACCAAGGACGCGGTATCCACAACAGCAAGTTAGATTCTAGGAATCGGCTAGATTCTTGTATAGAGAAATATTGTTCGCTTAAGCGGAGATGCTGCAAAAATAAACGTTGTGTAGCGACTGGTTGCTTGGTGAGATGCTCCACACCGACAATCTGAAATGCAGGCACTGGAAAAGGTCTTCCAGGAGTATCTTTTGATGCCCCAACAATTGGCGGTGGATAGTTTGCCAACCATTGATTTATTTGAAGTATGGGATTGGGATCGTTTAAATTCAAACGCAACGTAACTAATCGCGGATAAGCTAGAGTGCTATTTTCCTGGGCATTTGATGGCTGAGATAGCACTTGTCCAATAGGATAAGCCAATGTAGAATGCAAACGGGTCGCTACTTGATTTCTCAAGTGTAAATTGTCACATACTGCTAAAAAAAGTTGTCGTCGTAAGCCAATACTTAGGGCAAGCTTCAATCGGTGGTATACTTGCCGATTCCAAGTATGATTATCATTTTGTGCAGTATCATTCACGCTCATGGCGGTTAAAGAGCCAAAACACAGTACATATCACCTTTCTCGGCGTATCCAAGTGGGCTAAACTCATAATAGAAATGATTTTTAAGCTAACGTTGTGCTGCTGTGGATAAACTGAGCTTCTCAAGTATAATAAAATAAAATAGTATATAATTATACTCTAATTCATAATTTAATTTTAACAAAAAATAAAAAAGCAGGTTCCTTTTAAAATTGGAACCTGAAAAATTATAAAAGATGAAATTTTATTAAAATGTTTTATGCTCAACTGCTCTTAGAAACAAAGAAGGCGACTACAATCAACCCGCCAATCAAAACTGTAGCGGCGATTCCTAGAAAGAGATAAGTTCGTTTTTGCCCTTGCGTGGGAGGTTCTGCTTGATAAATCTTTGGTTCGCGGGCAAAATTATTTAGAAGACCGCCTTCTTCATTTGTATAGGGCATGAATTAATTCCTTTATATTTATTGTTCATTTAATGTTACATAAATGCTAGATCCGCTCTGAAACTGCTAGACAAATCGTTACATTGTGCATTGTGCATTGGGCATTGGGCATTGGGCATTGGGCATTGGGCATTTGGCATTTGGCATTTGGCACTTATACTGAGCGTTGCCGTTGGCGCAGCCTCTCCAAGAGTTGTATTGGGGATTGGGGATTGGGGATTGGGGATTGGGCAGAGGCGAAAACCTAGCGCAACTCCCCCTTTGGTTCTCCTACCTCCCATGCCCTATGCCCCATGCCCCATGCCCCATTCCCTAACTAGTAATTGTCCCAGTTAGAGGTGAACTAGGGCTGGCGTAATCTTTGATAGGCATTCTGCCAGCAAGGTAGGCCAAACGACCGGCAACTGTTGCTAAATTCATGGCACGAGCCATTGCTGCCGGGTTTGGAGAAAGTGCGATCGCACTATTAATCAACAAAGCATCTGCTCCCAATTCCATTGCCTGGGCGGCTTCTGATGGTGAACCAATACCAGCATCTACCACCACTGGCACACCCGCATTTTCGATGATGATTTGGATGTTGGCGGTTGTTTTTAGTCCTTGTCCAGAACCAATGGGCGATGCTAAAGGCATTACCGTAGCACAGCCTACTTCTTCTAAACGCTTGGCTAACATGGGGTCAGCATTAATATAAGGCAATACTGCAAAGCCTTCTTTAACTAATTGTTCTGAGGCTTGCAATGTCCCAATTGGATCTGGAAGTAAATACTTAAGGTCAGGTATTACTTCTAACTTTACAAAGTTATTATCTTCCTGCCCCAACAATTTCGCCATTTCTCGCCCCAAACGCGCCACCCGAATCGCCTCTTCAGCAGTTTGGCAACCTGCGGTATTGGGCAACATCCAGATTTTTGTCCAATCCAAGGCTTCAGCTAAACCTTCATGTCCGGGGGCCTTGGTTTGTACCCGTCGGACTGCCACAGTAACAATTTGACAATCACTGGCGGCGATGCTTTGCTGCATTTCCTCAATGCTGCGATACTTACCAGTTCCCGTCATCAAGCGGGATTGGAAGGTTTTGCCAGCAATAATTAGTGGGGAGTCGGTAGAGACGCGATTAATCGCGTCTGTAGGAAGTGGGGTGGTATTATGCCCGTTGGAGAAGTTGGCAGAGTGAGTCAGCATTGGGGTCGAGGTAGATGGCTTGGACTGGAAGCGCGAATAGTGGAAATTGGAAAGTACAGAGTCAGACTTTTGTTCCAAGATGAAATCGGCAATTAAGGCGGCTGTGATGGGTGCAAGTAGAATCCCGTTACGGTAATGACCTGTAGCAAGGGTTAAATTTTGACAATGGCTAGTGCCAAGGATGGGTAACTCATCGGGGGTGGCTGGGCGAAATCCCCACCAGAATTCTTGGATGGGATAATGCTTGAGTTGGGGATACAGGCGGATGGCAGATTGTAATAGTGTTTGAATGCCGTCTGGGGTGTTGTTGGGGGTGAAGCCAACGTCTTCGCTTGTTGCGCCAATAACGAGGCGATCGCGTCTTGGTACGATGTAAATATCCTGCCCAAACAAAACCCGCTTCAAGGGCAATTCCGGCGCAAATTCTGGTATCCGCACACTCAGCATTTGTCCTTTTCTGGGACGCACGGGTACTGGTAACAACTCATTTGACCAAGCACCTGAAGCTAAAACATAGTGCGCGGCGCGAATTATTCCAGCATTGGTTTGTACGCCAATCACTTGTCCTTGCTGCTGTAAAAATGCTTCTACTGTAATACCGTCTTTGAGTTCAACACCAATAGACTCAGCCGCCGTCCACAATACCTGAGCTAGAGCCTTATTATCAACTTGTGCGTCTTCAGGATACCACCAGCCACCGACTACCTCTGCTCCCAATCCTGCCTGATATTGATGAATTGCCTCTTTGTTTAACCAGTAAGCAGGGGATGACGAGAATGAGGAAGTATTTTCTCCCCCTGCCCCCTGCCCCTCTGCCTCCTCAAAGACGGGTGCGAGGATACCACAGGGACGGTAGCCAGTATTTAAGCCAGTTAGTTCTTCTAGTTTGCGCGTCCAGTCGGGATATAAAGCACGCGATCGCCAACACAAGGAACGCATTGCCTCATTAGGCATGTTTTCCGCATCTGGTGCTAACATCCCGGCGGCGGCATGTGTAGCGGCAGCCTGGAAGTCACGACAAAGCACGGTGACACTTGCCCCGCGCAGTTTTAGCTCAATGGCGATCGCTAAACCAATAACGCCGCCACCAATAATTACAATCTCACTAGTCATTAGTCATTAGTTATTAGTCACTTATCATTAGCCATTTATCATTAGTACATAACTAATAACTCATAACTAATTAACTCATAACTTATAACTTATAACTCGTAACTCTAGACGGATCTGTTACCACAAGGCGCGAATTGGCTCGTTGCCTTGATTGACATCGCTGGATGGCGTATTTGTTTCTGAAGAATCTGTATTGCCGTCTGTTGTAGTGTCAGCAGGTGATGTTGAGTCATCAGAAGGATTCTGGGCAACGTTACTCCCGTTGTCAGGTCTTGGGGCTACAATACTGCGTCTGTTTTGGTTTGTTTCAGTTGTTTCATTTCCTTCAGTTGCAGTTTCTTCATTCTTGCTGCCAGCACTGCTATTAACATTGATATTAGCTGGCAGGACTTGTGATTTTTTGTCACTGGGAGCATTAGCGGTTTGTACTCCCATAGGAAAGTTGATGCCCAGTAATGTACCAAGCAAAATGGCCAAACCTCCAGCCATTAAAATTAAGGGTGTCCATCTACCCATCTTGTCTTACTCCTTTTTAACCTTTTGGTGTCCACACTATTCGAGAACCTTGTCCCCAAAATCCATCAAACTTTGTCACTTTCACATCGCCTAAAACCAGAGTTTGACAAGCTAAACGCAAGTCTGTTGTAGGAGAATGGGGAGGAAGCGAATGCGCTTAGGCGCACGCTGCGCGAACGCCGTGCTCGATCACGCCAATTCGCTGCTGATACTTCACCCTCTACCTTAACCGCGCAAGTTCCACAACTGCCAATGCCCCGACAGTTTATTGCCTTAGCACCGTCATTGTAGAGTTCTATTCCATTTTGCAGCAAAATTTTTCGGAGATTGCTTTTGCTTACGCACTCAATTGTTTTACCTTGAGCTAGTACCTTAGGCATTTTTAAATTGCCAAACTGGCGTTTTGTTGTATATTGACACATTGCCTCGAAAGTTGTCTCGTCGGTCCCAGTTTTATGACCACAAATTCTTCACCTCAACTTTGGCTCTATGACACTACATTACGAGATGGCACTCAGCGCGAGGGGCTATCAGTATCGATAGAAGATAAGTTACGCATTGCTCGTCGGCTCGATCAACTGGGAATTCCTTTCATTGAAGGCGGTTGGCCTGGTGCCAATCCCAAGGATGTACAATTTTTCTGGCAACTCCAAGAAGATCCACTAAAACTTGCTGAAATTGTGGCTTTTTGTTCGACTCGTCGCCCCAACTCCACTGCCGCAACCGAACCGATGCTACAGGATATTTTGGCTGCGGGGACTCGCTGGGTAACGATTTTTGGCAAGTCTTGGGATTTACATGTCACAACAAGCCTCAAGACGACATTAGAAGAAAATTTGGCGATGATTAGCGACACAATTGAGTACCTCCGTTCTCAAGGGCGTCGCATTATCTACGATGCCGAACATTGGTTTGATGGTTACAAGCACAATCCAGATTATGCTTTACAGACATTAGATGCTGCGATCGCATCTGGTGCTGAATGGCTAGTCCTTTGTGATACCAATGGTGGCACTTTACCCCATGAAATTAGCCAAATTGTTCAAGATGTCAGTAGTCATTTGTTATTCGTCATTAGTCAAGAACCAATGACCAAGGACATAGACGCGCCAGCGGCTACTCTTCGAGAACGCCAAGGGCGAACCGGCAGGGTAGAACTAAGGACAATCCCTCAAATTGGAATTCATACTCATAACGATTCGGAAATGGCGGTTGCTAACGCAATAGCCGCCGTGATGGCAGGGGCAAAGATGGTGCAAGGCACAATTAATGGTTACGGTGAACGTTGCGGTAATGCTAACCTCTGTTCGTTAATTCCCAATTTACAATTGAAGCTGGGTTACAGTTGTATCACAGAAGACCAGCTAACACAACTTACAGAAGCTAGTCGTTTTGTTAGTGAGGTGGTCAACCTCGCGCCAGATGAACACGCTCCCTTTGTAGGACTTTCGGCTTTTGCCCACAAGGGCGGTATTCATGTATCAGCAGTGGAACGTAATCCTCTAACTTACGAACATATTCAGCCGGAACAAGTCGGGAATCATCGCCGCATTGTGATTTCTGAACAGTCTGGACTTAGCAATGTTTTAGCCAAAGCCCGCAGTTTTGGGATTAACCTGGATCAGCAAAAGGCAGAAGCCAAGCAAATTCTCCAGCGCCTCAAAGATTTGGAGAGTGAAGGATTTCAATTTGAAGCAGCAGAGGCCAGTTTTGCGCTGTTGATGCACGAAGCTTTGGGAGGTCGCCAGAAGTTTTTTGAAGTCAAAGGTTTTCAAGTCCACTGTGATTTGATTGAGGGGAAAGAAACTAGCAATGCCCTAGCTACGGTCAAAATAGCTGTTGACGGCAAAAATATTCTGGAGGCGGCGGAAGGTAACGGCCCCGTTGCAGCTTTGGATGCAGCTTTACGCAAGGCTTTGGTGAACTTTTATCCCCAAATAGCAACCTTTGATTTGACAGATTACAAAGTGCGGATTCTCAACGGACATACGGGCACTGCGGCGAAAACCCGTGTCTTGGTAGAGTCAGGCAATGGTCGTCAACGCTGGACAACGGTAGGGGTTTCCACCAATATTTTGGAGGCTTCTTATCAAGCGGTGGTGGAGGGCTTGGAATATGGTTTGTTATTGCACTCCCAAGCAGAAGCAGCGGTGAAAGCTTCTACTTGACAAAAAGAGCGATGTAGTGTATTAGATTTGCGCTTTTCGATGAGGAGGGGAAGCGATCGCCAAAGTGCGATCGCTCATAAAACCGATAAAATCGAAATTAACTAGCTTTGATATAGTTATGGCAATCACTCGCTCTATGCTAGGGGCCGTTTATTTAAAAAACCTAAACTCTAACTAGTGCGATCGCTCACGGTATTTGCGACAGCAGCACGATAAAATTCTAAAACTATAATCGTACTAAAAGGTCTAAATGGCAGAAACATTATTTTTCAACGCCTTACGGGAAGCCATTGATGAAGAAATGGCGCGTGATTCTAGCGTATTCGTTCTGGGTGAAGATGTCGGACACTACGGCGGTTCCTATAAAGTTACCAAAGACCTGTACCAAAAATATGGCGAACTCCGCATTCTAGACACCCCCATTGCCGAAAATAGCTTTACCGGCATGGCAGTGGGAGCAGCGATGACTGGGTTGCGTCCTATAATCGAAGGCATGAACATGGGCTTTTTACTGCTCGCCTTCAATCAAATATCCAACAACGCTGGGATGCTGCGCTATACTTCTGGCGGTAACTTTAAAATTCCAATGGTAATTCGCGGCCCTGGCGGTGTCGGACGTCAGCTAGGCGCAGAACATTCCCAGCGACTAGAAACCTACTTTCAAGCTGTGCCAGGATTGAAGATTGTCGCCTGCTCCACACCAAGAAACGCTAAGGGACTACTCAAATCCGCTATCCGCGATGACAATCCAGTGTTGTTCTTTGAACACGTTTTGCTTTACAACTTGAAAGAAGATTTACCAGAAGAAGAATACTTGCTACCTCTGGATAAAGCAGAAATGGTGCGTGAGGGTAAAGATGTCACAATTATTACTTATTCACGAATGCGGCATCATGTGCTACAAGCAGTAAAAACTCTTGAAAAACAAGGATATGATCCAGAAGTTATCGATTTAATATCTCTTAAACCATTAGATTTTGATACCATTGGTGCATCAATAAGAAAAACTCACAAAGTCATTGTTGTCGAAGAATCCATGCGAACTGCGGGTATTGGAGCAGAAGTCATTGCCTCAATAAACGATCGCTTATTCGATGAATTAGATGCGCCAGTACTGCGCCTTTCTTCCCAAGATATCCCCACGCCTTACAACGGCAATCTGGAACGACTAACAATCATCCAACCAGAGCAAATAGTGGAAGCTGTCGAAAAAATGGTAGCGTTGCGAGTTTAAAAGTGAGGAGTTAGGAGTGAGGAGTTAGGAGTTAAGAATTTTTAAGCATAAGTCTTAACTCCCAACTCTGTCAATTTTAAATTTTTCCTTCAATCCAAAATTCAAAATCTAAAATTGAATGACTCCCAACTCCTAACTATCAACTCCCAACTCATAACTCCATAAAAGAGCGCTATTATAGCCTTTGTCAGTTGCGAGTTATGGTATGCAAAGACAGCGATCGCTATTAATTTTGATTTTAGTCCTGATAATCGCCGCTATTACGGTGATTGCCACAATTCCGATACCTCTTGGGCTGGACTTGCGCGGAGGCTCACAGCTAACAATTCAGGTGAAACCATCAGCAGATATTCCCACAATCACCGAACGAGAATTGGAAGGTGTGAAGAAAGTTGTCGAAGGTCGGATAAATGGTCTGGGTGTTTCTGAGCCACTCATCCAAACAGTCGGCACAGATAAAATCTTGGTGCAGCTACCAGGAGTTAATGACCCAGAGCAAGCCGAACGAGTGCTAGGGGGTACAGCGCAGTTAGAATTTCGTACCCAAAAGCCGAATACAGAAACCCAACTGTTTGCTTTTCAAACATCTAGAGCCGAATTGAAAGTCAAACAAGAAGAGTTGAGAAAGAGTACTGACAAAGCAGCAATTGTCAAGAATCAAGAAGATTTACAAAAAAATAATCAAGCGATCGCAGAATTGTTTGAAAGCACCAAACCACCGCTAATTGGCAAATACCTCAAGGATGCCTATGGTGAACCTAGTCAAGGTGATAACTGGCATGTTGCGATTCGCTTCGACCAAGAGGGTGGTCAACTGTTTGCCAATTTGACAAAAAATCTTGCCGGTACTGGGCGTAGCATTGGTGTTTTTCTGGACAATGAACTAATCAGCGCTCCTACCGTAGGTATAGAATTTGCCGCCGCAGGTATCAGTGGTGGCTCTGCCATCATTACAGGACGGTTTACCGCACAACAAGCCAATGATTTAGGCGTGCAGCTACGTGGTGGTGCATTACCCGTACCAGTAGAAATTGCAGAAAGGCGGACAGTAGGGGCAACTTTGGGTAAAGATAGTATTCAAAGCAGTATTTATGCTGGGGTTGGTGGTCTAACTTTAGTATTAATATTCATGGTGTTTTATTATCGATTACCAGGACTGATTGCGGATGTGTCACTAGTGATCTACTCCCTTTTAACTTGGTCAACCTTTGCTTTATTGGGTGTCACCCTAACTTTGCCGGGAATTGCCGGTTTTATCCTTAGTATTGGGATGGCAGTTGATGCCAACGTGCTAATTTTTGAACGGACGCGGGAAGAATTACGGGCTGGTAAATCCCTATATCGTTCTGTGGAATCTGGTTTCTACCGAGCATTTTCTAGTATTTTAGATAGCAACGTCACTACATGGATTGCTTGTGCTGCCTTGTTTTGGCTGGGGTCTGGTTTAGTCAAAGGCTTTGCCCTTACCTTAGCTTTGGGGGTGGCTGTGAGTATGTTTAGCGCAATTACCTGTAGTCGGACATTGCTGTTTTTGGCAATTTCAATTCCTTCTTTGCGGAAGACAGAACTTTTCTGTCCAAACCTGCCAGCATCGAAGAAGGCAGAGGTGGCTCAATGAAACTGAGTATAAACAAATCGCGATCGCTTTGGTGGACTATTTCTGGTGGTATTATTCTCGCCGGTATCATCTCAATGGTGATTTCTTGGCAACAGCCCAATATTCACGCACCCTTACGCCCCGGTTTAGATTTTATCGGTGGTACACGGTTGCAGTTTGTCCGAGATTGCACCAAACCAGGCAATTGTGACAAACCAATTGATATCAACGCTGTCCGGGAAGTAGCAAAAGCGCAGGGACTAGGTGATAGCAGCATCCAACTTATCTCGGAAAATGGGGCAGAAAATGGTGTATTAATTCGGTCAAAAGATTTAAGTGTCGATCAGCGCACCAACTTGCAAAATTCTTTAAGCCAACAAATTGGGGCTTTTGATCCGCAAAAAAACCAAATTGACTCCGTTGGCCCTACCTTAGGAAAAGAACTGTTGAGGTCTGGGCTATTAGCTCTGATAGTTTCCTTCATCGGTATTACTATCTATATGAGCTTCCGCTTCCAGTTTGATTATGCGGTATTTGCGATCGTTGCCCTACTTCACGATATTTTGATCACGGTAGGGGCTTTTTCAATTTTGGGTTTGGTGGCGGGTATCGAAGTAGATAGCCTTTTTATCGTCGCCTTACTTACCATCACAGGTTTCTCAGTCAACGACACAGTGGTGATTTACGATCGCATTCGGGAAACCATTAAAATTAATCCTGAACGCCCAATTGCCGAAATTGTAGATGATGCGGTTAACCAAACCTTGACAAGATCAATCAACACAACCTTAACCGTGTTGCTAACATTATCCGCTATCTTTCTATTTGGCGGAGAAACACTGAGATTTTTCGCTCTAGCTTTGATTATTGGCTTCATAATGGGAGCTTATTCAAGTATTTTCATCGCCAGTACTCTCCTTACTTGGTGGCGAGAAAGGGATGAATCCCAAGTGATAGACAGCTTAGAGCCGATTGATACATCTACCAGTTCCCAGGATAGTTAAACTTGTGTGCATTTCACAATTGGTTTACTAATTTTGAATTGCTCACCTATGCTTTGGAATTTTATTCCTTTATGGATCAACCGGAAGAACCATTAATTACTGTCCCAGACTTTGAAAAATCTGACCCATCCTTTGCTCAACAAGTACAAAAGCTACACCAGCTAACAATATATGGCAGGTGGCTGTTTGTCGGCTGTTTGTGGCTTACTATTGCACCTGTTAGCTTATGGGGTCTACGTGCAGAAATTTCTCTGTGGGAACAATATTTTACCTGGGTAGCGGTGCGATATGGACTCTTCTATCATCCACTGTCTACCTTCGGTTTAGCCTTTTGTATTGGAATGACTGCTGCTGTTTTAGTTTGGCAAAGTCGAAATATCTTACTCGGACTACCAGAACAGGAAAAACAACGTTTAGAAAAACAAGTTTATCGGATACGTCAGCAGGGGCCAACTCATCCTCTATGGAAGTGGGTTTGTCATTAAATATTGGGATAGATGAGTGAACTTTCTTTCTCGTTGCATATACATATACCCCACATTCCGCACTTCATCGTGTAATACACGAAGATTTCCAATGTCTGGCT
>JAHCSU010000268.1 GCA_023522315.1 Nostoc sp. CCCryo 231-06
CATTTGACCGTGAGCGATCGCAAACCTAGCTCCCGGTAACACTTCTCGTAAATTCGCTGTTGTCTCTTCAATTCCGTCCACTCGTGGAACTACATAAAATACCTGCCCCCCTCTGTCTAATTCTTGACGAATTGCAGTGCGGATACTTTCGGAATTTATCGGTGACAGATGGGTTTTAATCGGGCGTCTGGTTGGGGGTGGTGTAGTAATCAAACTCATTTCCCGAATTCCCGACAAGGACATATACAAAGTCCGGGGAATAGGAGTGGCGGAGAGGGTAAGCACATCAACTTGAGTTTTCAGGCTTTTAATTTTCTCTTTCTGATTCACCCCAAACCTCTGTTCTTCATCCACCACCAACAATCCTAAATCCCGGAATGTCACACCTTTACCTAAAAGTTGATGCGTACCAATTACTACATCTAATTCACCCGTTGCCAATCGCTTTTGAATATCGCGGCGTTCTTCAGCAGACCGAAAGCGGTTGAGTAAGCCGACATTCACGGGGTAGGGTGCAAAACGTTCTTTTAGTGTATGGTAATGCTGCTGTGTTAAAATAGTTGTTGGCGCAAGGAGTGCCACTTGTTTACCGGCGATGACTGCTTTGAAAATAGCACGAATCGCCACTTCCGTCTTCCCGAAACCGACATCGCCACAAATTAAGCGATCCATTGGCCGATCGCTTTCCATGTCGCGTTTTACATCTTGTACAGCTTTGAGTTGATCCGTTGTGGGTTGGTAGGGGAAAGAATCTTCCAATTCCTCCTGCCAAGGCATATCACCTGGGAAGCTAAAACCTTGTTGTTGCGATCGCGCTGCATACAGTTTCAACAAGTCCACCGCCAATTTTCTGATTGCTTTGCGGACTTTATTCTTCGTATTTTCCCAAGCTTTACCGGTCATCCGGTTGAGTTCTGGTGCTTTATCACCTGCGGCACGGAACCGGGATAAAGCACCTACTTGATCGGCTGCGACTCTGAGTAACCCATCAGCATACTGCACCGCTAAATAATCACGGGTTTCGTGATTAATCGTCAAACTTTCCAGCTTGACAAATTTGCCAACACCATGATTTCTATGAACTACATAATCGCCTGGACGCAGCTTATTGGGATCAACTTGTTTAGAAGTAGCTTTGTGGCGCTTGCGGATATAGCCGGGAGTCGCCAAGGAATGCTGGCCAAAAAATTCTCGATCTGTAACGATTACCAAACGGTATGTAGGCAGGATAAAACCTTCTAGTTCCGCAAGACCAGAATATTTTAAGGCTATGGGAATATGGTTAATTTGCAGCTTATCGATCGCTAGGTAGTCGCGGGGATTGGGGATAAACTGAGCCGGACAATCATGTTCTTGCAACAGCGAGACAGAACGCGAAGGTTGAGCAGAAAGTAGCCAGATCGAGAAATTGCGATCGCGTTCTTGGCGGATAGTCTCAGCTAGTTTAGCAAACTGGTGTGGCATGACTGGAACAGATCGGCTGGCCAGATTGATCCCACTATTTTCCTCTGACAGTTCCGATAAATATAGTGTTTTAAATTTGGCAACATCAGCCAAACACTCATCAAACGAACGGTGAATCTTAGGTAATGTTAGGGGAGTAGATTGTTTCCCATGCCCCATGCCCCATGCCCCATGCCCCATTCTCCATTGTTCTTCCGCATTTTCTACCCAGCGATCGCTATGAGCATGACACTGTTCTGGCTCATCAATGGCAATCAGGGTATTTTCTGATAAGTAGTTTAGCAGGGACGCTGGTTGCTCGAAAGCCAACCCCAAAAAGCGACGACTACCCTCCAAGAGTGATGAGTTCTCAGTGCTAAGTTCTGAGTCAGAATTTAACTCATAACTCATAACTCCTAACTCAGAACTATTCTTCAGTGCCGCCATGACGATGGGAGCAAAGCTAGTGGGGGTAAGAATTAACTGGTCAACTTTGTCGAGGGCGGAACGTTGGGTTGCTGGGTCAAATTCCCGCATTTGCTCAATTTCATCACCAAACCATTCCAGCCGGACTGGAAACTCAGATGAGACTGGGTAAACATCAACAATATCACCCCGTCGGCTCCACTGTCCTTCTGTTTCCACCAGAGGTACTCGTTCGTATCCCAGAATAGTTATTTTCTCACTGAAGGCATTCAAGTCTAATTCCATCCCCCGCTTCAAGGTAAGACAGAATTCCTGAAAAGCTGCTGGTGGCGGCAAGTGAGGTTGCAGCGCCCCTTGAGTAGCCACAATCGCCATCTTGGGTAATTCCGAGGGATTTGGGATCTGGTTTTCTTTTTCTTCCCCATGCCCCATGCCCAATGCCCCATGCCCCATACCCAAATCTGCCAATACCTGCATTTGCCCCCAACTCATCTCAGTTTCCGGGTCAAAAGGTTCGTAGGGAGAAGCCTCGGAGGTGGGGTAAAAATGTACTGTTTGCCATCCCATTGCCTCCAGTTGTGCGTAAACGCGTCCAGCTTCTTCCAGAGTGGCGCAAATCACAAACAAATCCTTGCCCTGAGCCTGTGCCAATGCTGAAGCCACCAAACCCTTGGGTAGTCGAGGAATGCCATTTAACCGCAATTCTTGTTGTCGGTTTAGCTTAGAAATAAATTCAGTGGTAAGTGGCGATCGCGCTAAGGCACGCACAATAGAAGAAAATGACATAAGTACTACTAGCGGTGGGAGTCTTTGTGGATCAGAAAATTTTGAGGCAGTTTATGTCAACTATTTTAAAAGTGTTAACAGCCTTCTTATTCTTTCCGTGGAAGAATAATGTACGGCGACTAATAAACTTGAGAACTATAACTATTACTTTGTGTACAGTCAAAGCATTTATAGAAGCACCTTTAATACTAGATACTAGGTATTGAGCTACGTTCGCTCTGATAAGCGGCAATTTTAAACATGTCCTCCATCACTTTTGAAATTTTAATCATTTTGGTGCTAATTATTGTCAATGGCGTGTTTTCTATGTCTGAGATGGCGATCGTCTCAGCCCGGAAAGTTAGGCTACAGCAGCTTGCCAATCAAGGAGATGTCAAGGCAAAGGCAGCATTGAAACTAGCTGAGTCTCCAAATCATTTCCTGTCAACCGTTCAAGTGGGTATTTCCCTGATCGGTATCCTGACTGGTGCTTTTGGAGGAGCAACAATTGCCAACCGACTGGCAGTCTATATAAAACTTGTGCCTTTGTTAGCACCTTATAGTGAACCGCTATCTTTCGGAATAGTGGTTTTGATCATTACCTATTTGTCACTCATTGTTGGCGAATTGGTACCGAAGCGTCTGGCATTAAACAACCCAGAAAAGATTGCATCGATTGTAGCGATTCCTATGCAAGCCTTATCGGCGATCACTTCCCCAATGGTGTATCTCTTAAGCGCTTCTACAGATTTGATCCTGCGATTACTGGGAATTACAGCTTCTACTGAGCCGCAAGTTACCGAAGAAGAAATTAAAATCTTAATTGAGCAAGGTACTGAAGCCGGAACCTTTGAGGAAGCCGAACAGGATATGGTAGAGCGAGTTTTTCGTTTAGGCGATCGCCCTGTCAGCTACTTAATGACACCCCGTCCCGATATTGTCTGGCTAGACTTAGACGACTCTCCCGAAGAAAATCGTCACAAAATGGTTGATAGTGCCTATTCTCGGTATCCAGTTTGTCAGGGGGGACTTGACAATGTGCTAGGTGTTATCCCTGTTACCGACTTATTAGCCAGGAGTTTCCGAGGAGAACCGCTAGACTTGACGGTGGGATTGCGACAGCCCATATTTGTCCCAGAAAGCACCCGGGGCTTGAAAGTTTTGGAATTGTTCAAACAAACCATCACCCACATGGCGCTGGTAGTGGATGAATACGGCGTGATTCAAGGATTAGTCACTCTCAACGACATCATGAGCGAAATTGTGGGTGATGTTCCTTCAACAGATGGACAGGATCAACCACAAGCTGTGCAACGCGAGGATGGTTCCTGGCTTTTAGATGGGATGTTGCCTGTAGAGGAGTTTTTGGAACTTTTCGGTATGGAACAGTGGGAGTCTGAGGAGCGCGGTAGCTATCAAACTTTAGGCGGTTTTGTGATCACTCATTTAGGCCGTATTCCTGCCGCAGCAGATCATTTTGAATGGCAAAGTATGCGAATTGAAGTGATGGATATGGATGGAAACCGCGTTGATAAGGTGCTAGTCATACCGAAGGCAAGTAAATCAGCAGATACGAAAAAATCTGATTAGTACCGCATGGCGGAAGTCAAAAGTCAAAAGTCAAAAGTCAAAAAGCTTATTGGGCATTAAGCATTGGGCATCGGGCATAGATAATATATTGTTTACTATTTCCCATTACCATAGCCAATGCCCTATTTATGCAATTTGTCAAGTCTTCGATAAACGTTGGACGGCCTCACCTGCCAACATCTGATGTGTTTGTTCCAAAACTTGAGGGATTTTATCGGCGTGGGGATTGCGGGCGAGACATTGCCGCAAGTCTAATTCGTCTAGCCGATCAGCTTTGTTGCCAGGAAACCAATGGCTGCCATTGCCAAGCAGGTTGTAACGCATTTTGGCATACTCTACCAGATCGTAGGCGATCGCTAGATTCCGCAGCCACAGAATCACCCGAATATTTACCTCACCAGGGGTTTCCTCAAAGGTTGGTAGATTTGTCTGCCAGGATTTTACCCAATCTTCTCCCAAAGTAGCGATCGCTTCTTCTTCCAACCTTGCTAAAATGGGTGGCAAAATTTCTGATCCCCGATCTACTAATTCTAAAGTCTTCAGGTGTTCATCAAAATCTTGTGGTTTTGCTGCTCCCAAACTCAGGGTATGCACCTCTTGATGACTCAAACAAAACAAATCATTAAACACCATTGGACTCAAAGGGGCGCAAAGATTTACTAATTTTTGTGGAGGTTCATACAACAAACCTCCTTTATTAGATGGGCTAATAATAAATACTCCCATATCGTGGCGTTTAGCTGCTTCAATTGCTCCCCAATTCCATTGATTAATGTAGTACCAGTGCAAGTTCACGTAATCAAATTGATTGGTATTAATTGTCTGCACAATCATATCTGTTGAACCGTGTGTGGAAAAGCCAATAAATCTAACTTTTCCCTCTGCTTGCAACTGCTGCGCTACTTCCAAACAGCCACCGGGACGAATGCTGTCATCTAACGACTCAGGATGATTAATGCCGTGCAACCCTAAAAGGTCAACATAATCTAGTTGCAGATTTTGCAATGATTGTTCAAATGTCTCACGAAATTCTTTCGCATCTGCCTTTGGGCTGATTTTAGTCTGAACAATCAACTTTTCGCGGGGAAACTTGGGCAATATTCTCCCCAATTGCATTTCGGAAGTGCCATAACCACGAGCAGTTTCAATATGATTAATCCCAACCTCAACTGCTCTTCTAATAGTCGCTTCGAGATTCGCCTGGTTATCAGCAGGAATTTCATTATTGGGAACATCTTCCCATTTGAACTGATATCTCATGCCACCGCAGGAAAACACTGGCATTTGTAATTCTGTGCGTCCAAATCGTCTATATAGCATCAGTAAATTGTGGATTGCTTACCAACTTAAAATCTAAAACAACAGCCATTCAAGCCTACTGTGCCACAATAATTACCTCTGTTCAATCTGTGACACTAGCAGGATTCATCGCATATTAAATTGGTCAGGTTTTTTGGTTATTGGACTGCGACCAGTATTCCAGTTCCACAAAATAATTATCTCATCCTAGTTATAGCGTTTCTTAATCACATGATGTACATCATAGCCCCCTCATCGCTTGCGGGGAGGGGGTTGGGGGTGGGGTTCTTGTACCTCACTCAACTGATAACCGCTATAGCACTAGCAAGCATTTCTCCATTATTCTCCCAATTGGTGTTTAGGCTAAGACATGACAAAACCACCCAGCAGTGCTGAGTTGAGGCTAGAATAAATCCAAAATCCTTAAGCCTCGTACCCTTTTAATTTCTTTCAATCCAAAATCAAAAATCAAAAATTGGTTGACTTCATTTTGCTAAGGTAGCGGGTGTAAGATTAATTCTTTGGAGACTGCGCTTGGATTAAGCAATTTCTCAATGTTTTGGCTAACACCTGCACATGCGGCTCATTAAGTTGGCCAAGGTGAGATCCGGGAACGTAATGGATATCTAATTCTCCAGCAACTACTTCGCCCCAGCCGAATTGAGGATGGTATTGTGTGCCTATAGCTTCGTCCCGATTTTGATCCTCTGTTCGCAAGAGGATAGCTCGACCAGGGTAAACTGGGAAAATATATTCACTAACGGCTTGAGTGTTAGCATCTATAATTTTTAAGTGTTTGTCACTTACAGGTATATCTAGTGCCACTTCCAGGTAACGGTCGTATGTATTCTGGAGATGAGACTTACGCCAATAACTCCATCTCACAACCCTTTGCCAAAGGTAGGCTGGCCCTTGTTGAACAATATTATTTAAATGCAAAAAAACTCGCTTGAGAAATGATGCCCGCCAGCTATAACCTGGACGACAACTATCAAGCACAACTAGAATACCAACTTGTTCGCCTTGCTCTTGGAGTTGCCGAGCCATCTCAAAAGCAATTACACCCCCAAAAGAATAACCTCCCAGATAATAAGGGCCATTGGGCTGAAGGGTCTGAATTTCTTGAATGTAGTGAGTTGCCATGTCTTCAACCCGTGTATGGAAGGGATGTTTTCCATCTAGCCCTTGTGGTTGTAGTCCGTAGAATGGTTGGTCTGGCCCCAGATGCTGTGCCAATTCACGGAAACACAAGACTTCTCCACCCAGTCCGTGAATACAGAAAAAAGGTGGCTTGGAACCATTGGGTTGAATTTCTACCAAGGATGACCAAGTAGTTCTTGATTTGTCTAAAGTATTTACTAAAGCCGAGTTTCTTGCTAAATCTTCTTGGCAGATTATTTTGGCTAAAGCCTCTACAGTCCCTGACTGGAAAAGAATGGCAAGAGGCAGATTTTTATTAAATGTTTTCTCAATTTGCCAAAACAGTTTTACTGCTAATATAGAGTGCCCTCCTAGCTCAAAGAAGTTATCGTTGACGCCAATGGGCTGGACACCTAAAGTTTGTTCCCAAATCTCTGTTAGCTGGCGTTCCACCTCATTGCGGGGAGCAACAAACGTAGCTTCCGATTCCTGCCTTGATGAGTCGGGTACAGGTAAGGCGCGGCGGTCTACCTTGCCGTTGGGGGTTAAAGGCATGGTGTCCAGCAAGACGAAAGCCGAAGGGAGCATGTACTGTGGGAGCTTTGTCAAGAGGAAGCTCCGTATGTCACTAATTGTGGATGCCCAGTCTTGATTCGGGATAATGTAAGCCACTAAACGTTTATCCCCAGGAACATCTTCACGGGCAATTACTACAGTTTGAAGTACATGCGGGTGTTGGGCTAACACCGTCTCAATTTCCCCTGGCTCAATGCGTATCCCACGGATCTTAACTTGATGATCTCGGCGACCGAGAATTGCTAGAGAGCCATCTGGACGATAGCAACCGCGATCGCCTGTATAATAAAGCCAATCTCGTTCGTCATTCCGATAGAGGTTTTTGACAAATCGAGAACGGTTTTCTTCTTGAGCATTTATATAACCCAAAGTGCGGAATGGCGTTCGTATAACTATCTCGCCTGGTTCACCAATTCCACACAGTTGGTTATTTGGTGTTAAAACTAGTGCTTGGGTTTCAGGGATCGGTAATCCTACTGGCTGTACCCCTGGTGTACACTCCACAGGTATCCTGTAATAACACTTCGCCAAAGTTGTCTCTGTCGGCCCATAAAGATTGACAATTTCACCTGATTCTGGAAAGGCATCCCGCCACCGAGATACCAGTGTCTCCTTGAGAGGTTCTCCAGCAAAGAACAACCAGCGTAAGTTACGTAGATAGACTCCTGAAGGCACATTGGCTAACCATGATTGCGCCAGCGATGGAACTGTATGCAGCACAGAAATTTGCTCATGTTCCAAGTAATTCAGAATTTTAGTTGGTTCTAGGTTATGCCCTTCCTCTGGCAAACACAGGGTTGCACCACTAGTTAAAGGTAAGAAAATATCTCTGAGAACTACATCAAAGGAAAGACCTGTTAATTGGGCAACCCGGTCTTGCTGACCAATTTCAAATGTTTGCCTCTGCCAGTTGAGAAAATGCGCCATCCCTTTGTGACATCCCAGCACCCCCTTAGGTACACCAGTGGTGCCAGAAGTAAAGAAAATATAAGCTGGATCATCGGCAGCGATTTCAGGCAAGTTTATTGTTTTAATGCCGTCTTGGGGTGAATTTATCGCTTCTACTGTGTCTGGGTTTACACGGATAATAATTAAAGATTTGTATATTTCTTCATTTTCTGGGTACTGACTATCAATGTATAATATATATTTAGCTTTAGCTTCCTTTAACATGAGCAGGTGGCGTTGGCATAGCCCACCAAAGGTATCGCTAGCAAGTTTTGGATCGAGAGTCAGTAGAACACCGCCACTCAAAAGTACAGCGTTCATACTCGCAATCAGTGCAAAACTTCGTGTCCCAAACACAGCTACAACATCTTCCCGTTGGACTCCGTGAGACAACATCACCCGTGCTAAAGCTTGAGCGCTTTTGCCCAATTCCCCATAGTTCCAAGTGCGAGATCCTTGACGGAGTGCCGAATGTTCTGGGGTGCGATTTACCCAAGAGGTAAACATTGTTGTTACCAATTCGTACTGAGGTTCTGGCAAAACCGCCCTTGGTTCTGGTAGCAAAGTTCGGACTTTTGGTGTGACAAGAGAATACAAACTAATCTGGCATTCCGTTGCAGCAACAATTTGATTCAACAAATGATGGAATTGATCCAGCATTTCCATCATCCGCTCTGAAGTAAATAGATCAGTGTTGTAGACTAAATCAAGTTGGATTCCCTGATTTTTTTCTGTTACATACAAAGTTAAGTCAAATTTGGAAGCTGTTTCTAACATCGAGATTGGTTCTACAGCCACCCCAGGTAGTTCTAGTTGGATATCTCTTAAGTTGAGCATATTAAACCACACTTGAAACAGTGGGTTACGGCTGGTATCTCGCTTTGGTTGCAGTTCTTCTACCAGTTTCTCGAAGGGCATGTCTTGATGGGCATAAGCACCTAATGCCATTTGGCGAACTCGACTAAGCACTGAACGAAAACTGGGGTTGCCGGAAAAATCAGCCCGTAAAACGACGGTATTAATAAAAAATCCGATTAACCCTTCAATTTCAGAACGGTTACGTCCAGCAATGGGAGAACCGATGAGAATATCTTCTTGCCCAGTGTAGCGGTGCAGGATTGTCCCAAAGGCTGCCAGCAACGTCATGAATAGGGTGACACCTTCCTGACGCGAGAGTTCTAGAAGCGATGCACTCAGAGTCTGTGGTAGCATGAGGGATTCGGACGCCCCCTGGTAAGTTTGCACTGGTGGCCGTGTCCGGTCGGTAGGCAATTCCAGTACAGTATTAGCACCTGCTAACTGGGTTTTCCAGTAGTTTATTTCGCTGGAAAGGACTTCACCCGATAGCCATTGGTGCTGCCAGACAGCAAAATCAGCATACTGAATGGGTAATTTTGCTAAGGGAGAAGGCTTACCGCTCAATAAGGCTTCATAAAGGGATGCTAACTGCTGCCAGAGAATGCCCATTGACCAGCCATCTGAAGCGATGTGGTGCGTCACTAACAAAAGTATCTGCTCCTGTTCGTCTATCTGGAGCAAGCTAGCTCGCAGCATTAAGTCAGATTCTAAGTTGAAGGGGCGTTGCGCCTCTTGATTTAGGAGAGATTGTACCTGCTCCTGGGTTACTTTAATTATCTTGAGTTCAACTGGCCGAGGCTTGCCAATAACTTGTATGGGGCTACCATCCGGCGATGTAATAAAGTTTGTTCGCAGTGCCTCGTGATGAATAACGATCGCATCTAGTGCCTGTTGCAATATACTCGTGTTGAACTCGCCCGTTAAGCGCAGTGCATTGGAGATGATATAAGCTGGGCTGTTAGGTTCCAACTGCTCCAAAAACCACACTCGCTGCTGGGCAAAGGATAAAGGGATTGACTCCCGGTTGGCTATTAGGGGAATAGTCTGGTTTTGAGGATCATTTTCTTGAATCTGGGTTTGAGCGATCGCTTGAGCTAAACTAGCGATCATTGGATTCTCAAATAGGAGTTGCAACGGTATTTCTATCTGAAATGTTTGGCGAACCCTAGACATGACTTGAGTCGCCAGCAGTGAATGGCCTCCCAATTCAAAAAAATTGTCGTGAATGCCTACTTGTTCCAAACGCAAAACTTTTATCCAGATGTTAGCTAAGACCTCTTCTGTAGCATTTTGGGGTAGAACAAAGTTAGTTGACAGACCAAGATCAGATGTATGCGGTGTAGGTAAAGCACGCCGGTCTATTTTGCCGTTGGGGTTTAATGGCAGGGTGTCCAAAAATACAAAGGAGGCAGGCACCATATATGCAGGCAACCTACCTTGCAAAAAACGACGCAATTCAACCTTACTAGGAATTTGCTCTGGGTTGGCAACAATATATGCTACAAGTTGCTTGTCACCAGGAACATCCTCTCTAGCTATAACTAGAGTCTGTATCAGTGCCGGATGTTGTCCTAATATAGCTTCAATTTCTCCCAATTCAATTCGGAAGCCACGAATCTTCACTTGGTAGTCAATACGACCGAGGAATTCGATATTACCGTCTGGTAGAAAACGTGCCAAGTCCCCAGTTTTGTAAAGACGTGCCCCAACTTCAGAGCTAAAAGGGTTGAAAATGAACTTCTCTGTGGTTAATTCCGGACGGTTCAGATAGCCTCGCGCTAGACCAATCCCGCCAATGTGTAGTTCACCTGATTCACCAACAGGCACAGGCTGCAAATTTTCATCAAGGATGTAAATCTCTGCATTAGTAATAGGGCGACCAATGGGAGCAATGGAGTAATTAGTGCCGCGCTGACAAGTCCAGAAGGTGGCATCAATAGAAGCTTCTGTGGGGCCATAGCAATTATGGAAAACATTGTCCAAATTCAGTTGGGCAAAGAAGTGTTCTATGAGTTCGCTAGGTAAAGCTTCACCACCGCAGGTAATATGTCTGAGAAATCGACAATTCTCAATTCCCTTCTCTTCCAGTAAGACACGCAGTATAGAAGGTACTAAGGCCAAGACACTGATTTGCTGCTCAGTAATTACCTTCACAAGGTAAGCAGTATCTTGATGTCCACCAGGGCGAGCCAGGATCAATTGCCCCCCAAAGCACAATGGCCAGAATATCTGCCACACTGATGGGTCAAAGCTAAAAGAGATAGTCAGTAAAACTTTATCTGCTGGAGTTAATTTAAAGTTTGTTTGCCGCCAGTATAGTTGATTGCAGATACCATGATGAGGGATCATTACACCCTTGGGTTGTCCTGTAGAACCAGATGTGTAGATTACGTAGATGAGGTTATCACCCGTCGTTTGATTTACAGGATTTTCTTGATTGTTTTCGGTGTTACCTTGCCAGTTTGAGTCTAGACAAACCACTTGCGCCTGATGCGGTGGTAGGTTATTGACCAATTTTTCTTGCGTTAACAACACTGATGCCTGGGTATCTGACAAGATGAAACCTAAACGCTCTGGGGGATATGCCGGATCTAAAGGCACATAAGCACCTCCAGCTTTGAGAATACCCAGTATTCCTACGATCATCTCCAAGGAGCGCTCCAGGCAAATTCCCACAAGTACTTCAGGCCCAACTCCCAAAGTACGTAGGTAGTGCGCTAGTTGATTCGCCCGCTTATTTAACTGTTGATAAGTAAGTTGTATATCTTCAAATACTACAGCAATTGCTTGGGGCGATCGCTCTACTTGGATCTCAAACATCTGATGGATGCACAGATATTGCTCAAGTACTTGGGTATCATTCCATTCCTCTATAACTTGAGTGCCGATGATGTGAGTTAAGGTATTTAACGGAATATTTTGCTTATACTCTGGAGTCTGGCTATTTATCTGCATTTTTTCTATATATCAACTCCATCAACAAATGCCATTATTTTAATTTATTATTTATTGTAAATGTTTTTATAAGAAATTATATATGAGGTTACACATTAATAAATACCCTCAGGATAGAAGCCTAGCTTGGCTTAAGGGCAGTCCACTGCGCGAACGGCTTCTGGTATGCAGTAAACAAGCAATTATATGCATCTTCAAAGATAATTGATACTTTGATCTCTAGCTAATCGATTTTTATTCAACATAAATACCAAACTTTTACTAATTTTTTATTCTTAACTAAAACTTTAAAACCTGCCTGATTACATTGTTGAGTTACAGTTAGGGACAAGCATTTAATTTCCGGCTTTGCGTTTATTTAACAAATAATTTTTTTTACTTTTTTGCATAATTATATGGATCAAATACAATAGCTGAAAAGACTTTATCTTTTTTTACGAGAATTTGCTGAAGTAAAAAATAATTATTACCGAATCTTCATTGTGTTTATTCAAATATAAAAATAGTGTAAAGCCAAAAAATTGATTCTCCCTCAGTAGGTAAAAATGTCTATAATCCAGATATGACAAGACTCACAGAAATCAAACATTGTTAATATTACTTTATGAACAATTCTCTAGAGATGCCCATAAAACTTACTCAAGCTCAACCACGACAGGGAGCTATGTAAAGTTTTGTAACGATAATCAAATTTTTGATGCATTTTGTTGTATCTTATGTGTGTAAGTTTTGTTAATCAGTAATTATGCGTAAACTAAACAGAGAACTTCTAAGCAAAGATCAATTAGTCTAGCTAAACATGCTACAGTAATTCCCGAAAGCATATTATTGTTTCATAGAAGTATAAATCTGCAATTGAACTGTAGTAACTCAGTTCAACTGTTACGCACCTTAAAAATCCTTTCTAATATTTTTACCTGACCGACTTGATTATTTACGTCAGTAATTTTATTCAACTATTAAGTTAACTCACCAAAAAATCCTTTTTTTGGCATCAAAGCTCAAAAATTCCAGGCTAAACTGGATTCTACCCTGCAACAAAAGCTAAGTATCTGGGTAGTAACCCCACTCAAACCGACCCTGGAAGATGCTTTCGATCAAGAATTTAAAGTTAGTGCGAAGAGAATGGTTAATAGTAGGCTACAAAGTCCTAATTTCTTTGAAAGAAAAATGTGACATACCCCACTTGCCTTAATGTAAGTTTCCATCAAATTTTAACTACACCAAGTGTTTATAACTATGAGTAATCAAAGCATTACAACAAGTAAATTCAATGAAGTGCCTTTAGATTTACGTGCATCTTCATTTGCTAGGGTACGCAAGGGTTCGTGGTGGTTGAGATTAACAACATTGTTTTTGGTAGACTATACTCTTTTATCCTTAGCTTGGGTTTTAGCTGGATATCAATCTTCTTATGGGCATTTAACTTCGTATATACAGAGCCATTATTTGCCGATTTTAATAACTATTGGGATTCAAATAGGCTCATTAGCTATCGAGGGTATTTATCGAGAAGGTCAAAAACGCTATGACTATTTCAATATTATAAAATCGCTAACTTTTGCTCATGGATTAATACTCCTACTTTGTCTTTTATATAAGCCAGTTATTGATATTACACGCCCAAGATTAATATTATTATCTTGGTTGCTAAGTATATTATTTATTTGTACTGGTAGATATGCTATAAATATTACGCTTGAATATCTGCGTAAACAGAAAAAAATAGTTCGTTCTTCTGTATTCATTATTTGCGATACTGAAGACCATGAGCAGATAGCTAGCTTTATAAAAAAAGAAAAACATTATATTGTATCTGGAACTGCTAAAGCTAATTCATTAGATAGATATCAACGTCAAAAAACATTGAATCAACTTAATGAATTAGGTGTAACAGAAGTTTTTATATCTTGGGATGCTCTAAAAAATAGAATGTTTTTATGCTGGTTATTTCAAGCATCTGGCATCCAAGTACATATTTTGCCAATGGAATTAAAACCAATTTATAAAAACATAGAATTTAATAAAATAGGGGGAATGCCTTGTCTGAGTTTGGATTGTCCAATAATTACAGGGAAAGATTTTTGGATAAAACGTAGTTGTGATTTTTTATGTGCGACTTTATTTGTAATGTTATCATTCCCTATTTATATAGCTATAGCTGTAGCTATCAAACTGGACTCTCCCGGCACAGTATTTTACAGACAAACCCGTATAGGTTTACATGGGCAACAGTTTAAAGTATGGAAATTCAGAACTATGAGGTCTGATGCAGAAAAACTCCAGAAAGAATTAGAAGCATTAAATGAAACGAAAGATGGGATTATCTTTAAAATTAAAGACGATCCTCGCATTACCCGTGTTGGAAAATTCCTTCGACGTTACAGCTTAGACGAATTACCCCAACTTTTTAACGTTATCTTTGGAGAAATGAGTATAGTAGGACCTCGCCCTTTACCTATTAGAGATGTAGATAAGTTTTCTGAACATCATTTTATTCGCCATGAAGTTTTACCTGGTATTACAGGTCTTTGGCAGGTCTCAGGTCGCTCGGATATTTTAGATTTTGAACAAGTGATAAATCTTGATCTTAACTACATCGAAAATTGGTCGCTTGGGTTAGACTTTGAAATTCTCCTCAAAACAGTTATGGTAGTTTTGAAAAAAGAAGGTGCTTACTAAGCTCAGAAAAACAAAATCATCGCGGACAGCAATAATTATAGTATTTACAGATTGATACAATTATTGCAGTCTTTAGTGGAGTTTATGTTTCTCACGCATTAAATTTAGATTTTCTAGTTTGCTGAGTGATTAATTACTTACTTAAAGGCGATAAAAGGTTTTGCTTTCACTATTCAGAGTCTTTATTTTATTAATATAACGAGAATTTTGGCACTGAATAGCACACTCAAGCTTGCGACTATAGAAGGCAAACAAAAATGTAATAAAAATACATTTTTCCCTTTGACTGGTATGTATGGAACAGCTAGAAAATCTTCTAACTAACAATATATCCCAAAAAAAATCAGTTTATGAGATATACAGGTATTGGCAATTCAAAATGAGCGAATTAAGGTGAATTAATAATTTAAGAATGGTAGAAAAGTACAAATTCATAAGTAATTCCCTCTCAATGATAGTCAATCGGTTAGTGCAAAGCATAACAGCTTTTGTATTAACCGCTTCTATTGCTCGTAATCTCGGAGCTGAAGCTATAGGCCAGTATCTACTAGCCTATAGCTACTACTTTATCTTTGTGGGCATTGCTTCACAGGGACTAAAGATTTTGTTTACAAGAGAACTAGCCCGTGAACCACAAAAAACATCAGTTTATTTGATGAGTGGTACCTGCTTGCAGTTAATATTTAGTTTACTCAGTTATGGGGCATTAGTGATTGTAGTATTTTTACTTCCCTATAGTTCCAAAACCTCGACTCTTTGCTACATAATGGGCTTAACGATAATTCCCTTTGCACTTTCCAACGTAACAGAGGCAATTTTCCAAGCTAAAGAAAAGATGCATTTGATTGCCATTGCTACAGTCCCAGTGTATGTACTACGCCTAATAATAATGATCTGGGCGATACAACTGAAGTATGGAATTGAAAGTCTGGGAGGGATACTATTTTGTTCGGAAACATTAATTCTCGTAATTGAATGGATTCTGATCACACAGTTAGTGAAAATACAATGGCAGATTGATAAAGACTTTGTATGGAATACAATTAAAACTGCACGGACATTTTTTGCTATTGAAGCAATAGCTGTAGTCAGTAGCAGAATTGAAATTTTGATTCTTTCATTGCTAGGAAATGAGTTTTTAGTAGGTCTTTTCGGTGCAATATTACAACTGCTACAACCATTTTTGATTATTGCCAACAGTATAACTGTAGCAATGTTTCCGAGACTCTCAAAAGTAGTAGAGCAAGGACGGGAAAAGCAGCAGCAAATCACTGAAAGCTTTATTGAAATTTTACTAACTATGGGATTACCCTTATTCCTTGGATTGTTATTTTTTGGTAAAAATTTGCTGATTTTTATTTATGATTCTAGCTTTGCTCAAGGAAGTTTAGCTCTTAGTATAAGCGCTATATCACTGCTTTTATTGCCCTTCACACGCACACTTTGCTCTCTACTTGTAGCCAACCATTTTGAGATGGTGAACCTACGTGAACTAGTTATTACAACTACATTAGGAGGCTTAGTAGGTGTAGTATTAGTTTCACGATATCAGTTAGTAGGTGCAGCTATAATGGCATTGCTAATGACTGTTCTTGCCTGTAGCCAGTATCTTTACTTCACTTATACTCTCCTATTTCCATTAAATTTATGGCGAGTTATTCGCCGTCCTGCTATTATTAGCACTTTGATGTTACTTGTATTCTTAATTTTAAAAAAAATCGATTTAGACTTTTTATTAACTCTGATTGTTGCAACTTGCTTCTATATTTTATTTATTATTTTTATGAGTATTCATGCTTTAGGCGGGATTCATGTTATAAGGGAAAAAATTGTAAAAATAAAGATGAAATTTTAATGGCCCACGCTGCTTACTAAAACAGCAAATTTCCAGAATTAAGATAACCAAATCAATGAATATTAAATATCTTCAAGCAGAAAAATCAACAACCCAAAAATTAGCAATGGTAAATGAAAGTAACCAAACAATAGTCAGCGTCGTGATTCCTACACGCAATAGACCACAAATTGTTGCCAGGGGTGTCAAAACTGCATTAGCTCAAACGTTTCAATCAATTGAAGTGATTGTAATAATAGACGGTCCCGATCAAGAAACAGTCAATGTACTATCTCAGATAGCCGATCCAAGATTGAGAGTAATAGAACTATCAAAAAATCTTGGGCCATCAGGGGCTAGAAATACTGGTGTGAGGGAAGCTAAAGGCAATTGGATAGCCTTTTTAGATGATGATGATGAATGGCTTCCACAAAAATTGGATCGTCAACTTGAAGTAGCAAATAATTCCCGTTATGATTTTCCAGTTGTCGCCAGCCGTTTCATTTCCCAGACTCCAAAAGGTGAGTTTATTCGTCCGATAAGGCTACCTAACCTCTCTGAACCTCTAAGCGAATATCTTTTTGCACGTAACTCCTTTTTTAAAGAAGAGGGCTGCATACAAACCTCAACTATTTTCGTGAAGAAAGAGTTAATGCAAAAAATGCCTCTGGAAGAAAAATTTTACAGACATGAGGATTGGGAGTGGTTGCTTCGGGTAACTGCTATCGAAGGTGTAGGAATAGAGTTTGTACCTGAGCCTATGGCAATCTGGCATTCAGAAATGGGAATCAAGCGCTTAAGCAACATCAACGACTGGAAATATTCCTTAGATTGGATTCGTTCCACCCGCAATTTAGTAACACCAAAGGCTTATTCAGGATTCATTGCAACAATGATCACTCCTTCTGCGTCCTCAGTCGGTGATTGGAAAGCCTTTTTTCCTTTGTTATGGGAATCTATACGCTGCGGCAAGCCCCGCCCGATTGATATATGCTTGTACTTATTTATGTGGCTGTTCCCTCAGCAGTTGAGGCAGAAAGTTAGCTCTATTTTGACCAATAAGTTCAAAAAATAAGAGGTTCTTCACAAAAGAAAGGCAGAAGATAAAAATAATTACAAAAAATCTTGAAGCGTGAATTTAAAGACCACTAAAAAAGGGAGTTGAGCCCATAGCCATAGTGCGATATACAAAACGTCTGTAGTTAAATTACATGCTTTTAAACTTAGGTTACTTCTGTCTTCGGATTAAATGAAAAAATGTCAATAAAAAAATTCAGTGCTTTCATCAAAAGTGAGTAAATAGAGATAGTAAAGTATTTTTGCAAATAAACGGGGACTAGTAATTACAACTTTGTGGCTTGTTTAATATATATGCGATGATATTTACACATGATAAAAAATGAAAAAATTTCTAATTTCTGCTGAACAAATACTTACAATCATTTGTTTGATGATCTATTCAGGAACTCCACTAGATCCGTTTATGTCTAATGGCTTTACGGTAAAAGAAAGTGATAGAATCATAGCCAGATTGCTTTTCACTTGTACGTATATATTTAGCCTTTCCTTAATTACTCTACGCTGGAAGAAGGTTACTTACGTCTTTAGCAGAGATAAATTTATTTGGGTATTGCTCGGAGTTTGTGCACTTTCTAGTTTTTGGTCTTTAGATTCAGATACTACTCTACGTCGTGTTTTAGGTCTGGCAGGAACAATGCTTTTTGGGCTTTATTTAGCTTCACGCTACACCTTAAAACAACAACTTAAGTTATGTGCATACATGCTTGGTATCTCAGGAGTAATGTGTTTATTGCTTGCTTTATTAATGCCACAATATGGTATTGCAGGTGGTGTTGAGACAGGTGCTTGGCGAGGAATATACCCACAGAAGAATATTCTTGGCAAAAGATTTGTACTTTGTGGAGCAATATTTTTCTTCCTTGCCATGACTAATCGAGAAAATCGCTGGGTTTCATGGTTTGGCTATGCTAGTTCTGGATTACTTGTATTATTGTCAAAATCAACAACATCGCTAGTTAACTTTATAACTATTACAGCTGCTTTTCTTATATATTACCGAATATTACATTTAAAGTATAAAGTAATGATACCTATTGTGACGTTTTTGTCAACACTTGGTATAGCTTTTTATACTTTAGTTGTCTCACAAGCTGATACAATTCTAGGCTCAGCAGGTAAGGACACAACACTCACTGGACGTGCAGAACTATGGCCTGCTGTGTTTGAGATGATTGCGAAAAGACCGTGGCTAGGATATGGCTATGGAGTATTTTGGGATAAGAATAGTGAGTCTTCTATTGTTTTACAAACTGTACAATGGAATGCTCCTAATGCTCACAATGGTTTTTTGGATCTCTGGCTAGGATTAGGTCTAGTAGGAGTTTTGATTTTTATAAGTGGGTTTGTTATTAATTTATTAAGAGCGATATATTTAATCCGATGGAATCAAAGATATGAAAATTTATGGCTCTTAGTTTTTCTTACCTATACTATTCTTTCAAATCTAACTGAAACTACATTATTAGAGCAAAATAGTTTGGAATGGATACTTTATGTATCAGCAATATTATCAAGCAAACTTTCTACATATGCTTCCGCTGAACCAGAGAGAATTGAGGCTATTCTGAGATAGTATCCGAGAGGCGACGTAGAATGGAGAAGATAGTTGAGTGGCAATATCAAGCTCCGAAACTGTTATAAGCTTATGATAAAATTTGGCAAAGCTAGTAATCACTTTAAATTTCGGATGGAAACTAAATTTGTAACTTAGATAGTCTATACTATTGTCAGATTGTCAAATAGATCATTATTGTCAATTGCAGTGGTTTGTACATTCTCTAAGTCAATTTTTAGTTTCTTGCTTAAAACCTGTACTTTTGAAGATTTATGTCAGAAAAATCTATGGAATCTAAAGAATCTATCGATTTAGACCTTAGTCGTTACTTATTGATATTAAAACGATGGTGGCTACCTGCTACTGCGATATTTGCAGCTACAGTTATGCTCAGTGCTATAGCTACACAATTTATGAGGCCATCCTATGAAGCGGAAGGAAAGCTTTTATTTAGAATTCCTTCTTTTAAAGTAGCAGGCTCCAATCTTTTGCCTACTAATGCTGAAGGAGGAAATGGAGGAGATTTAAAATCCCTGCTAGCAACTCAAAATCCTATAAACACTCAAATAGAAGTTATTTCCTCACCGAGTCTATTGCAGCGAACAATAGACAAACTAGGGCTTAAAGACGAAGAAGGTAAACCCATAGAGGTAGAGCAACTACGGAAAGCCGTGATATTGAAAATTGTTAACGGCACAGATGTATTGCGAATTAGCTATACCAGCCGTGACCCCGAACAAGCAGCGGCAGTTGTCAACACAATCATGAGTCTTTATTTAGAAAATGATATTTTGACAAATCGCTCTGAGGCAGCAGCAACTCGTCAATTTATGGCCAAACAGCTTCCTAAAACTCAAGAGGCTGTTAATAATGCAGAAGTAGCGCTACGTATATTTAAACAGAAGCATCAGATAGCAGATTTATCAGAGGAAACAAGGTCAGCCGTTGCAACTATTGGAAATCTAGACAATGACATGAATACTGTTAAGGCTCAACTGGATGAGGTAAACGCCCAAACCAATGAACTGCGCCAGAAAGTAGAGCTAAATTCTCAAGAAGCGATCGATGTGAGTGCCCTCAGTCAGTCACCCGCAGTACAGGGAGTTCTTACACAACTTCAAGATACTGACCGACAGCTAGCGATAGAGCGTAGCCGTTTTCTAGATGACAACCCCGTAATTATTAACTTAGAAGCAAAGAAAGCTAGCTTAAAATCGCTCCTGCAACAGCAAATTGGTCAGACTGTTGGTAATCAAACACAAATTCCGCAGAGACTATTGCAGATTGGAGAACTCAGACAAAACCTGATCCAAAGTTTTCTGCAGTCAGAAGTACAGCGCTTTGGTTTAGCTAAAAGACTCTCCTCTTTATCTAATTCCCGTTCTGCCTACGAGCAGCGAGTGAAAATCATACCCCAGTTAGCACAAAATCAGCGGGAGTTAGAACGGAAAGTTGAAGTTGCAGAATCCACATATCAAACTCTTTTGAAAAAGGTTCAAGAATTACAGTTAGTTGAGAATACAAATACAGCCAGTTCGCGGATTATTGCTCCAGCTTTTGTGCCAAATAAGCCAGTAACAGGCAAAAAATTTATCATTTTATTGCTAGGAGTGATGTTCGGTTTATTTTTGGCTACTACAACTGTTCTCTTCCTAAGCATGAGAGATAGATCTTTGAAAACACTTAAGGAAGTCAGAGATGTATTTAGATATACGTTGCTGGGAATTATTCCTTTGTCTGTTAAAAAGGTTCGCTCTCGTGATTCAAATGTAGAACCAAAAATTGCTGTCAGAGATACGCCTTACTCTTTAACTAGCGAAATGTACCGAATGATTCAAGCCAATCTGAAATTCTTGAGTTCAGATAAAGTGCTCAGAACTATCGTGGTAACTAGCGCAGTTCCTAAAGAAGGTAAGTCTACAGTTTCAGCTAATTTGGCAGCAGCGATCGCTCAACTAGGGCGTAAAGTTTTACTAATTGATGCAGATATGCGAGTTCCTTCTCAGCATCATCTTTGGCAGCTAACCAATGCAGTTGGTTTGAGTGAGGTTCTTGTAGGTCAGGCTGAATTTGACGTTACTGTATCTAAGGTAATGGATAATCTTGATGTCTTAACTGCTGGGGTTAGACCTCCAAACCCACTTGCTTTGCTTGACTCGAAACGGATGGCATCATTAATTGAAAATTTCTCATCTCAACATAACTATGATTTTGTAATTATTGATGCTCCTCCCCTCCTTTTGGCAGCCGATGCTTTAACTTTAAGCCAAATGACTGACGGAATTTTATTAGTAGCTCGACCTGGGGTAATTGATTCTAACAGTGCTAACGCTGCTCAAGAGATGCTAGAAAGATCCAATTACAACGTACTAGGCTTAGTCGTGAATGGAATCATTGATAAAAATGAATCTAGTAGTTATTTATATCATGATCATGAATATTTTAAACCAACAAAGTTGGCAAAAGAGTTTCAGGGACTTGCAAAAAAATAAAACCTTCAAAGGTTAGGAACTACTTCAATACATATTATTGAAGAAGAATTCAGAAGTCAGAATTCAGGAGTCAGAATCAAGACGCTCTCTACGAGACGCTAGCGCGAACGATGACTCGCTAACGCTCCGCTATCCGCCACTCGTACAGAATACCCAACTGAATTCTGACTCACCTCGACTGCGCTCGGCGACCACCTGACTCCTGAATTCTGTTTGATACAGCACTTCCTCCTGCTATGAGGTACAGATACTTGGGATGCTATTAGGACATACAAACGATAATTCGATTAATTAGTGTACCTCATAACTTCGGGAAGTGCTGTAAACCATGATCCTGATTCATGTGAAAGTTTGAGATGGGGAATGTAGGTTAAAACTTACAGTTCGCCCATTTTATTTTTATTAGATTAGGACTTACGCAAAAACCCTCTCAAACTCTCATTCCTCCGTAACCTCTGCGCCCTCTGTGGTTCGTTTTCCGTTATCCGTGCGTAAGTCCTATAGATTTAGGAAAAATCAGGAATCTAGTTTTGATCCGGGATTGAATATAGAAAATGTATTACTGTTCAAGCAAGAGCTAGGTTTAGCACGCAATTACCTATGCATTAACGTAGCCTAATATAGGTATTACCTATTCTCGCAAACACTGAAACTCTGATTATTTACCACCACACTTTTTCTTATTTCCTAATAAATGAGCGAACAGTGCGTTATAAAAACGGGTTGTAGACAAAAACGCCGGATAAATCAGGATTTTGCCATACAACCCAATTCCATACTCTTAACTACTACCGCATTTCGAATGCCCCTCTATCGGATCGTGAACCCTTCACACGAGGGTCGCCTAGAAAATCAGTTGTCACACTATTGAACTTCATACCACTATTGATTGCCGGACTCGTCGACTTCAGCCTAAAATCACCACGCGAGGCATTCATAAACAGTGGATCTGCAATCATATCACTAGATCCGGAACCACTTATCGAGGAACTATTGGCGTTAAGGTTGTAGTCAAACCTGATGTTTTTACCACCGTATGAGTTTATCTTTTTCCCACGCTCAGAATAAAGAATGTTATTGAGAACGTTGATATTATTTGAAGCATTAATCGAAATTTGCCCATCTGAAATTTCCGGACTCTGGTTATTCAGATAAACAGTGTTGTGGACAATATCGATATTCTCACTATGGAATGTATGAATGCCGCCACCACCATTTTTATATGAGATGTTGTTGGCAATCAAAGTACGTCCTCGATACGCACTCAATTTTGATCCCTTTTGCTTATTCATTCCACGATCAATAATAATGCCATTACCGTCTTGGATCTTTCCAGTAGTATGCCAGGGAACGAGCATTCGATTGTTGTAGACCTTGTTTCTGGTAATAAACATCTTATAGTTTTGGCTGTTGTCAGAATTCCAGTTATTGAGCAGCGAAATGCCACTACAGCCGTAAACTGAGTACCAGGCATTATTGTACACCTCGTTACTATCTATTGTTATATAGTCTGCTCCAGTGGCTCCAATGCCTCCGCCTCCACAATCATGTACCTTGTTGTTGATAATACGTATATGGTGGGGGCGACCATTTTTTTCTCCATCTATGCCGATGCAGTTTCCATTCGTAAGCGGGTTTAATTTGTTATACTTCTGACTCAGCCCATAAGCACGGGTGATATTGCCATTGTTCCCTGCAACCTCCAGGCCGTTCACCTCAATATATGATGCTCCATCGTGAATCCAAATTCCATGCCATCCATTATGCTGAATTTTCGGTCGATGTCCAGGGTATGCTTTATACGTAATCCATGCATTTGCCCTTCCAGAGCGTTTAATATCTAGTACCGTTCCAGATGGGTGTCCATTCTTGTATACCCCGTCCATAATAAGTACCGTGTCCCCAGGGTTAGTCAGGTCTGCCGCCCTTTGAATTGTCCTAAAGGCGGATGAGGTAGTGCGTCCGCTATTTTTATCGTTTCCTTTACCACTAACATAATATTTTGTCGCAGTTGAAATAGCACTGATCAGCTTGCGGCTTGGTAGTGGCATTTCTTGATCAGTGGATGACTGACGAACATCTTTAACTAAAGACTCTGTTATTTTCTGTCCTTGAACCAGACCTGTCAATGCCCAGGGAAGTACAAGAGATGCGCTCAAACTGAGAAAACCTAAACCATGAATCATCATAGGGAAAAAATAGGGTATGTTGCAAAAACTGATTCGTCAACGGTCAGTATCTCTAGCCTTAGTCAGTAACCCAGTATTGGATACAGTTGTGTAACTGCCATTTGTAAGTTTATACATTGCTTATCAGGTTTCAACCTGAGAATTCCCACGTAGATATGCCTGAAAAGCCTTTTTAGCTTGTCTTCCAAAAAATAGCACCTATATAGTAAAAGTACTGAAAAAAAATGATTCAGTATACAGAGCTATTCCATTAATGGACACCAAGCAAACTGTACAAATGGCGTCATTTCCAATTCGAAATCATTGTACTGTGTATACGTGATATCTGTGGTTAAGATAGTATATCTGTCATCAATTAGTTAATTTACTTAAATAATTCTTATGATAATGATAATTAATAAATAACAAGTTCTTGATTTAAGGCGCTTAGAAGCTATATCGTTTAAAACGATTATCATTATCATAAAATATCAGAGTAACTAAAACAAAGTTTGAAAAAGCCTATCAATTGCAGATTAAGAATTTTCAGTGAAAACTTTAGGTCTACAGTATTTTTAAACTAGTAATACTACCTAAAAAGATCCTAAAATTGGGATAAAACTTGACACCAATGCACAGCTATACGCCCTTACGAACGTGTTTGTATTCAAAATAAAACCGTTATATAACAAGTACTAACGGTCAGCTGATATATTCAAGTCTTGTCTCAATTCTAAATTTTGCGTAACTCCCCAGGTAGGGCTGTAAGGATTATTCCATTGGCAGAAAAATTATGGTAGTGTTCATGGATGAGTCCAGAAGAGAAAGATCAAAAGATCGAGAGGCTAGAACAAGAAAACCAAGCACTGCGTCAAAAAATAGCAGAGTTAGAGAGGCGTTTGGGTTTAGATAGCCAAACCAGTTCAAAGCCACCCTCAAGTGATGGACTCAAAAAGAAGTCAAAAATTCGGACTCAAAGTCTAAGAGAGAAAGGAAAACGTCCATCAGGGGGACAATTAGGTCATCCGGGGCAGACATTAGAGCAAGTATTGCAGCCAGACAAGATTGTAAAGCATCCAACACCATGTTCATGTCCTGGATGTGGGTGTGATGTAAGCTAATCGGCATTTAAATTGCAACATAGGCACTATTGCCCTTGTTTTTTATATTTCGATGCCACTTAATGACTAGCTCACCCTGGTTCAATAGCTTATCGAGTAAAGACTTTAACTCATCTACTGATTGAAATAAACGATGAGCAATGTATTCCTTACATGAATACCAGACTAATTCGATGATGTTGTAATCAGGACTATATGCAGGTAAAAATTCTAGGATAAAATTAGGTAGCTCTTGGGCAATTTTCGCGAGAATATCCTTACGTTTATGAAAACTAGCATTATCTAGAATTAAAATAATCTTGGGGCCAAGCTCCTGAAAATCATCGGTGCTGAATCCAGAGCTTATCCACTCTTCTTTAATTAATTTATTTAGTTGCTGCAACTGCTCATAAAAGATATCTCCCTCACCTTTTTTAATAAAAAAACATATCCGTTTCCGATCTGCTTCTCGGATTCCTCCCATGACATTTACCCGTCCACGTCGCCGTTGACCTGTAAGATTTTTGCGCCGTCCTCGCTTACCCCAGTTTTTGCGGCGAATCACGCGTAAACTGAAACCGCTCTCGTCCCAAAACCATACCTGCATCCGCTCTGGCTGCTCTCTCGCTATTGTTAAATATTCGGCAAGTTTCTCTTGGAATTCTGCTCTAATTAGAGGATCTTGTTTATCTTCTAAGTCATACTTAGCCCAAATGTAACTATACTTTTTTCGCTTTAATATCCTCCTAACTTGAGAACTACTTAAATCAATTCCTGTTTGTTCTGTTAAATATGTTGCTAATCTCTCTGCTGTCCATCGACCAAATTCATAACCCAAATCTGATGGTTCTCTATCAACTGTTTTTAATAACAGTTCAATATATTCAGGCGTGGCTTTTCGGTTATGCTCATACTCTCGTTTATTATGTAAAGTTTCTAGGTTAT
>JAHCSU010000269.1 GCA_023522315.1 Nostoc sp. CCCryo 231-06
TTTACTTTCTTGGCATTATCCTATTAATTTAGCACGCTAAGTACCCAAGAGCCATCCCTCGCTGTGCCGATTTGATATCTATGTCGACACACAATACATTTTCTTCAGGTAATGTGTGCTTAAACCTTGCTAATAACCAAGTTTTGCCAAAACCAGATTCGGCTTTAATTAAAAGTATACGTTTGGCAACCCTTCCCTCCACCATCCGATTGAAAAGTAGAAGTTCCTGTGTGCGATTGGCAATAATCATGGATTTGGAGGATTATTTTGTTGGGGAGAAGATGGAGGATTGGCTTCATCTGTCACAGAAAACTCTTGATTTTCACCATCTATATCAGTATTTTCTACCCAAGCGTCTCTTTTAGTAACTCTTGCTTTATTTCCCTTCCCTTTCATGGTTGTCCCTTTGACAACAGTTCCCGGATTTGTCCTTGGCTGAGGGGGAGTTGATTGTGAAGACTGTCTACCCCAAGCGTTACCGAAGATGAGTTGAAGAATATTCACTAAAAAAGCTCCCAGTAACGCAGCACCAATCATTTGAACTAAGCCTCTAACATTGGATGTTTTAGCAACTTCTCCAGACAACCATGCCCAAATTCCTCCCAACAGAGCAAGTTCAATCACTACAGCAGTAACCAAGAACCAGCTACTCCGAAAGGTTCTTAGTGGGGGTAATTGATTAATCAAATACCCAGAAACGACACCGATAAATGCAGCTACTAAAATCTGTAAAAGTTCATTTGGCATAGCAAAGTAAACTAATTCGGTTACGATTTTGCTTAATTAAGCTGAATTTACTATACACCCTGGATATTTAACTAACTTTTCACGTTATGTGGAAAAGCGCACGAAAAACCTAACCCCCTAACCCCCTTCCCGCATCGGGAAGAGGGAAAATTCAAAGTCTCTCTCCTTTTAGGCTACGGTGTAAACACAAGTCTTGTTGCAGCCATATCATTAATAAATCTTGCACTACGTTTCTATCCCGCCTCGGAATGAA
>JAHCSU010000027.1 GCA_023522315.1 Nostoc sp. CCCryo 231-06
CAACTAGCAAACGCTACTACAACAACCATGCCTTTATGTACGCGGCAGGTCAAATTAAAGATATCGATACTTTTACAGGCGGTAAGTACAGCTACGCCCAAGATATCAACGATTTAGGTCAAGCGATCGGCTATTGGACAAATCCAAGCGGTAAAGATCGCGCTTTTCTTTACAGTGAAGGGAAAGTAACCAATATCGGCAATAGTAACAAAAATGTTTACGCGAAAGGCATTGTTGTTGTAGTAGCGTTTGCTAGTTGTGGAAGTCCCAACTACTTGCCCTAAATTATTGACTCCAGTAGCCCGCACGTATCCGCCTAGCGTCAGACTGTTAAGGTCGCTAATTGAGTAGTTTACAGACATAGCGCTAGTTGGCTGCGGTATGACAAAAATAATTGCCGCGATCGCGATCGCTAATCGGCTGATGTAACCCATAGTATTTATATGAATTGAAGATTTATAAGAAATATGCTGAAAACCCTGTGTCTTTAAACCAGGGATGAAAGCTAATTGCAGGATAAATCCTGCCTAAGCGTGTTCTTACATAATTACATGCTAAAATGTAAGTATGCAAAAAGCTTTCAAGTACCGTTTTTATCCCACTCCAGAACAAGAAATCTTGTTGCGGAGAACTATGGGATGTGCGCGTTTGGTCTATAACCGAGCGTTGGCGGCGAGAACGGAGGGATGGTACGAACGGCAGGAGAAAATAGACTACATCAAGACTTCTGCAATGCTGACTCAATGGAAAAAGCAGGAAAACTTGCAATTTTTGAACGAAGTTAGCAGTGTACCGTTGCAACAGGGACTTAGACACTTGCAAAAAGCCTTTGCTAACTTTTGGGCGGGACTCGCGTTGTATCCCAACTTCAAGAAAAAGCATAACGGGGGTAGTGCAGAGTTTACCAAGTCTGCTTTTAAGTGGAAGGATGGACAAGTTTGGCTTGCTAAGTGTCAAGACGCTTTGCCTATCCATTGGAGTAGACAATTGCCCAAGGGGTGCGAACCGTCTACTATTACGGTCAAGCTGGACGCAAGTGGGCGATTCCACGCTTCTTTGCTTGTTGATACGGTGGTTGAACCACTGCCCAAAACTGATAAAAGTATCGGTCTGGACGTAGGTATAACTAGCCTCATAGCTACCAGCAATGGGGATAAAATCGCTAACCCAAGGCACTTTAAGCGCCTGCGCTCTAAGCTCAGACGGGTACAAAAATCTTTGTCTCGTAAACAGAAGGGATCTAACAACCGATACAAGCAAAGGCAACTCGTAGCTAAGGTACATAGCCAAATAACTGATAGTCGCAAAGACTTTTTGCATAAGCTGACAACTCAACTGGTGAACGAAAACCAAACCATCGTGGTTGAGGACTTGGCAATCACTAATATGGTGAAGAACCATAAGTTGGCTCTCCATATTAGTGATGCTAGTTGGGGTGAACTTGTCCGCCAGCTTGCCTACAAGTGCGAGTGGTACGGACGAGAACTGATAAAAATTGACCGATGGTTTCCTTCCTCTAAAAGGTGCGGAAACTGTGGGCATATCGTAGATAAAATGCCGTTGAATGTGCGCCAGTGGGACTGTCCTAAGTGTCAAGTTAACCATGACCGTGATATCAACGCGAGTAAGAATATACTTGCCGCAGGGCTTGCGGTGTCAGTCTGTGGAGCGAACATAAGACCTGATAACCATAAGGTTAAAGGGCAGTTGCAAAATACCCGTAAGGGAAAGAAACAGAAACCTAAGTCGTGAGTCTTAGGAATCCCTGTCTCTTTAGAGCGGGGAGGATGTCAACAGTAAGAAATACTCACCTGCATTCATAATAAGCTTGGCTTATGTAATAAAAGCTCAGTTATTACGCTGAAATCTTAATGATTTTTATTAACAATTTATCTCAGTAAAATTGCTTAGGGATTGTAAATTTATTGTTAAGCTGTCATGTATACATATTAATTAATTGCAAAAATTTAATGATACTGCTCTCTATTTTTATTTAATTTAGCTGACAAACTAATACACAATTTTTGTAGGTTCTCAGCATCTGTTGCTAGTTAAAGCATTGCTGCAAGAGAGTTTTGAGTTTTATTGCTTAAAAAACAGACAAAGTATATAAGCTCCCAAATAGATATTAATTAATGAAAAAGTTAATACTTAAAAAGTTAGTAATTAATACTTAGATATAAAAATAAACTTAGGTGTCTTGTAGATATTTTTTCATCAATTTGATTTACAAACAAACAGAAGTTAATTAAACATAGTCTCAAAAAAAATATATAAAATAAACAAATATATCGCACCTAAATAAGTAAATTAGCACGTAAAAAAAAGTCAACGTCAAAAATTAGGCGTAAACAGTAGTGTTAGTTGCGATCGCTATCTTATGTACGGAATATCGCTCAAAACAACAAAATTTGGCTTATTTAGCGGATTACATTAACGCAACAATTACCAATATTTCGCAAAATTAGTTAGCCAAACTTGTTAGTAAGCGGTGGAGATTGGGAATACTGGTTAACAAGCAATCAGACTTGGATGCCAACAGCAACAAACATGAAAATGTCTATCAACTATCCGATCGCTAAACCGCAACAGTGGTTAATGCCAATCATGCTAATTTTGCTAGGCGGCTTGGGTAGTAAAAACACGCAAGCGATCGCTGATGGAGTCAAGCCGATCGCAACTCCTCCGGTACTACTAGGTTTATATGCTCCCAACTATTTAGGAGATCAAGGAGTTATTGATAACCAATTGCGCCAAGTAGATAATTGGGCGGGAAAACGCCATGCGATCGCTGGCTTTTTTATGGATATTGAAGACTCTAACCCGTCTTACAATATCGGTCAACGCTTAGAAAGGTTGCGCCAAAACGGTTATACAGCTTTTATCAATCTCGATTCTACGCGATCGGCAAGTGCAATTGCTAGAGGAGACACAGACAAGTCTTTGCAAAAATTGGCTCAAGCTTATGCCCAATGGTCAAAACAAGGCAAAGGACGGATAGCATTTATCGCTCCTTTCCAAGAAATGAACATTCCAGGGGAAACTTACAGCCAAGATCCGCAAAGTTTTAAACTTGCTTACCAGCGCATTCAACAAATATTTCAACAAGCAGGTGTCGCCCCTAACTCTGTGCGTTGGGTATTTGCACCTAATGGTTGGAGTCAAGATCGAGTACATCGGTTTGAAAACTATTAT
>JAHCSU010000270.1 GCA_023522315.1 Nostoc sp. CCCryo 231-06
TGATTACAGAAGCCGACACTGTACTTGGTACTCCAAGTCAGTGTGGGTAGTTCACGGTACTAACCTTTTACGTCTGCGTAAGTCCTACAATAAAATGGCGATCGCTTTGTTTGAATGTCTCATTTTTTCATCAGGTGTTGTGGTTTTCTGGCAAGACAGCCAAACAATTTTTCTTTTTCAACAAGAGTTATACGGACTTCTCAAAGCTAGCCTTCCTTGTAAGGAAAGGAACAACGCGAAAATAAGTCTGTGTGCCATGCCTGCGGTTCTTGCTATCCTATGCACTAATTCCTAGAAGCTCAAAATTTATTTTTTAATTGTCGCAATTGCGACATTTTCCAAAAATAGCTAGAAATCCAATTAGTAATAATGTGAGCGACAATCGGCACTAATAAGTTACCCGTGAGCAGGGCACTATATGCGAATATCATCCCGACAATTGTTGCCCAAATCACATAAGGCCATTGTTGGGAACCGCTAAAATGCAAGATGCCAAAGCAAAGACTGGATACAATGACAGCCAGATGATCCAAGCCTAAAGCTGGCAGCATTACACCCCGAAATAACAATTCTTCACTCAACCCCGGTAGTAATCCCAGCCAAATTAAGTCTGGTAAGGCTAAGGGCTTCAGTACTACTTCTAGATAATAATCTGCACTTTTACGATAGGCAGTCCAAACGCGATAAGCTACGCCACTTAACGCGGTGATGGCGAATCCTAACCCTACACCCAACAGCAACTCTCTTTGGTTCAAGTCCCAAGAAAATAGGGAAAAATTGCCAAGGTATAACGAGAGTTTGGCGACTATCAACAAAATGATTGCAGTCGCTCCCATCGCCCCAAGTAGTTGGATGCGCGTCAGGTATGGAATTTCTGGCTTTTGCTTTTGTTGTTCAATCACGGGTTTTTAAGGGAGTGGGGGCAATACGGTTCGGTTAAGAATATTGTAGGTTGGGTTGAAGCTTTGCGAAACCCAA
>JAHCSU010000271.1 GCA_023522315.1 Nostoc sp. CCCryo 231-06
CAGGAAATCTTCTTGAATATCAATGTGTTACATCTTGAAGTGCGGAATGTCGGATCTAACTATCAAAGGAGAACAACAGTTTTAAGCGCTATACAAATTCATGAGCGCGTGCATTTAGTCAAACAAATAGTTTCAGGCTTTTTTCACTCATCTTTAATCAACTATGAAATTGTAGAGACGCGAAATTTCGCGTCTCTACATCCGTCATTTTTATGTTGACAGACTACTAGTCGGAAAATACAGAACATCTAAATAACCCTGTATTAACTACATACTAGCTGCATACTACCGAATTTATTTAAATGTCTTTGCTTAAAGACACATCTTTACATAATCTTCACATTATTCACCGTTCAATGTACGTACAAGTACTTATGTTTATGTATTGCTGAACGGTTACGCTTTTTTAGGCGATCGCTAACCCGAAATCAACAACAGCCAAAGTCTTTCAATGTGGAACTAAACTTTTAAAAATTGTGCAGTTTAACCAAACACACATATTAGAGTAATATAGCAACGGTGGTATCATTGCATCAAAATGATACCGTAATTTTGTCTAGATATAGAATTCTATCGCCCTGCCAACGGTAGATGATTTCTGAAAGGAGTTTGCTGCAATGTCCACAACACCTACTACTCGACTGATTTTAGAGACTTTACTCCCCCATCTCAAAGTAGCGGCAGCCTATGCCCATTTTCTGCAACCAAAAATTGCTGCACTTCCCGCCAAAGAACAAGGAAGCAACTTTTTTAGTGCTGCACTTACTGATGCAGATGTGGCTATTCAAAATCTAGTAGAAGTAGTACTACTAGGAACTTTCCCAGATATTCGCTTTTATGGTGAAGAATATGAAAGTTCTAACAATACTAAGTATTTTCGCGCTACCGACCTCGGTTCAGAAGGTGATTATTTAGTCACACTCGACCCAATAGATGGCACGAAGTTTTACATGGATGGACATTCTAATTACCAAATTATTCTCGGTATTCTAAATTATGATGACTTTGAAGCAGTAATCGCTATTTCTCCTGGCCAAAATATTTATTTTTACGCCCTTCGGGATCAAGGTGCTTTTAAAGGGACGCTGGAGATGAGTTTAGAAGCCTGTGCCCCGTTACATATAACATCCGCCAAACCTGTTATTTTATTGGGATGGGGAATGAATGCGATCGCACATTTACTAAAAGATCGATATAAAGTAATCGATATAGCGACTGATTACTCTAGTGATATTCAAATTCCCAATCTAAATGATATTCTCAGTGGCGAGTTGAGTGGAGCAGTCATCAAATCGGGTAAATTTCTTGATAGTGCTGCACTCGCTTTTATTGCGAAAGAGGCTGGCTGGATTGTAACTACTCTGGATGGTTCGACTTTACCACCACTGCATACTTGTGAAAACTATAGTATGCCTGGATTGATAGTAGCTGCCTCAAAATCTGTTCATCAAGACCTGCTGTCAGCGATGCAAAGTGTACCTGTTTGATGTAAAAGCAACTGGATACCGTCTTCCACGACTCATATTCTTTTGACAAAATGAAAATTTGTATTGTTGGCGCGGGTGCGATTGGTGGATATTTAGGGGCAAAACTGGCACTAGCAGGTGAAGAGGTGACGCTAATCGCTCGTGGTTCTCATTTGGAGGCAATTCAAGAAATGGGCTGAAGTTAGTCATGGCAGACGGTTGCAGCCAAATTGCTACTTCATTTCTGGCAACAGCGATATTCAGATAGCGGGGTCGCAAGATGTAGTAATTTTAACTGTAAAGGCTCACAGTGTACCCGCGATCGCTGAAAATTTGGGTATAAAGTTTGGTATTAGTTTAGAACAGCGAATTAATGGGGCAGAAAATGTTGGTGCCCATAAAACCTCAATGCTACAAGATATTGAAGCCGGACGCGCTACGGAGATAGATGCTATTGTTGGCGCGGTGGCAGAATTGGGAAAACTTACTCAAATTTCTACACCTTATATTGATGCTATTTATGCCAGCCTCAAGTTGCTGGAGGCGACTAAATTAAAAGTTTGATTTGACTTTCCTTGACTTTTAATAGCATCTGGAAAGTAGCGGAGAGTTCGTTAATCAAAAAATGAAGTAGGGATGGGATATTTTGTATTCTATCCCTATTTAGGTTTAACTTTCTTTGATTTATAACAGATTTAAAACTAAAACAGATGAAACATGAACTGAAATCAATGTTCTATTTACTACAGTAATTACTCATATCCACATAAGTGTAGCAAAGCTATAGCAATTGTATTGACCGCTCAGGGAACTAAGATAAAAGGAACATGCAGTTTACTTGCTGTTTGTTTAAAACATTAGACCAAAAATTATATCATATATAAACACAAAAAAATTCTTATTGCTGATACTAAGGGCATTTGATAACATGGATGAAAAATTGTCTCTTGTCAATGAAATCAATAATATAATTGATACCGATAGAGCAGGTAGATACATAGAACAGCTGACTGGATACAAAGCTTTTATACCTAATCCTTTACCGCCTATACCCAAATTACGTATTGATGATGAAATGTTAGAACTTTTATCACAAGCAGATAGAGCATTAGGTCGTTTAGATGGATCAACGGACGCTTTACCTAATCCCGACTTATTCGTGTTTATGTATGTTCGTAAAGAGGCAGTGTTGTCAAGTCAGATAGAAGGAACACAAGCTTCTTTGATAGATAGATATCCTTGAGTTTGAATCCCGTACAGTGGAACCAGACAACCCGCAAGATGTAACCGAAGTTGTCAACTATATTGCAGCAATTAATCACGGACTCGAAAGATTAGAGAATAATTTTCCTTTATCATTGCGATTGATTCGTGAAATTCATAAAGAATTATTGAGAGAAGGTCGAGGTTCTGAAAAGGGTCCAGGAGAATTTCGCCGCAGCCAAAATTGGATTGGTAAGGGAAGATGTAATTTAAAGGAAGCTACTTATGTTCCACCTCCACCCCATGACATGCAAGAAGCTTTAAGTAATTTTGAGAAGTTTTTACATGACTCTGCTCCAATGCCAGCTTTAATTAAAATTGGATTAGCTCATGCTCAGTTTGAGACAATTCACCCTTTTGAAGACGGCAATGGAAGAATAGGACGCTTATTAATTACTCTCTTATTATGTGAAAAAAATATATTAAAACGTCCTCTGCTCTATATATCTTATTACTTCAAAAAATACCGTTTGCAATATTACGATCATCTCCAATCTATCAGGGATAATGGGGACTGGGAAAGCTGGCTTAAGTTTTTTCTGAAAGGTGTATATGAAGTTTCTCAGGAAGCATCTACTGTTGCTCGTCAAATAGTTAATTTAAAAGAAGATCATCGTAAAACAGTAATGGAAGGAATGGGAAATCGTAAGGCAGGGAATGCTATAGCATTACTCGAAAAACTCTATTACCAGCCAGTTTTTAATATAGAAATGGCTCAAGAATTTACCCAATTATCATACACTAACGCTAACATTCTAGTCAGAAAATTATGTAATATAGGAATCGTGGAAGAAGTTACTGGAAATAAACGTAACCGAGCTTTTATTTATGAACCATACCTATCTATTTTTAAGGAGTCTTAATTCTTTGGCTAGCTGAAGTTATATACTTATCAAGTTTATGAAGAAAAAAAAAGTATGGCTATTAACGATACTGGTTGTAACAGTAGTAGGAATCAGCATCATCACAGGATATAGTAATTCTCTAAAAGCTGTCTCATCTTTAGGGAAAGACACGCTGACGATGATTACTTCCCCAGATTATCCTCCTTATGAATTTTATGATACTAAAGGAGGCGATCGCCAAATCGTTGGCTTTGATATAGATATTGCCAAAACCCTTGCTGAAAAACTAGGGTTTAAACTTAAAATAATGGAATCCGATTTTAATGGGTTGATTCCTGCACTCCAAGCAAATCGCGCTGACTTTGTAATGGCTGGGATGACTCCGACTCCAGAACGTCAGAAAAATATTGACTTTTCAATTATTTATTACGAAGCCAAAGATACCATTGTCGCTTCTAAAGGTAGCAACCTAAAGCAGCCCCAAGACTTATTAGGAAAAAAGGTTGGGGTACAACTAGGAACCATCCAAGAACAAAATGCCCAGAAAATTGCTAAAAAAGTTGCGGGTATTCAGTTAAAGCAACTCAACAGAGTGCCGGAAGTAGTTCAGGAAATCAAATCTGGGCGAATTGATGCAGCAATTGTTGAGGATACTGTCGCTAAGGGATTCGCACAAGCTAACCCAGATTTAGAATTTAATATTATTCCCTCAGAGGAAGCAAGTGGATCAGCGATCGCTTTTCCTAAAGGTTCTTCTTTTGTAGAACCGTTTAACAAAGTCCTTCAACAAATGAAGGGCGATGGCACATTGAATAAACTTGTCGCCAAGTGGTTTTCACAGAATACCGCCAATCCTGCATCTTCAACTCCTACCAAAGGCGGATTGAATCTCGATTTCACCAGAATTCTTCCCGATATTCCCTTTATTCTTCGGGGAATCCCTTTAACTTTGTTGTTTACGCTATTATCTGTATCCTTGGGGTTAATCTGGGGAACAATTCTGTCTCTATTAAAAATTATCGGCATCAAGCCGCTTACCTGGGTTGCTAACGCCTACACCTCTGTTTTTCGAGGTACACCTTTGTTATTACAGTTGGCGTTGGTTTACTATGCAACACCCCAGCTTACAGGCTATGACATTTCAGCATTGGAGGCTGGGGTGCTAACTTTTACCCTAAATTCTGGCGCTTATATGTCGGAAACTATCAGGGGTGGAATTCAGGCGGTGGATAAAGGACAAAGTGAAGCGGCGATGTCTATGGGTGTTCCTTATTGGTTAATGATGTGGGATGTAATTTTTCCCCAAGCATTGAAGAATATTCTCCCAGCATTAGTAAATGAAACTATCGGATTGCTTAAAGATTCCGCGCTGGTGTCAACGATTGGGGTGGTGGAAATATTACGCAGTGCCCAAATTGTTGGTGCAAACAAGTATATTTATTTTGAACCACTGCTATTTGCAGGGTTAATCTACTATGTTTTAGTAATGGGTATGACCTTGGGTGCATCTGCTTTAGAAAGGAGGTTACGGGAAAGTGAATAATGTAGTAATTCGCACGGAATTTTTATGTAAATCCTTTGGTAAACTCGACGTACTCAAAGATATTTCCACTGAATTTTATCAGGGGGAAGTGGTTGCCATATTAGGCCCTTCAGGTTCAGGCAAGTCTACCTTTCTGCGATGCATAAACTTACTAGAACAACCCACCAGAGGAAGAATCTACTTTCACGAGCAAGAAATTACCAAGCCTAAAGCAAACATTGCTAAGGTGCGCCAGCAGTTGGTGATGGTATTTCAACATTTTAATTTGTTTCCCCACATGAATGTGCTGCAAAATGTCACCTACGCCCCCATAAAGGTGAAAGGAATAAATAAGCAAAAAGCACAAGAACATGGCTTAGAATTGCTTGCTAAGGTAGGTTTAGAGTCAAAAGTGTCTGTGTACCCATCAAAACTATCGGGGGGACAGAAACAGCGAGTAGCGATCGCTCGGGCATTAGCAATGGAACCTGAGATGATTTTGTTTGATGAACCCACTTCTGCATTAGATCCAGAAATGGTCAAAGATGTGCTGGAAGTGATGAAAGCTTTAGCGCTATCTGGAATGACAATGGCGATCGTTACCCATGAAATGGGCTTTGCCAAAGAAGTTGCCAATCGGATTATGTTCCTCGACCAGGGAATTTTAGCAGAAGATGCTACTCCTGGTGAGTTTTTCCAAAATCCTAAGTGCGATCGCGCCAAGCAGTTTTTGGAAAAAATGCTTTAGAACATCAGGAATTTGCCGCTTTTTTTGTATTCCTGAAACTTTTCTAAAACAGGGCGATCGTTTGGCATTAACGTAGGTAAGTCTGCCAAATCGAAGAATTCCAGCGCCAGCGATTCTCCATCTAAGCAAGCGAGACTGCCTTCCCATTCAACGGCTCGCAAAATCAAAATGAAGTTTTGGACGCGATCGCCATTGGGATAAGTTACAGTTTCAAAGGCTGGGTTGGAAGAAAACCCCACAGCTTCAAAACGCTTAACCGTTAAACCAGTTTCTTCAAAAACCTCTCGTGCTGAACATTCTTCAGCAGATTCACCTACTTCTGGACAGCCACCAGGTAGCCCCCAAAGTTTGAAATCACTTCGCTTTTGCAATAAAACGCGCCCCAAATTATCCTCGATAATCACCCGTGCGCCAAATAATAGAAGTAGGCGATCGCCTACAACTTGTCGTAACTTGCCGAGATAAGAATCTGACCAATTTGCCATAATCTTAGATAAAATCTAAAGGTAGCAAATAGCATCTAAATTTACTTCAGTGTTTGCACATCAGGATAGTTAAGAATCTTCACATCTGAAGTTAACAAACGACAATTATAAAATCTGGCTGTAGCTACAATAAGTTGGTCAAACGGGTCGCTATGGAAGCCGCTTAATTGAGTTGAATCAATTACTATCGGCACAGACAAATCTAATAGTAGTTACTATATGAACTTCTGCCTATTTATCATTGATATTCAAAATGGATTTATCACTCCAAATACAAATCATGTTCCACAAAGAGTTAAATCTTTATTAGAGCAAAATATCTTTGAATACGTGATTTTCACAAAATTTATAAATACGCCTAATAGTCCTTATGTCAAATATCTAAATTGGCACGATCTCATATCACCAGTCGAACAAAAAATTGTGGCTGAGATTGAACCATTTGCTCAAGTAATTTTTGATAAAACTATATACACCGCCTGTAACACAGAGACACTCGATTTTCTCAAGATAAATGATATCCAAAAAGTATTTATTTGTGGTTTGGATACTGATTCTTGTGTTTTAAAAACTGCCATTGATTTTTTTGAGAACAATATTATCCCTTATGTTTTAGAATATTATTCAGCATCAACGGGAGGTGATAAATTTCACGAAGCAGGTCTTTTAGTATTAAGTCAGATGATTGGAGTAAATAATATTGTAACTGAACCTTTAGATAGGCAGAATCTAAATAAATACTTACAGTTAGTATAAGTGTTCTATCTGATTTCTGAACAGGATTTCAGATAAAGGCCTGATACCCATATTCCGCAGGTGCGATATTTATAAAGAAAATCTAAAGGTAGCAAATAGCGATCGCCTGAAAACAGGATAATACAGCTGAACTGTCCTATTCTTCCCATTCAACCTAGAACTATGACATCTACCCCTAAAATCCTCGCCTTTGCAGGCAGCACCCGGATTGAGTCTTACAACAAAAAATTGGTAAAAATCGCGGCGGCTGGCGCTCAAGCAGCAGGCGCAGAAGTGACTTATATAGACCTCCGCGATTTGTCCCTACCTCTGTTTGATGAAGATTTGGAAGCTCAAGAAGGACTACCTGCTAACGCCCGCACTTTCAAGGATTTGCTGATTTCTCATCAAGGATTGCTGATTGCTTCGCCGGAATATAACAGTTCACTTACAGCAGTTTTGAAGAACGCCATTGACTGGGCATCCCGTCCAGCCCCAAATGAAGCGCCGTTGGCTGCTTTTACAGGTAAGGTTGCTACTATTATGAGCGCTTCCCCAGGCGCTCTAGGTGGTTTGCGGGGATTGGTTCACTTGCGCTCTATTTTGGGAAACATCAAAGTTTTGGTACTTCCTGACCAAATAGCCTTACCCAAAGCTTACGAAGCCTTTAATGCCGATGGCACATTAAAAGATCCTAAACAGCAAGAATCTATTGAAAAGCTAGGCGATGGCTTAACAAACATATTGCTGAAGCTTAATTAAATTATTCTTTATGATATATTGGTGCGTGGCAATGGCTAAGAAGGTAGAATTTTGTCATTCTGAGGTGAATGAAATGGAGCGAAGAACGTAGGGCTTTAGGCACATAACGACATACTTCACTCCACTTCGCTGCGTTCAGAGGATGTTTTAAAAGTTCCGGAAGGTATAATTTGGCTGCTCTGCACTGGGTTAATTGCAACGAAAATTTAAGGTTTTAGCCATGTACTGAGATGCCTCAATTTGCTAAATATGAGAGCAAAAGACCCTTTTAAAACATTCTCTCAGCATAATCTCAAAAGACCCTTTAAAACATCCTTTTAATAGGATGATCGCTTAGAGTTAAGTTTCAAACTAAACTCAATCACACAACGACCTCGAAACTTGCAGCAGTTAGAGTGGGAACAGAGGTTCCTATCAGAGCGATGTGACCTGAACATGGGAGCAATGCGATTTGTTAAGTAGGTGGGCATAAACAAACCTAACTCTGTAACGAAATATAAAATGCTCGAAACCTTTGCGATTGCAACTCTTCTCTACGAGAGGCTACGCCAAGGAGACGCTACGCGTTAAGCGAAGCTATGCCGTAGTTATGAATTTTCCCGCCTACCTACTTAAATGAACTCAAAAAAAGTGCGATCGCCAATTGGTAATAGTGAGACAAAAGCAATCTTTATTACAATATTTATATTAGTTAGCACCACAATTTATATTTTTTTATCTTCAAAAAAATTTATAGTCAGCAGTATGGCAACAAACCTTAGAATAGGCATTATCAGTATAAATTTATTCTAAATGTTAGCTTAGAATATGCTTTAGTAACTTGCTCACAAGGTGCTAATGTCTACAAATTTCAGCATAAGCCTTGTAAGCTTTATTACAATAGTCCGCCACTTTTAAAACATCCTCTTAGACAAAATTGATTTTGGTAGCATTCCATGCACACCTTTTTGGGGGCTGTTGACAACTTGAGTGATATGGAAATTCACAGCTAAACTGCACAAGACATAAGCATCTTCTGGCGACAAATTGACGAAGCGTTCCAGAAAATCAATCATGTTTTTTAAAGCTAGTTCTAAGGCTTCATCTAAGGTTTGAGCAAAGCCCATTGTGATGATATGAGTTGGAGTTTCGGCGATTGGTGTTGTTAGTTGTAAATCTTTGCGAAGTTTGAGGGTAATTCTACCGTTCATAGAAGTTTCAATGGCGGTGACATTTACTTCACCATCCCCCTGTGCAGAATGCCCATCACCAATAGAAAATAATGCACCTGGTACGAAAATTGGCAAAAATAAACGAGAACCAGCTTGTAATTCTCGATTGTCGATATTACCCCCGTAAGCACCTGGTGGGATAGAAGTTCGAGAAGTTTCTGGGGTAGCTACACCAAGAATCCCAAAAAACGGTTTGAGGGGAATTTTTATGCCAGCACCCGCCGGAAATTCCGCGATATTGTTTGCTAAATCTAGAGGAATGAATCTCAAAGCAGGTTGAGGAAACTGATGTGGTAAAGCTCCCCAACCTGAACGAATGGCATTGAAGCCGATAGGTAAACGAGGTGCGATCGCATCTAATTGTACTTCTAAAACATCCCCTGGTTCGGCATCGCGCACGTAAATCGGCCCTGTGAGTAAATGCGGCCCCCCAGCAATTTTGCGTTCTGGTAGAAGATTTTGGCAGATGTCGATAAATTCTGGTGTGACAAATTCAGGTGGTGCTTTGTCATAAACGTAGTAACCAGTATAAGTTTCCACATCAACTGTATCGCCAGAGTCAATAGTGAGTGCTGGTTCTAGCAGATGGGAGAAACCACCCAGATGCACGGTTTCTTTGGTAGCTTTTAAAATGTAATGAGTCACGTCGCTTCGCTCCAATTAAAAATTAAAAATCCCCATAAATAAATTTACTTGCTCTGTATCATGAGTCTGTTTTGGTCATATCATATCTGCCTAATCACTTATCCAAAAAACTCTTTGTGTCAGATATCCCCTTAACTAATAAGTATTTAAGCTGGTTTTCAACTTCCGTCAAGCCTCAAATGAAAGAATGCCTACTAGTACTCGTACCAAATCTTCTAAACCTTCAGGAACACGATAAAGCTTAATATCTTCTGTAATTAACTTCTGTTGTCTATTGAGTGTACCAAATTTCCAGTCATCTCCATTAGTAACTGCGCCAAATAAAATTGATGATTGATCATCTATAGACTGATCCAGAGCTATTAATTCTACTGCTAGCTGTGTAAACCCTCTTCTAATATCTGATTGTTTTGCTTCAATCACCAATAGAGAATTAGATTTATTTAAGTAATAATCCAAAGTACCTTTAAGCTTTTCATCCACATTAATTGGATATTCACTATATAGTTGAGCTTTTGTTTGGTCGCAGATTTCCGCAAGGATAGGAGCAATCATAAATTCTCTGATTGATATCTCAGCCGTTGGGTTAAAAAGCTTTATATTGCGCTGTAAGTAATTTTGCAAAAATTCTAAATAGCTAATATCAGCAAAGTATCTTGGTAATTCTAGCTCTGTGCGATCGTAGCCGTACTCAAACTCAGCTACTACATCTATTGTTGGGTTAGGCAACAAAAAGTATTGACTAAAAGTGTAACTTTGCTCAGGTTTTAAAATTCTATATTTGCTCATGATTTTTATCGTTAATGAACTACACCGGAGATATTACGGATTACAATTAGGAGTTAAGGATTGATATGATTATCTCAACAATTTGCTAAACTCCAACTTTGGGGATAGCAAATGAAAACAATTTGAGCATCGGGAATTTGGAGGGGGTTGCAGAGTGGCTGATGATGAACGCATAGTCAATACACAACAGATACATCCAAAAGACTTTTCATGGAGATTCTGGCCTGTTCTGCCACTCTACCCTTATGGCAGACGGCAGACAATCCGCAAAGAAGTGGTTAAAGACACAATTTGGAATTTTGACCAGATTCAGGGCATTTTCTACGTAGTTGTACCAATTCGTATGACTGTGGTTAAGCTCGAAGCCGGGGGTCTTCTTGTCTACGCGCCTGTTGCACCAACCCCTGAGTGTATCCGGCTTGTGAATGAGTTGGTGGCGGAACACGGTAACGTTAAGTACATTATTCTGCCGACTATCTCTGGTATTGAACACAAAGTCTTCGTCGGCCCCTTCGCCAGATACTTTCCAACTGCACAGGTGTTTGTGGCTCCGCATCAGTGGAGTTTCCCGCTAAATCTCCCCCTTAGCTGGCTTGGTTTACCTCCGAAACGAACTCAAGTACTCCCAGACGATAGTAGCAAAACACCCTTTGCTGACGAGTTTGATTATGCAATGCTGGGCCCCATCGAGCTTGGCCCTGGTCGATTTGCGGAAGTTGCTTTTTTCCACAAGCGATCGCATACTCTTTTAGTAACAGATTCTGTGCTTTCTATCCCAGAAGATCCACCTGCGATCGCGCTTTTAGATCCATATCCCTTACTATTTCATGCCAAGGATCATGCTTATGATATTGTTGCAGACATTCAAGTAAATCGCCGTAAGGGTTGGCAGCGCATCTCGTTGTTTGCTTTGTACTTTCAACCAAACGCACTAAATATACGGCAATGGAGTCAGGTGTTGCAAGATGCCTTGAAAGCACCAGAACACTCAAAGAAAGCTTATTTTGGATTGTATCCCTTTAAATGGCATCCAGATTGGCAGCGATCGTTTAATGCTCTGCGAGGTGATGGGCGTTTGTTTGTCGCACCAATTTTACAAACGCTGATTCTCAACCGCGCACCGCAAGAAACCATTGAATGGGCTGATAAAGTTGCAAGTTGGGATTTCCAGTGGATTATTCCCTGCCACTTTGATTCACCGATTAAAGCCGAACCGCATCAGTTTCGCCAAGCTTTCTCTTTTTTGGAAAAGCAGCCTGTCAGTGGGGGTTTGTTCAGTAGTAGTAGCTATCTTTTGCCAGAAGAGGATTTAAAACTACTTAAAGAAATCGATACAGGTTTAAATAAGTTTGGCATTGTGCCAGCAGCAAAGGAGAAGGTGTAGGGTGTGAGTTTGATGAACCTCAAATACTATCTCTTATCTCCTGACTCGTGACTCTTCATTTGCTTGCTACCACAATCATTCGGTGGCTATCAAGCGCGAACGGTTCACCATCATAACCATAGCCCTCTACTTCGCAAAAGCCGGTTTGCAGGAGCCAATCGCGGATTTCGGGAAAGGTAAAATTGCGAACAAAGTATTGGCCGCGCCGCACTTGTCCATCACGAATGATAATCCGCTCGGTATGGGTACGATTGGTAAGCGCATCGTAGCGCGTGCGTGCGAGCATATAATTCCCCTCACGCTCAGTAATTAACTCAGGCGTAAATTTTTGCAAGACGCGGCTAAAATTCTGAATATCAATCAGCAATTTGCCACCTACTTTTAGAGCGCCATACGCTTGGGTTAAGACCGATCTATTTTCATTGTCATCGAAGTAACCGAAGGCTGTGAAGCAGTTGATGATGCAGTTGAAGCGATCGCTAAAGGGTAGGGAACGCATATCGCCTTGAAGGTACTCTACCTTAACACCCTTGCTAGCTGCATCTTGATTTGCTTTTTCTAAGAAGTAAGCTGTTGCATCAAGTCCAGTCACATGATAGCCACGAGCCGCTAGCTGATTAGCAATCCGTCCATGCCCACAAGCTAAGTCTAAAATACTCATCCCTGCTTGTAAATCTAGCAATCGGCAAATGAGGTCAACTTCGTGTTGAGTCCGTTCTGGTGTTAACAAAGTTTCATAAAAGTAAAGATAATCTTCCTCGAACACGCTGTTACCATCAAATGTATTTGCAACCATTTTGAACCTGATTTATAAAGTGAATTTTCAATATGGATGGGATGATAATGATTGAGTCTTGATTTACTGAAGTTGCGAGCATTAGTTACTAACCCATCCACAGAAGCGTGTACGGACAACTCTTTCCCGCAACACAGTGTCCATTGTTCTACAAAATTTTACTATTATTACAGCAATTGTGCTGAACTGGTTTTTTATTTTGGAAAGCTAGTCAAAGTCTAAGTACAGTTTTGTGTAAAAGCGTAGCGTTTTTAATGCAGGTGAACGCATTGGCATTGTAAGCCGAGGCATTGACATTGCAGGGTATTACCAAATTTAATTCGCTACAAATTAATGAAATGCTGTAGGTAGGTAGGCGTAATTAAACATAAGATCAAACCTCACCCTGCCTCCGGCTTCCCTCTCCGAACTCACGGAGAGGGATTGAGGGTGAGGTTTTATATTTAATTTGACCCACTTACTTACTAAGCTTAAGTATTTTTGGAGAATTCTAGAGAATATGACTGGATCAACTGTTGTCCTTTGGTTACGTCAGCTAGTTTTTGGCTTAAGCTTAAGCTGTCTACTTTTACTTTCAGGTTGTATCACAAATGGTTCGACTGCTGGTAACACACTTACCGTTGCTACAGAACCTACGTTTGCGCCTTTCGAGTTTCAATCTGCTAGTGGTGAGTTGCAAGGCTTTGACATTGATTTGATGAATGCGATCGCCCAATCTGCTGGCTTTAAAGTTAAGTATCAAAATATGCCTTTTGCTGGGATGATTCCAGCATTGCAAGGGCAAACTGTAGATGCCGCAGTTGCAGCAATGACGATTACTGCCGAACGGGCGAAGACAATTTCCTTCTCGCGTCCTTACTTCAAATCAGGGCTAGCGATCGTCACCCGCACAGATAATCAAAACATTACCAATTTCGATAATCTTAAGGACAAAACCATTGGCGTGCAAATTGGCACAACTGGCGCACAAAAAGCTAAAAGTATTCCCGGATCTGAAATTCGCACTTTTAATGATTCACCTTTAACCCTTCAAGCATTAATCAATGGTAATGTCGATGCCGTTCTTAATGATCAAGTCGTTATCTTATATGGCATAAAGAGCGGCAACCTTAAGGGACTCAAAGTGGTCAGCAGTCTGCTAACAGAAGAATTTTATGGCATTCCTACACCTAAAGGATCGCCCAACTTGCAAGCGATTAACCAAGGTCTAGAAACGGTGCTGAAAAATGGTATTTACGCCAAAATCTACCAAAAGTGGTTTGGTATCCAACCGCCACAACTACCAGAAAAATCACCCATCGAAAACCAGACTCCCGAAAAAGGCGTATCCCAACTATTTACCTCACTAAGCATTATCTTTAAGTCTCTACCCACCTTGGTAAGTGGGGCTTTAGTAACACTTGAACTTACAGCAATCTCAGTCTTCTTGGGTATGATCGGGGGTACACTGATTGGAATTGTTCGCCTTTTCCCCACTCCGCCTTTGCCCTGGATTGCTAGGGCGTATGTAGACTTTTTCCGGGGGACGCCGTTGCTGGTGCAGATTTTTATGATTTACTTTGGGTTGCCTGCTTTAGCCCAAAATTTTGGTTTCACCTTCACTTTAAATCGTTTAGCAGCAGCGGTGATTGCATTGAGTCTTAATAGCGCTGCCTACATTGCTGAAATTGTCCGGGCGGGCATTCAATCAATTGAGCCTGGCCAAACAGAAGCCGCCCAATCACTGGGTTTAAGCTCAGTGCAAACCATGCGCTATGTAATCTTTCCTCAAGCCCTGCGGCGGATGCTGCCACCTCTAGTCAACCAGTTCATTAGCCTGCTCAAAGACACCAGCTTAGTCGCTATCATCGGGTTTGAAGAGTTGTTCCGCAAAGGACAGCTGATTGTAGCTGATAACTATCGTTCATTTGAGATTTACGCCACTGTCGCTTTCGTTTATTTATTCCTGACGCTGCTTGCTTCTGAAGCGTTTATTCGCTTTGAGCGATCGCTCAATCCCGTGAACAAAAAGAGCAATTGACACTCTCAGGGCTGAAGCCACTGAGATTCTTAAGACCATAATTTGAGTCTTAAAGGTGCTGACGTAGAATAATAAGACAACTTGTTGAAAACCCCAACAACTACCCCTAATGTTTGATTCCCTTAAACCGTTCTTGCGCCGCCTGAAACGCTTCTTGCATCACCAACTGAATTTTCTGGGGATCGGGTTTCTTACCTCCCATTAAATCACCAAAGTAAACGCAGGCTGCTTCCCCTAATGCCCAGGTGTAGGCAGCTGCCCAAGAGGCTGCGATCGCACTACCAAAACCTGGTATAAATTTAATTAACTCCCGTGCTATTGCCTGTGCTAAAAAACCACCTGCGATCGCACTCACAACGCCTCCCGCCTGAGATGGAGTAACTGTTTGCCCATATAATTTACCCAACAATCCCACCATTGATACTTGCAAGGCAGTGAGTACGGGCATTGTCGCAAATGGCAGAGGTACAGCCGCAAGAGTGGCAGACATAATCGAAAATGGCAAAATATAACGGCGTGCAGCATCTCGATAAAGATTACCAAGTTGCTTCCCAGCTTCTTCTTCATCTAATAGTTGATAAATCGCCTGCGCTTCTGCTTCTGGGAGTAGTTCTGCTAAGGAATCTCGCAATGCTTCTAAGCCATAAAATACCGGATTATAGCCATCTTCTTCTAAGGTAAAGTCAATAAGTACAGAGCGGTCAGTTATTCCTGCAAAGGCTTGCTGCATTGCGGCAAATGCGCGGTTGACTTCCTGATAATCTGGTGGATAGGCAGGATGATCGACGGTATCGGCAGGATAAACCTCATGCAAGCAGGTAACTACCAGCAGACAGGGAATATTTGGATACTGCTGGCGCAACTTTTGAGCAATTTGTCGTAGCGTGTCAGTTGCAAAATCATTGATTTTGACGGTGAGAAGGAGGATTCTAGCGGAACGAGTCTCTTTTTTTAAATCGCCAACTAACTCTTGAATGATTAATTGAGTATCTTGTTTAACATCACCCAGCCCCACCGTATCAGTAAAAATCAGTAACGGCAGGTCATTGGAAGGATAAGCATAGCGCTCTGTATGTTGCGTGTGAGGACGAAATCCCTGACCGACAATTTCGGCAGAAACTCCCGTCAATCCCCGCACAATTGAACTTTTTCCAGCTTGGGGTTTACCAATTAGGAGGGCTTCTGTGGTTGGCAGTTCGGCTCGAACTTTCTCTAAAATTTCGGCAACCTGAGTTTCGCTCACACTAAACCATCCAACAAGCGTCTGTGCCACTTGTTCTACGGGTAGGAGTTGCGTTAGATGTGTTGTTGCTTTATTCCAGACACCAGTAATGCGGTTTGTCCAGGAATTATCGACCGACTTGGTAGTTGCTCCATCGGTCGGTTCACTCAATTGCTGAGAATCAGTTGACGGTGAGTCAGCATCACGTTGCTCAGTCATTTCCATCCAAACTGTAGAAGACCCTTTTACTCATCTTATAGCGATTCTCAAAGGCATAACCAGTACCGTTAGTAGTGTTATATCATGTCCGCTTGATTACTTACTAAACCCCAACGACGGGGCTACGGTGTATACACAAGTGCTAGTCCACATACGTTTCAACTCTTTTACCCAGATTTTTGTCAGAGTTAAACTGTCACACTTACCGACATCCCGCCCAGAACTAAAGTTCAGGGCTAATAGCTGAAGTCCACTTAAGTGGACTGAATAATCAATTTAGTCCACAAAGCGTGGACTTCAGCTATGAGACTCGGAATTCATTCCGAGGCGGGATAGAAACGTAGTGCAAGACTTATTAATGATATGGATGCGACAAGACTTGTGTGTACACCGTAGGCCGGCGGGGAGGGGAGACAAAACGCAGCTTTCGCGGGGTGGGGTTCTTCGGGTTTAATAAGTAATCAAGCGGACATGATATAATCCCTAGTCTTGTTAAGACGAAAGTTGTAGAACATGCTTTATCGCATGAACTCAAAACTATTTAAAACAGATCCAGTCGCCTTCTACTTGAGCGATCGCACCACCAGGAAATGGATCAGTTTGCGATCGGTTGGGCGCTATAATTAAAGCCGTTAATTTCTCGATGTGTTCAAAACTGGGGGCATCAGTCAGTATTTGCTGCAATACTTGACGCATCACGCGACGTTGCAACGCCAATGGTGCTTTCTGCAATACTCGACGATTTAACCGTAAGGGAACAAGAGGAGCAGGGAAATCTTCTTCATCTCCCATATCCGATAACATCACCTCTTCCCGTAACTGCTGGGCAGCTTTTTCTAAATATTCCACTTCTGCTTGGAGAAGTTCTGCTGTTTGAGCTAAGGCTGATTCTACTTGGGGATTGAAATTATCTTGCAAATATGGTATTAATTCTTGGCGAATGCGGTTGCGAGCATATTGCAAATCTTGATTGGTGGAATCTTCCCAAATTGGCAATTTAAATTCTTGACAAAATTGCTCTGTTTGTGTGCGAGTAATTTCTAACAGTGGACGCACTAGCATAATGCCTGTAGTTAGAGGGCGTTGCCAAGTCAGGGCTTGTAAGCCATCAGCACCAGTACCGCGAATTAAGTTGTAGAGGAGAGTTTCGGCGCGATCGCTTGCGGTGTGTCCTGTGACTATATATTGATAATTATTTGCTTTAGCGATCGCACTTAAAGCTTGATAGCGCCAATCGCGTGCAGCAGCTTCACTATTTATAGGTTCGCTCGCTGTTTCTAAATAAAAGGATATATCCCAAGTTTTAGCTAAATTTTCGACGTGATCAGCATTAGCTTCGGAGTCAGAACGCCAGCGATGATCACAGTGAGCGATACCTAAATACCATCCCCATTTGGATTGTAAATCTAAAAGTAATTTGATTAAACACAGAGAATCCTGTCCGCCGGAGACAGCGATTAATAGACGCTGGTTGCGTTCAAATAAGTGGCGCGATCGGATTGTGCGATGGATTTTTGCATGTAGGGGAGTCCACACCATATTTGGAACTTCTCATACTAATTCGTAATCTCTGTTTCTGTGCGTGAACCTTATCCCCAATTCAACGCATAAACAGTTGAACTCAGGTATTGGCTACCTCAAAAAAATCACCATGAATCACGTCGCCTGAAATTAATGAACCTTTGAGCTTCATTCGTGAACTTCAGAGCTTTGTTAATGAACCTCGGAGCTTCGTTGATGAACCTTTGAGCTTCATTCGTGAACCTCGGAGCTTTGTTAATAAGTCTTGACAGCAATTCAGGACAGAGAATCAGGATCTATGCCGAGCGATCTTAATCTTTCTGCTAGTAATTGGGCGCGTTGTTGGGCAAGTTGTGCTTGTTGTTGAGCTTGCTGAGTTTCTTGTTGAGCTTGCTGAGTTTCTTGTTGGGCAAGTTTTGCCTGTTCTTGTGGTGTTAAAAGCCTTTGCCCTTGCTGATCATACCAATACAACCACTCACGCGGAATGCCTAAATACGTTCCCCGTTCCATACCAATTCCTAAACCAATTTCTGGTAACCAAACAGGATTACCATCATGTAATTCATAAGCATTATTAACTAATTTGTAAACTTCTAAACGTGGCTTACGACGACGAAATGGGTTGTAGGCTACATAATACAAAAACCCTAATCTTGCATACTCTGCTTTTTTGGTCGAATACTCACCGCGATATGTCTGAGATACTACCTCCAGTGCCAATATCGGTAGTTTCTTCTCTTCCCAAAGCACGTAACTGGGACGGAGATTTTCATCATAAAATCGCTCTACGCCCAGACTCAAAAACCCATCTGGCACGATTGGCGGTAAGTCTGGGTCATAATAAATCCCCATATCTATACCAAAAAACCAATCCATACGTTCTGGCCAAGCCATTGCCAGAAGCGCTTTAAGTAAACCGGGAATTAAATCTTGTAATTCATTATCCACTGGCGTATCGTCAGAGTCTGGTAGTTCCTCAGATGAGGGCAAACAAGCTAATGGATCGTAATTTAGCATGATAGGTTTACCGTTTCTCAGTTATTAGTGCATTTTTATTTTATTAATGAATTTTGATAGCAATTCAGCACATCCTATTTTATTTGCAAACATCGAAAGACTCAGATCCCCAATTTCTTCTTAGATAAATCGGGGATCTTTTGCTCATTGAATATTAGTTTTCTACTTGTTTTAGTCTTTGAAAAATTTCATCAAGGGGTGACTCAGATTCATCAGGACAAAATTCTAAAGCAAGTCTAACTTTTCCTTTTTTCCATCCCTGAGTACTAAATTGTAAAACTTCACAATTTAATCCTTGGGTATACAAATTTACTTCATCTGTCTCTTCCGCTCCAATATATTCCTTAATTGCTGTAATCAAATCACGGACTTTAAAAGTTTTAGCAATATTTAACTTATTAAAAGTGTCTGCTTCTATAGACACAACTTCATCATGGTTTAGTCTCTCGAATCCATCTTCCATAAAAATCTCCTGTCAATAAATCTATATTTTCCAGGGATATAACAGTTCATCCGAAATAAAATGATGATTTTATAGATTTAGTGCTAGTCAAATAAAAATTTAGTAATAATTTGATGTCCGGTAAATTAGCCTATCATTTTCGCGTTACCCCTCCCCAACCCTCCCCAAGGTATCGGGGAAGGTGCGCGGCAGTGCGGGTGGGGTAGGTTTATTTAAACGGTTCTTAAAAGAACCAACCGTAAGAATGCAAACCTTTACCCAAAAGATTCACACCGAGATAGCAAACCCAAACAACAACAAAACCAGTGGAGGCTAAAATTGCGGGACTACGGCCTTGCCAACCGCGAGTGATTCGGGCGTGGAGATAGGCGGCGAACACCAACCAGGTGATTAATGCCCAAGTTTCTTTAGGGTCCCAACTCCAGTAGGAACCCCAAGCTTCGTTAGCCCAAACGCCACCAGCAATGATGCCAATTGTCAATAAGGGAAATCCGAGTCCGATGATGCGATAGCTGATGTTGTCAAGGGTTTCGGCAAGGCTAAGGCGCTGAGGTGAAAGGGGTTCGGCAGATGCTACCGTTTGAGGCTCAGAGGTACTTACTAGATTCAAAACAGCAGTGTTAGCGTTACCATTGCCGTTGCTGCTAGTTTCAAAACGAGCAAAGCCGTTATTTTCGGCAGAAGGGGCTGCTGGTTGAGAAATTAGTTCGGCTGCTTTGTGCAAGCGGTAGCCGTTGCTGCGATAGCCACCAGTCCCTACAGAACTACCTTGTAGTTGGATGTTTTGACCGCGAGTCACAACTAAAAAAGCGATCGCTAATAACGAACCTACCATCAAAGCAGAATAACTCAACATCATGACGCTGACATGCATCATCAGCCAATTTGACTTCAAGGCAGGTACTAGCGGTTCTGACGCTTGCATCTGAGATGGTAATGTGACGGTAGCAAAAGCAGCGATCAACATTGCCACAGGAGCTGTAACAACTCCTACTAAGCGGCTACGGCTACTACTTTCAGCAATTAGATGGACGGTGGTAATTCCCCAAGTTAAGAAAAACAGGGATTCATAGAGATTACTTAAGGGAAAGTAACCAGCTTCTATCCATCGTGCCCCTAGTAGAGTTGCCATGCACAAATTAGCGATCGCCATCCCAGCTGTCCCCAAAACGGCTAGATAAGGCAGATTCGGAAAAGCCGCTCCTCCCCAATACACCAGCATTGTTAGGAATAATATGGCAAAGGAGGCATTGTCCAGCCAGTTCTGGAGTACAACCAAATTCATAAAGTCTTCTCTCCGTGGATAATTTAAAATATGGATTCTGACTGTTCTGATCCTATATGCTTACAGGGTAATGGGATAGGGGAAAGTTAGGAGTTAGGAGTTATGAATTAATAATTTTTAATACCATTTTATTTTAAGCTTGCTAAAGATGATGCTGCTCTGAGGTAAAGACACTCCAGAGGTGAAGATTGATTTATAGCAAGATTTTTGAGAACTGGTATACAACTCTTCACTCCTGTACAGACGCGATTAATCGCGTCTCTCCTCACTTTTCCAATTACTGTTATGGAGAAGCCGTAGATGGTGTAGCAGAACTGCTCTTATTGCCTTCTGGACTAGGCAAGGGAGTCGTGTTCCTAAATTTTTTAAGTGCTATAAAAATGTCGTAGATATTACTGCGACTGTCGCTGACGGCGGATGTCATCCCAATTGAGCGCGTTGCATCAAGCAAAATTTGTTGATTGGGAATTAGAGTTGGTAAAGGGAAATTTTTCACAGTTCTTTCCACATCCAAGAAAAATTGACCATTTGTCGGATTTGGTTCTGTAGGAACTGTTTGTTGGAAGGGGATCGTGCTACCTAGTGTGTTGTTGGGTTTGGGAAGAATTTTATCAGTGATGGGAGCGCCCACTACTAAAAAGGCAACATTTCCATCTAACCAGCCGTGGGTAGCAGTTAAAGTACCATAAGGTGAAACCCAGTTAACAACAGGTTGCCCTGCAACTTTCGCAGGTTGGACTTGGAACTGGTATTGATTTCTCATCACGTCATCTAGTTGTTTTATCGATGCTTCAGCTGATTGGCGTAGGCTTTGCCCGCCGTAGGCATCGCTTGCCTGTACCATAAACACCAAACCTGCACGAAAATCATCTGGTGAACCTTCTTTTGAAGTACTAGGAATCAACGATAAGGAAAATTCACCTTTCATCCAACTGAGCAAATCTTTATCTAAATCGAGAGTGGTAAGAGATTTTATCCCACCTCTAAGTTGTTCTGGTGCGATCGGTGAGAGGGGATTTCCTTGAGATGTTAAAACGTAATCTTCCCACAACCTCTGTAAGTTTCCCCCCGAAAGCATCATTAAGGTTTCTGCTGGTACGCGGCTTTGCATTTGCCCAGCTTTGTTTTCTACCGCCAGCACCCGTTGACTATTAGGGTTTAACCAAGAAACGCCCTTGAAGCGAATTCCTTCTGCCTCTAAAGTCATTGTCCCCGCCAAACCTTGGTTATTTTGCAGTTGAGCCAAAACTTGAGCAGGTAAAGGGCGGTTTGGAGAAGCTGCGGCTATTTTGGCTGCTGTTGGCACATTGATGTAAAACTGGCCAAAGCGTTGGTAGTTCGCAATTTTTGGAAAATTCTCAGCAAAACCCCCTGTTGTCGCTAGGGATGTTTGATTTTTGTAAGCGTCAATTGCTCGTTCTGTGGCTTTGGGACTATCAGTTATGACTAAAAAACGCCCATCTAGTAATGCTGCTGAAAAGTTTTCTCCTGCTTGTCCCTGACTTTGTTTAATGGCAATCCCTTGATAAATACGGTCAATCCATTTGCCTTGTTTAAGGGTTTTGGGTTGTGCCAAAATATTTTTGGCGATTTCTGGGTTTTTCACTGGTAATACCATTACCATCGACTGCTGATCGTTGGCAGCATCTTCATTGGTGGTAACTGGTTTGGGTGCAGCTTTACTTGCTATTGCTGGGGCAAGAATTGCGATTGTAACGTCATTGCCTACCCAAGGAGCGATATCTTTCTGGAAGTCGTAACCGTTATTAGTGAGAAAGCGATCGCGCAATTCTACTAAATTTTTGTCCAGTTCTGCTTGGGTTTGTTTTGTCCCAAACTCTCGCAATTTCTGCCACTGCTGGGGATCTGTTGTCAGAGAAACCGCAAACAGGGCATCACCAGGAATAATATTTGCACCTACTAGCAAATCACTAGAAGATCGTTGTCTCTGGCTTAACAACCAGTATGCTGCACTCCCCGCACCAATCAATAGCCCAGCAGCCGAGAGCGTCAGCACCAGAGACGGTTTCTTATTTTTCTTCATCGGAACAGACACAAGAGGCGGTGCCATTGAAACCTATACCTTATACTTGCAAACTTATTACTTGCTTGATTAGTCAAGTACACCAACAGGTTTAACCATTCTTTAGAACAGCTAATTATATTAAATTTTTCCACCCTCGATGTTGATGATACTTTGGTAATCAACCTTCCCTACTCTTTCAAAAACTGTGTTTTTAGTTCAGTTACCATTTTTAACACGCTTTGTTGAATTTCGTAGGACGTTTCCCTAAGATTAATGCCTTAGTCAGATACTTGGCTTTGCTCGGTAGCGATACGCGATCGCACCACATCACAAGTACAGTATTTTTTGAGACAATGAAGTAATCAAAGCTAGACCGTCAGGCTTATCGCCTACTTATACTTGCAACTCAAATCCAGGTAATATATCTTCTCCAGAAACAATTGCTGGCATTTGTATAACTTGTACAGCTTTCAAAAGTCGATAAATTTCAACTTGACGATCTTGAGGATTAATCAACCAACCCAACCGCAGACCATTTTGAATGTATTCCTGCATTTTCTCTTGAATTGGTGCGAGGCGATCTGTCTCCGATCGCAGTTCAATCACAAAGTCGGGTACAAGTGGCGGAAATTTTTTTCGCTGTTCTGGCGTTAAAGCTTCCCACCGCTCCAATTTTACCCAAGCAGCATCAGGGGAACGTTTTGCACCGTTGGGAAGTATAAAGATAGTTGAAGAACTAAAAACTTTCCCTAATTTAGCTTGACGATTCCAAATTTCTAAATCAGCGATCAGTCCAGCTTCTTGATTTCCACTTTCTCCTCCTACTGGTGGCATAATTATTAATTTTCCGGCTGCATTCATTTCTAGG
>JAHCSU010000272.1 GCA_023522315.1 Nostoc sp. CCCryo 231-06
CGAACGAGCGTCTTGATTCTGACTCCTGAATTCTGACTTCTGAATTCTTCTTCAATTCTGGGTGGGCGATGATGCTAATCGAGAATGCTGCAAAATCTCAGTTTTTGCGGACTTTTGTATTATTGTTTATCGTAGTTGCAAATCGCTGTTTACCAGCACAATAACCTATTAAATTTTCATTGCATTTACAGGCAATTGATTTATTTTCATGTTGTAGTAAAAATAGTTATCTTGAAAAAAAGAGTATCATATTGTACAAAAAACCTTGACATTGCCTAGCAGTATTAACTTGCCTAAAAAAGTTTAGACAAAATGCCAGCATTCCAGAAATTTGATTGCTATATTAGATTAAATAACTATTCTTGCAAGGATTGAAAAGCTGTGCGGGATGATTTACAGGGCTTGGAAATTGGTCAGTATGAACTGCAAAATCTGACTAATTTACCTGTCAATGAGCAACTTTTAATCATTACAAATCCTCTGAAAAAATTAGCAAAAATATACATCCAAAAAATTAAAAGTTCGGAAGGAGCAACTGTAATTTTTATTGGGTTTGCTACATTTGTTTTTGCTTATCTTATATTTGATATATTTATAAAAATATTTGTAGCATGGATAAGAATTCCACCATTGATATTATTAATTATCTTAGGCATTTGGGTTGGCGGTTTGACACAAGCTATCTTGTATTTAATATGGAAAAGCAGAAGTAAAATTGTCAAACATAGCATGACAAATTCTTTGCAAATCCTGTTAACCGATGTTGAAAGATATAATACTGTTATTAGAGCAATAGATATCAATGACCAAATAGAAGAAGCTGGTAATCCAGAAGTGCTTATAAAAGAAAGAGAGAGTGTTATCGAAGCGCTAAAACTTACCAAATCCGATTTAGTCCGCGCCTTGAAGACAGAAAAAATTTTGAGAGAAAATAAGAGCTTTATTCTTAGTAATACAGAGCTATTCGTCAACAATTTAGCAACTTTAACAGCCATGCAAGTAAATGAACAGGCTACTGAGCATGGAAGGTTACTGAATGAAGCATTACAGATTGCATTAGATGTGCAACACGAAATGAAAAGGCTACAGACTCAGCATTAAGATAATTCGTAATTCGTAATGACGCTCTCTACGAGACGCTGCGCTATAGCGTTTCTCATTTACGTGAGGTACACCTGTAGGGGCACGGCAGTGCCGTGCTTGGCAATATAATCTTGTACCGCATCTGAATGTGAACCGCTATAAGGTAATTGAGTTTTGTAATGGAGATCCAGAAAGCACTCCTGAATTCACTCAATACTCAGTAAGAGTTGGAAAAAGCGTAAATGCTTCCGATAAGTCCATAGAGCCTGCTGGGTGGGTTGACTGCCAACCTACTCGCCAGATATCCTCAATGGCTTTTTCCATAATCCTTCCCACGGTTGCGATCGCCGGTCTAACATAAAGAATATCAAGAAAGCGATCACTTATCGGCATGGACTGGAAAGAAGTCAGAGGCAACTGGGTAATCATTCCCCAAAATCCCATAGGTATCATCCATTTTTTAGGAGGTGCATTTGTCGCCACTGCACCGCACATCACTTATCGCTGGTTACTCGAACAATTAGCAAGTAAAGGTTATGTTGTAATTGCTACGCCTTTCGTCAACACTTTAGATCATACTGCGATCGCAAAATCTGTGCTGCTAAATTTTGACCGCACCCTCGAACGCTTACACGATTCTGGGGCATTACGCAAGCTTTACTACCCCATCTACGGCATTGGGCACAGTATGGGCTGTAAACTTCACTTGCTGATTGGTAGCCTTTTTAAAGTAGAACGCGCAGGCAATATTTTAATATCCTTCAACAACTACGCCGCTAAAGAAGCTATCCCCTTAGTAGAACAATTCAATTCTACTTTTGCCATCGAGTTTACCCCCTCACCGTTGGAAACTAACCAGCTTGTCCAAGAGCGTTATAACATCAGGCGCAATTTATTAATAAAATTTAGCAATGACACCATTGACCAATCGGCAGCTTTAACCAAGATATTACAAGGACGCTTTGATCAGATGGTGACGACACAAACGTTACCAGGAACTCATACAACACCTCTAGGTCAAGACATTAAATGGCAAACTGGAACATCTTTCACCCCCTTTGATGCCTTAGGGCAATGGTTCAAACAAGAAGCATACCGCGACTTGAACCAGCTAAAAAATACCATCCTCTTGTGGGTGAACCCTCTTGCACCTCCATAATGTTTTATGACTAATTAAAAAGTCATGAATTCGACAAAAAAATAGAAATGAGTTAGTAGGATTTCTTTATTAATCCTACTAACTAATTAGCCCATAGGCTATTTTAATTTTCTATTTTTACAGAAATTTATTAATTAGTATTTACTACAATTTTCTATGTTTCAAATATTAATAATTGATGATGATTATTCAATAAAAATACTTTTGAAAAGGATGTTGGAAAAACAGGGCTATGAGGTAGTTACTGCCAGTAGCGGTGAGGAAGGGATAGAAAAGGCACTGGCTTACTGTCCAGCACTAATTATTTGTGATTGGATCATGCCGGGGTTGACTGGTCTAGAAGTTTGCCACCGCATTAAGACAGATTCTAAATTTTTCACCACATTCTTTATTTTATTAACATCCTTAGATTCGGTTGCCGATTGTGTGAAAGGTCTAGATGCTGGTGCTGATGATTTTATCTCTAAACCTATCGAACACAATGAATTACAAGCACGGGTAAGAGCGGGATTACGTCTGCATCAGTTGAGCAGAGATTTGCAGGCTCAAAAGTTGCTTTTAGAATCAGAAATGTCAGAAGCCGCAGAATATGTGCGATCGCTACTGCCTCTTCCCATGACTGAACCCTTCAATATAAATTTCCGATTCATCCCCTCACGGCAACTTGGAGGTGACTGTTTCGACTACTATTGGCTTGATGACGATTGTCTGGCAATTTACTTACTTGATACTGCCGGACATGGACTCAAAGCTACTCTTCCCTCTGTTTCAGTGCTAAATCTGCTACGTTCCCGTGCGCTCAAAAGCCTAAATTATTATCAACCTAGTAATGTATTGAAAGCTTTGAATGATACCTTTCAGATGAATTATCAAAATGACAAATACTTTACGATTTGGTATGGAGTTTACAATCGAACCAACGGCCAGTTAATTTATGCTAGTGCAGGTCATCCACCATCTGTTTTAGTAACTGGCACATCTCCAAGAAAGTCTGAAGTTCAGCTCTTGAAAACCCCCGGTATGCCAGTTGGGATGTTTCCAGAAGCAAAATATGTTGATGGGTTTTGCAATATTGAAAAATTCAGTACCCTTTATATTTTCAGTGATGGTGCTTATGAAATCACTAAATCAGATGGCGCACTTTGGAGTTTGGATGCTTTTATTCAGCTACTAGTTAGCTTACAAAATCCTGTTGATTGCCAACTTGATCACGTACTGAGTTATTTAATCGCTCTGAACTCCAAAGATGCTTTTGATGATGATTTATCTATCTTGCAAATTAACTTTGATTAATTACGTATTGGAGACTAAAACCTGATTAAATGCATCTTGGCTAGGAAATATGTCAAATACTTTATCCATATTAGTCAGTTCAAACAATATCCTGACTTGCTCATTAATTGAGCAGAGAACAAGCTTACTATCTGCTGATCTTAAGGTTTTAAAAGCTAATACTAAAGCTCCCAAACCTGAACTATCCATAAACGTTACGTCTTTAAAATCCACTAACACAATTTTCGCACCACTTTCTAAAAGCTCAGTAATATTTTGTCGAAATTCTTGTGAAGTTGTAGCGTTTAAATTACCGGTGAGCTTAATAATTTTCACTTGTTCTATCATAATTATGTCATGCTGATTTTTGTAAATGAGGCTCTGCTTTTGCTATTATATACCCATCATAGAAATTTTAAAAATGCTTACAATAAAAAATTGTAGTTTACTGCTGAATACTTGTTGATAAGTAATACCATAAGGAAAGATAAACTATAAACACTTTTATATTATTGTTTATCAAAAACTCACTTTTATTTAACTAAATATTACCTAATGACTAGCAAATGAACAAGTAAAAATAACCGATATCCATCTTAATGTTTTTAGCTAAATATTGAACTACAAGCCAACGTTCCAGCTTTTCAGATGATTTGTCAAAGATTTTTGCAGAACTTAAATTTGTCCAATAAACATTATCAAAATAGCCTGCAAAGGTAGGCTTTGTTTATGTAACCCTTTGAGGGTATTTATGTGTAGCTTGTTATGATAGTAATTAGCATTTACATTTATTTATGTCCGATTACTTACATAATTGCAATAATTCCTGTCTAGATTAAAAAACTCTACCAAAAAAATTTGGTTTCAGCAGCAATACAGTTCAGATAAGCCTTTTTTCTCTCCCCCTGCACCTCCTGCCTCCCTTAATGGATAAGCGCCAAGCTCAAATTGTAAGGATTCAGCAGTTTTAAAAGCTTTGGAGGCGTTAGAGGAAGGCGAAAAGCCTTCTAGCTCTCTCTAAGAGGACTTACTTTCGCAGGGTAAAGCAGTTTCTCACCTTGAAGGTAGCCAGTGTAGCGCACCTTGACGGTTTCTCCAGGTTGTGCGGTTCCCTCCATTAATTGGTGCAGTTGGGGATCATAAGGTAATTCTGCTCCCACGGGTGCGATCGCTTCCACCCCCCACGCCTGTAAAAGCTTTTCTAGAGGTTTTTGCACCAACGGTACTATTTTGACTGCTGCTAGCTGCGGATTCTCCTGCGCTTTCTGTGCTGCTGTTGGCCATTGCAATAATAAAGACTCCAGCAGTTGCAAACTTGACTGCTGGAGTTCTTGTAGTAATATCTCTCGCTGCTGTTCTAGTTGTTGCTGCGATCGCTGGTACTCTTTTCTTAAATCTGCAATTTCTTGTAATAATGCCTGAGTAGGCGCTGCTTTCTCTTGTAACAACTCTACGGTTGAAAAAGTTGCGATTAATTCATTCAATGGAATTTGTAGCACTGGCGACAGCTTAAGCAATATATCTACGCGCATCTGCTCAAGCTTCCCTTGGCGTAACCGCAAAAGTTGATGCTCTGAGACGCCAGCAGCACGACTCAGCGCTTTAAAACTAGGAATACCCACCTGTTGCATTAAATCTTGCAGCTTTTGGGTATTGGGCATTGGGCATTGAGTATTGGACATTGGGCATTGGGTATTGGACATTGGGCATTGGGTATTGAACATTGGGCATTGGCGATTAAGTTTTTCTCTATCGCCTAATCCCTATGCCCTATTCCCCATGCCCCAGTACTATTCTTCCAGTAAACTTCTCAACATCCAAGCTGTCTTCTCGTGTACTTGCATCCGCTGAGTTAATAAATCGGCGGTAGGTTCGTCGTTAACTTCCTCTAGCACAGGGAAAATAGACCGTGCTGTTCGGACTACGGCTTCTTGTCCTTCTACAAGTAAACCGATCATTTCCACAGCTTTAGGAACGCCGGGAGTTTCTGGTATCGAACTTAGTTTGGCATATTCGCCGTAGGTTCCTGGCGCGGGATAGCCAAGCGCTCTAATTCTCTCGGCTATTAAATCAACTGCTAAAGCTAATTCTGTATACTGGGTCTCAAACATCAAATGCAATGTTTGGAACATCGGCCCCGTTACATTCCAATGGAAGTTATGAGTTTTCAGATAAAGTGTATAAGTGTCAGCCAACAGGCGAGATAAACCCTCGGCAATTTTAGCCCTACTCACCTCGTCAATGCCTATATTTACATTTTTGACTGTTACTTTCGATGACATAATTTTCTCCTAATTAGGTTATATGTAATTGGGGATTGGGAATTGGGCATTGGGTATATGGTTATTCTCCTTGTCCCCCTGTTCGCTCATTCCCCTCATCCCCTCACTCCCGTTCGGCTACGCTCACGGCAAGCCTATTACAGACGTGATTAATCGTGTCTCTCCCCACTCTCATTCTCTACGCCAAGTGCATCTTTAAAACGCTGCGAGGTGCTTTACGAACTCTGGCTAAAACGGTTTCTTTGCCTAAACGCTGGCAAGCCTCATACCGATGGCAACCAGAAAAGCCATAATATTGTCCATCTACTTCTAGGACATCTATAGGTTCTTGCTGCCCAATCTCCGCAATCGATTCCATTAAGACTTGCACTTTATTTGGATCGTTTGCACGAGGCAACGGCCGTTTTATCTGATTTAATGGAATTTCTTGGACTCTAACCATAAGGAGTTTATCCAACTAGTTCTGTTTTGTGTCTCTAAATAAATCATAGTCGTTATGACTACGTTTTGCAACCACTTTGGGCAAAACTGCTAATGGTATCATTGGAGCACTCATGCGACAAAAAAACCGCACTAAAAAGCAATCGGAAAATCAGCTCCAACACCGCATTAAGGGGCAGAAGACGATCAATAACTCGCTATCGCAACTCTTGGAGACGCTGGGCGATCGCTATCAGATAGCTATGAAATTATCGCTTTGGCGTTTTTCCCACACCGTGCTGACCACATTTTGTCTATTGGGACTAACTGCTGCATCAGGGCCTGAAAGTAACATTCAGGGTATGGAACTGAAAATTGGGATTGTGCAGCGATTTGGCTCACAACCCACAGCCAAGCTGCAACTAGAACCCACAAAAGGCGATCGCTTAAAGCTAAAATTTCTTGCGGGCAACAAGCAGCAAACCCTGATTACCAAGAACCCTGTAAAGCTGGAAACAGTCATGCAGGCTTTACCCCAGTCAGCAGTCGAAGAAGTGGTAGTTTTGGGTACATATCGCACCTTTGAAACTGCGGAAGACAGTGCTAATAAATGGCGTTCTCAGGGAATGGAAGTGGAAATAGCCCAGCCAGAACGCTGGCAGGTTTGGGCAAAACGAGATGTTTATAGCACTCCTTTATTGCGACGCTTGCTATTGCAAAACATCCAAGCTTCTATCAAAGAAAAAGTATATCTTGATACTAGAGTTTTAAAACAAGTGCCGCGAGTTAGTTGGGTGGTGGATGGTAAGCGCTATAGCCCGAATGTTTTGGAAATCAGCACTGATAAAAACTTGATTCGGGTGAATAAAAGCGAAAAACAAGAGTTTGCTCGTCTTTATGCTGGGCGACTGAATTTGCAGCCAAATGCTTATGGCACATACACTCTAGTTAACCAAGTACCTTTAGAAACTTATTTGCGTGGGGTTGTGCCTTACGAAATAGGCACAGATGCACCAACAGCGGCGCTGGAAGCCCAGGCAATTCTCGCTCGGACTTATGCTTTAAGAAATTTACGCAGGTTCGCCGCAGATAACTATCAGTTGTGTGCTGATACTCACTGCCAAGTTTATTATGGGCTGAATGGAGCGGCGGCTAAAACAGACCGAGCGATCGCCTCAACCAGGGGTAAGGTAGTAACCTATAAAAACGAACTAGTAGATGCCCTTTATTCTTCCACTACTGGTGGCGTTACCGCCTCCTTCAGCGATGTCTGGAATGGCGATGATCGTCCCTATCTGCGCCCTGTACTGGATGCTGCAACTAATTTTTGGAACTTGTCTAAGCAGAATTTAGCAGATGAAAAGAACTTCCAAAAATTTATTAATATCCAAGAAGGATTTAATGAAAGCAAGTGGGATATGTTTCGTTGGCATAAGGAAACCTCTTTAGAGGATATTACCAAGGACTTGCAGAAATTTTTGCAGGTGAAAAACAGTCCCCATGCCAAATTTAAGACAATTCAGGCTATGGCAGTAGTAAAGCGAAGCCAGAGTGGGCGTATCCTTGAACTTGCCGTTAAAACTGATAACAGCACCTTTCTTCTCCACAAAGACGAAGTTCGTAGTGCCTTTGCTGCTCCTAGAAGTACGCTATTTTACATAGAACCCCTGAACAAAGGAAAACCCGAACTGTGGGGATACGCCTTTATTGGTGGTGGATTAGGACATGGAGTCGGCTTGAGTCAAACTGGCGCTCAAAATTTAGCCAATTTAGGTTGGTCAAGTCCAAAAATTCTCCAATTCTACTATCCTGGTACTCAGATTCAGGTTTTCAGCAAAGAGACTAAACTTTAAGCTAATCGGTAGTTCACGTTGCATCTATCTTTCGCTAGTAATCGAGAGTCAACAAAAAGCTAATTTAATAACTCTTTCTTTTTCCTCCCCTGCTTCCCCTGCCTCAAGAGCTTATCCGAACCATATTTCCCCCGTGGCTGCCGTCGCAGAGGGAAAACTGCATACTTAAAAAATCAAGCAGGAACACAAAATTTACTGTGTTCCTGCTCAACACGAAATTAGGCTTTTTTTCAAAGTCGCTTTATCGACACGGCATTGAGAGGGCGTTGACACTAGATGCAATGCTTCTATTTTTTCAACATTATTTACAAAGAATAACGACTTGATCGCCTACGTTAGCGAAGCGGGGCGCTCTTAGCGCACAGATTTGAGGATAAAAAATATGGTGAAAAATCAAAGTTTCGCCAAGTCTATTAATGACGCATCTTGGTATCAGTTCCGTGTCTTTCTTGAATACTTTGGAAAAGTGTTTAAGCGTGTAACAGTTGCGGTTAATCCGCAATACACTAGCCAGGAATGCTCTAGCTGTGGTGAAATTGTCAAAAAAACTCTATCTACTAGAACCCACGTTTGTAGGTGTGGCTGTGTGATGGATAGAGATGAAAACGCTGCTAGAATTATCCTTAGTCGAGGATTGGGTACAGTGGGGCACACTGGAACCTTTGCGCTAGACGCTCTTCCCCGCTTGGGGAGATGAAACCGCTACTCCTTCTGGGGCAACCCTGATTGAGCAAGTTATGTCTTAGATTCAAGAATCCCCGTCTCTTTAGAGCGGGGAGTGTCAATCTTGCAAGAGGTGTATTGTTGAGGGGACTAACTCTTAGTAGAGTTCTTCTTCTTTGTGAGTTTCGATTGTCACGTCAGAGGTAGGGTAAGCGACACAGGTCAGTACATATCCAGCTTCTATTTGATCGTCATCTAAGAAGGACTGGTCACCCTGATCAACAGTACCCTTTACGAGTTTACCTGCACAGGTCGAGCAAGCACCAGCGCGGCAAGAGTAGGGTAGGTCAAGACCAGCTTCTTCGGCAGCGTCTAGAATATAAGTATCGTCCTCAACGTCAAGTGTTTGGTTCAGCCCTTCGGCCTCGTTGATTAGTGTGACTTTAAAACTAGCCATTTAGTAATCCTCTCTTTTGCAAACGGTAGTATAAGTTATCTTTAGGCAAAGGTCACGGCTGTTCTGTGGGATTAGCCGCTGGTTAAAATTTGCTTCAATTCTGATACTACGAGAAAAATTAAACGATGTAACTGGAAATTGAACCCGATTAGTAATGAAATTTAGTTGCTTAATCCTGATAAGTTTTATTTATATTATTTCCGGCTCAAGTCAGGCTGTAATTAGAAAAAATTATCTTAAGGGATAAAAAATATGAATAGGATTAATGCCACCTATATTTTGTAGGACTTACGCAGAAGAGATTCCCAACTCCCTTTAAAAAGTAGGGCTGTTTCATTCTATCTCTTAGAGATTTTCTCAATATCATGAGCAAGAAATAAGCATTGAGTTGGTAATCGAAAAAATACCGTAGCAACTCCGTAAATTTAAGTGCGTTGGCGTTGGCGTAGCCTCTGGTAGAGAAGCCTTGCCCGTACCCCTACTCAAAAGTCAGCTACGCGTAGTGGACGCATCCAGAAGGCATCGCCATCTACCCGATATGAAAAACTTGCTGCCAATTATACAGCCATGATTGCGTTCGCTTCATTCTTTTGTGGTTATAGTTTTGGAAACACGCCCTAGTACGAATGTTGTAAAGTCTAAACTGGTGAAGTCTTTTAATTCCCCATGTAGAGAGAATCTCACCACTAGAAGCGTGAAAGAATCAAAAACAGAACTAGTGAGGATCATGTATAATTCAGAAGCAGCTTTGGAAAAAGCAAGAGTGCGTGTAGGTTTGGTGGGTACTGGGTATGCGGCAAAGTTTCGGGCTAAGGCATTGCTCGATGATGAGCGATCGCGATCGCAGTTAATCGCAGCTGTTGGTCATACCGCAGAAACAACAGAAACCTTTGCCAAAGAGTACCAGATTGAAGCGTTGAGTTCTTGGCAAGAGCTAGTAGAGCGTGAAGATATAGACTTAGTGGTGATTTGCACTATCAATCGAGATCATGGTGCGATCGCTCGTGCAGCACTTAGCAACGGCAAACATGTGATTGTAGAATATCCTCTTTCGCTGGATGTAGTCGAAGCTGAAGAACTGATTGCCTTAGCCAAAGCACAACAAAAACTCCTGCACGTCGAACACCTGGAACTTTTGGGTGGTTTGCATCAAGCCTTGAAGCAAAACTTAGCCAAAATTGGTGAGGTGTTTTATGTTCGCTACAGCACCATCAATCCCCAGAATCCTGCACCCCGCAAATGGACTTATAACCAGGAGTTGTTCGGTTTTCCGTTAATTGGTGCCTTGTCTCGCCTACATCGTCTCACCGATTTATTTGGTCAAGTATTTACTGTTAACTGTCACCAGCGATATTGGGAAATAGAACCGGAATATTATCAAACCTGTCTCTGCACTAGTCAACTGTGCTTTAACAGTGGGCTTTTAGCCCAAGTAGTCTATGGCAAAGGCGAAAGTATTTGGCAATCAGAACGCAAGTTTGAAGTTCACGGAGAAAAAGGTGGTTTAATTTTTGATGGTGATACAGGAATTTTCATCCAGCCAGGGGAAACAACACCTATAGAGGTTGGCCCTCGCCGGGGTTTGTTCGCTAAAGACACGAGTATGGTGTTAGACCATCTTTTTGATGGCACTCCTTTGTACGTTACCCCAGAGGAGAGCTTGTATACCCTAAAGGTTGCTGATGCTGCACAAAGAGCTGCACAGACAGGGTTAACTATGTTTATGAAAGATATCTAGATAAAAATTAATGAAAACCGAACTAATTGTTATTTTATCCCAACGAGAATTAGACAAAATGCGTCAAGCTGGGCGTTTAGCAGCTAAACTTCTCCAGCATCTCGAACCGTTTGTGAAGCCAGGAGTTAGCACTCTTGAACTAAATGATGAAGCCGAACGTTGGACGCAAGCGCATGGAGCAAAAAGCGCACCTCTTGGTTATAAGGGCTATCCTAAATCGATTTGCACCAGTGTAAATGAGGTAATTTGTCACGGTATTCCCAACGCCAAGCAAATTCTCAAAGAAGGTGACATCATTAATATTGATGTGACGCCGATTGTTGAAGGTTATCACGGTGATACATCCAAGACATTTTTTGTCGGTACTCCTTCTCCAAAAACCAGAAAGCTGGTAGAGGTGACAGAAGAGTGTTTGCGCTTGGGTATTGCTGAAGTTAAACCTGGGGCACGCATTGGAGACATTGGTGCAGCTATTCAAGAGTATGCTGAAGGACAAGGCTTTTCTGTAGTGCGAGATTTCGTTGGACACGGCATCAGTAACATTTTCCATACTGCACCGGATGTTCCCCATTATGGCACACGCGGTAAGGGCAAGCGCCTCAGACCAGGGATGGTTTTTACTATTGAGCCAATGATTAATGAAGGTACTTACGAAGTCGAGCTTCTTAGCGATAAATGGACTGCGGTAACGCGCGATCGCAAACTTTCTGCTCAATGTGAGCATACCTTAGCTGTAACTGAAGATGGCGTTGAAATCCTCACCCTACCTGAAGGCGAGAATTACTAAACTAGTAGATTTTTTCTATGGTTTCAGCCACTATTAATACAGGCAATCTTAGCTCTGAGGAATTGTTGCTGGCTATCTGGATGATATACCCCATATTCCGCACTTCGCTTTGTAGCACGATAATGTTACAGTTGGGCGCTAATG
>JAHCSU010000273.1 GCA_023522315.1 Nostoc sp. CCCryo 231-06
ATCTTTGACGGTGGTATTGCTACAGGCAATATCCAAATATCGGCGGGAAACGGCAATGACATTATTGATGCAGGATCTGGTAACTATCAAATCGATGCGGGTGGCGGTAATAACTTGATTTATCTGGCAGGCGGGAATGCTTTGGTATCCACAGGTTCAGGAAATGATGTAATTACCACAAATCCTGAAGCGGGATTTAGCGCACTCCTATCTTATGTCTTTCCTGAAGAAGGTCTAGGAAAACCTTACAAACAAGTGATCGATGCAGGGAATGGCAATAACCAAATTGAGCTATTTGTCTTTGGGAAAACGAGTATTACCACAGGATCAGGGCAAGACTTTGTTTTAGCAGCCTCTTTTATTGAGAACGTACTTAATGCTGATTCCGTCGATGTTCTCACTGGAAGCGGTAATGACACCGTGATAACTCTTGACACAAAAAGTTTGATTAACACTGGAGCAGGAAATGATTTGGTAATTGCTGGTGCTGGAGATGACACGATTTATACAGGAAGTGGTCGTGATGTGATTAATCTCCGAGGTGGAACTTTCTCGATTCCCAGTCCCGTAGACAATCTTGGGTTCTTCGGTTCAGAAGTAATTGTTAAAGGAGGTGGCAACGATACCGTTTATCTTGAAAGCGGTAATGACAAGGTTATTTTGGGGAGCAGCGGCTTTGCCACAATCTATGGTTTTGGTAAGAATGATCGTTTAGATGTCAGTGGGTTAAACGCCACTTTCACCCGAATGGGACATGACACGCTGATCAGTTCAGGTAGTAATTCTTTGGGAATTCTCAAAGAATATACATCCTCAGTAGGATTAGCATAACAGTTAATACCTCTACGCACTCAGCACTCCACTCCCCTGCTAGGCTAGAAATAGCCGATACAGAAAAGAGGGAATCGAGAACATGCCGCACACAATTGTTACAGAAGTCTGTGAAGGCGTTGCTGACTGCGTAGATGCCTGTCCAGTAGCTTGTATTCATGATGGCCCAGGCAAAAATGCCAAGGGAACTGATTGGTACTGGATTGACTTTGCCACTTGCATTGACTGTGGTATATGTCTCCAAGTTTGCCCAGTAGAAGGGGCAATTCTTGCAGAAGAACGACCAGAGTTGCAAAAAACTCCTTAATAGTCCATAGTCAACAGTCAATAGTTATTTTTGACTTGACTGTTGACCAATGACAAACGACAAATGACAAATGACAAATGACTATTTACTAGATGTCCAAAATGTCCACGCTGGATATATCAAAGATGTAGATATCCTGCAAGGTGTGAATTTCCGCGTTGCACCAGGCGAATTGGTAACTGTAATTGGCCCCAACGGCGCTGGTAAATCTACTTTAGCAAAAGCAATTTTTGGGCTTTTGATCCCCCACACAGGGACAATTACCTTCAAAGGTGAAAATCTCGTGGGGCTAAAGTCCAATGAAATAGTTCAGCGAGGAATGTGCTACGTACCGCAAATCGCCAATGTTTTCCCCTCCCTTAGTGTTGAAGAGAACTTGGAGATGGGTGCTTTTGTGCTTAACGTTCCCCTGAAACCAATTAAAGATAAAATATTTACTATGTTCCCCAGACTAAGCGATCGCCGTCGTCAACGCGCTGGTACTCTTTCTGGAGGAGAACGCCAGATGCTAGCGATGGGCAAAGCTTTGATGTTAGAACCTAGTTTGCTGATTTTGGATGAACCATCTGCTGCTTTGTCCCCGATTTTGGTGACACAAGTCTTTGAGCAGATTAAACAAATTAATCAGGCGGGTACTGCGATCGTATTAGTGGAACAAAATGCCCGTAAGGCTTTAGAGATGGCTAATCGCGGCTATGTACTGGAGTCGGGACGCGATGCTATCTCAGGCCCTGGTGAAGAATTGTTGAATGATCCTAAAGTGGGTGAGCTATATCTGGGAGCAGGTAAAAGACATTAACCCTTTTTAATCACTCTTGCCCCATTCAACATAAAACCAGCTTAATATGGGGCCTTCACCAGGCGATAGCGATGCCTACAGTGGGCTGCGCCTAAGCTATCTATAACTAATACAAAAGGCATAATACTACCTGCCACTGCCGCGACCGTCGTTTTCGATGCTCAAAGAATTCTCCCCAATAATCCTTGCGTTTCTAATCACATCTACAGCGAGTAGAAAGGTAAAACAGGACATTCATTCAGGAAAAAATGACCAAAATGTAAATTAACCGGATTGGGCAAAACCCCAATTCAATAGAAAGGGGTACTGAACTTCCTATATATAAAGCTCTGCATCACTTTTTAATATACTGCTGAGTCACAATAAATCCTGCAAAGCCCCTCCAGAGGGAACCTGGGACGTTTTTTCATTGTATAAAAATGCCTATGTTTACCCAATTAAAATTGATTGAGTACTTTTGGCAATTTGGCATCCAAAATTTTTCTGTTCCAGTTTTAACTAAATCAGCAGAAGTCCCACATCTCACTAGACGGAGTGTGGGGACGCC
>JAHCSU010000274.1 GCA_023522315.1 Nostoc sp. CCCryo 231-06
AAGATGAGGTGCTAGCAAATGCTGGGGTGGATGTATTTGAGGAACTGTTTAAGCTGATTTTCACCAAGCTCTATGATGAGTGGTATTCTGGGCAGGGCAATAGGCGATCGACCCGTTCTCTGGAATTTCGCAATACGGGACAGACGGAAGCCGCACTGAAAACTAAGATTCAGGATCTCTTCGACAAAGCCAAGAAGAAGTGGGAAGGGGTGTTTAGCGAGGATGCCAAAATTAGCCTCACGCCGTCTCACCTGTCGGTTTGTGTGTCGTCGTTGGAAAATGTCAAGCTGTTTAACTCCAACCTGGATGTGATCGATGAAGCCTTTGAGTATTTGATCAACCAGAGCAGCAAGGGCGAAAAGGGACAGTTTTTTACGCCGCGCTATGTAATTGATCTGTGCGTGAAAATGCTGAACCCCCAAGAATATGAGTACATGATCGACACGGCTGCGGGGTCATCGGGGTTTCCGGTGCATACGATTTTTCATGTGTGGCGGCAGATTTTAGATGATGAGGGATTGAAAACGAGTCATTTGTTTTCGCTGGAAGATAAGCCGCCCCGGTGCAAAGAGTATGTAGAAGACAAGGTGTTTGCCATCGATTTTGATGAAAAGGCGGTGCGGGTGGCGCGGACGCTGAACCTGATTGCGGGGGATGGGCAGACGAATGTGTTACACCTGAACACCCTGGACTATGAACTGTGGGATGAAGTCACCGAGCAAGATGATTGGGATGACATTTATCATGAAGGGTTCAAACGGCTGAAACGGCTGCGGCCAAAAAATAGCAAGGACTATCGAGAGTTTCAATTTGATGTGCTGATGGCGAATCCGCCCTTTGCGGGGGACATCAAAGAACCGCGGATGATTGCCCGCTATGACCTGGCGAAAAAGCCGGATGGCAAGTGGCAAAGTAAAGTGGGGCGCGACATTTTATTTATTGAGCGCAACCTGGACTTTTTGAAACCAGGGGGTAGAATGGCGATCGTGCTTCCTCAAGGACGGTTTAACAACTCTTCGGATAAGAACATTCGAGATTTTATTGCGGAACGCTGCCGAATTTTGGCGGTGGTGAGGCTACATGGCAACACCTTTAAGCCGCACACAGGCACAAAAACCTCAGTGCTATTTGTACAGAAATGGAATGACGACTCCAAAACAGGCGCATTCTGCCCTCGACAGGATGACTACAACATCTTTTTTGCCACGATGCGAAAGTCGGGGAAGGATAACTCTGGAGATAAGATTTGGCGCAAGATTTCATCCTCTACGGCTTCACCGCCCGATGATGAACTCAGCGACTTGATGCCGCCTTCTCCGGTGCAACGAGTCGTTGGGGTAGAGAGCGATTTTTTGCGAGATAATCACAAACATTTAGTGGTGGATCACGACCTGTATAACCACGAAGGACGGACGGAAGACGGTATTGCTGAAGCGTTTATTGAGTTTGCCAAAAAGGAGAACTTCAGTTTTTTTGAACCCAGCCCATCTGTTATGCCGTTTGATGCTGTGAAGTATCAGCAGTTAATGGATGGGCTTGAAGCGGTAGAGATTTTATTTGGTAAAGCTCTAGAAAATAAGGATTTTAGAATTGATAGTGAGTTTCACCGAAGACCGCCTGTTCAAAATCCCAATTATAGTTATGTTGACGTTGGGGAGAATTTAACTTTCATTCAGTACGGAATCTCAATAGAGATGAATGAAGAAGGCGAAGGCACAAAAATTTACAGGATGAATGAGATTCATAATATGCTTTGTGATACTGAAGTTTCAAAGTTTGCCAATATTTCTTCTGTAGATATTGCTTTAGCAATTACAGGGGCAACTATTGGCAAAACGGGAATTAATGCAACAACGGCAGGTATCGCTGTATCTGGTGATCTAGTTGCAATTCAGCCCTATTTTCTGCGGTCTGAATATTTATTGATTGTCCTATCTTCTCCTATGATTCAATTCTTGTGTCAGAGAGATACAACAGGGACAACAAATGGACACTTATCGATAAACGATGTCGCAAAATTTCCAATACCAAATCTCGATGAAGAGAAAGTTTCTTTGATAGCCAATAAGGTAGAACAGGCAATTCTGAGACGGGAGAAATCCAAACAACTGCTAGAAATTGCTAAAACAGGAGTAGAACGGGCGATAGAGACCGATGAAGCGATCGCCATAACTTGGATAAACCAAGAACTCGAAGCCTTGGAGGTAGAACTGACATGATTGCTCAACCTGAGACCAAACAATACACCATTGATGAGTATTTAGAAGTTGAAATCACCTCAGAAATACGCAGCGAATATTGCGATGGAGAAATTATTCCTATGACAGGTGGAACACCCAACCACAACGATATTGCTGGAAACTTGTATATTTTGCTTAAATCTGCCCTAAAAGGGAAAGACTACCGGACTTTCTATGCCGATCAACGACTTTGGATTCCCAGTGTCAGCCTATATACCTATCCCGATGTGATGGTTCTGCCCAAACCCTTAGAACTTCAAACTGGACGCAAAGATACCGTGGTCAACCCCTGCTTTATCGCTGAAGTGTTGTCTAAGTCCACCCAAAACTATGACCGTGGCGAGAAATTTGTTGCTTATCGGACAATTTCCACCTTCCAAGAATATCTGCTGATTGATCAATACCGTACACACGTTGAGCATCATATCAAAACAGCCCCTCATCAGTGGCTATTTTCAGAATACGACGACCCAACTGTCACCCTTTCTTTGAGTACCTTTGAGTTTCAAATTCAAATTTCAGAACTTTACGAAAATATTGATTTTTCGACCGTTAATAGTTAAACAAATTTTACAAAAACCTGTTAGTAGCCTTAAGTATTAACACTGCTATTTTCTCGGTTTTTGGCGTAGGCGTAGCCCGTCGTAGACATCGCTATTCAACCACTATTAGTCCAACATTTGTAATATTTGCATATTACAAAACGAAGTGCAGAATGTGGGTTCCAATATTGCCAATAACCGCACCTTTACAGACGGACACCACTACCGCCATCAAGATTAAAATCTCTTAACCTTTCGTTACACTAAAGACATCGAGAAGGAAGAAAGCAAACCTCTCGAAGCTGAAATCAAAGGTGAACGACATGAACGGCACAATTCGCGTTGGTAATCTCTTCGGAATTCCCTTCTATATCCATCCGTCATGGTTTTTAGTTCTGGGTTTAGTAACTTGGAGCTATAGCAGTGGACTGGCGGCGCAATTTCCCCAATTGTCTGCGGGATTAGCTTTGCTTCTGGGATTGATGAGTGCGCTGATGTTATTTGCCTCTGTCGTCGCCCATGAATTAGGCCACAGTTTTGTTGCGATTCGTCAGGGTATTGATGTCAAATCTATTACTCTGTTTATATTTGGCGGTTTAGCTAGCTTAGAAAAAGAGTCAAAAACCCCAGGTGAAGCTTTTTGGGTAGCGATCGCAGGGCCCTTAGTTAGCTTACTACTGTGCGGTATCGTTACAGCTATTGGTATTACTACTGCTGCATCAGGGCCGTTAGCTGCAATTCTAGGTGTTTTAGCTTCTGTTAACTTGGCATTAGCCCTATTTAATCTGATTCCTGGCTTACCCTTAGATGGCGGAAATATACTGAAAGCCATCGTTTGGAAAATTACAGGTAATCCTTATAAAGGTGTGACCTTTGCTAGTCGAGTTGGGCAAATCTTTGGTTGGGTAGCAATTCTTTCAGGTGTACTTCCCCTAGTATTATTTGGCAGCGCCGCTAACTTCTGGAATTTGTTAATTGGCTTCTTCTTGTTGCAAAATGCTGGTAATTCGGCTCAATTTGCCAGAGTGCAAGAAAAACTCACAGGTTTGACAGCCGAAGATGCTGTAACTCATGACAGCCCGATTGTATCTGCTAATCTTACTCTGAGAGAGTTTGCCGATGAGCGAGTCATAAGTGGGCAAAACTGGCATCGGTTCTTAGTGACTGATGATGATGGACAATTAGTAGGTGCGATCGCTATTGATAATTTACGAACCATCCCAACAGCACTGTGGTCAGAAACTCAAGTAAAAGAAGTCATGCGACCAATTACTGAATCGACCACAGTTCAATCCGATCAACCTCTGCTGGAAGTCATGCAGTTACTCGAACAACAAAAGCTATCTGTGCTTCCCGTGATTCGTAAGAATGGTGTCCTAGTTGGAATCTTAGAAAAAGCTGCTATTATCCAGCTACTTCAAAGTCGAACCCAACCTAACCCTGCATAGTCCAACTGATCGCGGCAAGGATTCCCCCACCATCGAGACGCTGCGCGTTGGCGTAGCGTTCCGTTGGCGCAGCCTCTCGTAGAGAAGGAAAGGCGGTTCGTTCTTGTACTATAGGCGCATCTTCATACAGATAGGACTTACGCAAAATTGTCTCAAATACCTGATTTGTCGTAGCGGTAATTCATGAATTATCAAACAGAATTCAGGAGTCAGGAGTCAGAATTCAGCAATGTTTTCTGTG
>JAHCSU010000275.1 GCA_023522315.1 Nostoc sp. CCCryo 231-06
GGGATTTAGGGTGAGGGCAAAAACTACGGTTCTCAACATAGATGAGGTTTATCTATGTGAAATACCCATTTATAGTATTTTTTGGTAACAACAACTATAGCCCTTGATATACAATGATTTTAGACAAAAAATGCAACATCATTTTGTGAAATGGCGGCATTTATTTTATGAATGTATATAGCGTTTCCTAATCACATGAGGCACATCAGAGCAAGCTCCTCGCCTACGGGGAGGGGGTTAGGGGTGGGGTTCTTGTACCTAACTCAACCGAGAACCGCTATAAGTGCGTATGAATACTTGGATGAAGAGTTTTTCCCCGATTCATTCAAGTTGCGATTTTCTATTAATAATGCGTAAGTCCTAGAGTTTATGTTTTAGTCTTTAACTAAACCCTATTGGTTCATCTTCAGGACCTCTACCAATTTGTAATTCTTAATTACGAATTACGAATTAGTACAAGTCCTATTGTTCATGAATTTGCAAGTTGTCGGAAACGTTCTTGTACTTCCTGAATCGAAAACAAAGTTTCAAACTTCAACCCAGCTGACTGGTACAATTCACCTCCCCCTTGCTCACGATCTACCAGTGAAATTACTTGATTTACAGTATAACCTGCATCTTTAAGACGCTCAACGGCTTTCAGAGCAGATTGCCCAGTTGTTACCACATCTTCCAAAACTACTACTTTTGCACCTTCTGGTAAACTGGGGCCTTCTATATAAGCTCTCGTTCCATAACCCTTGGCTTCCTTGCGAATAATCAGCGCTGGTATGGGTCGGTTTTCATAAACAGAAACAATACTCACTGCTGTCACAATTGGGTCAGCCCCCAGCGTTAAACCACCCACAGCCTGTGTATCTACAGGTAGTAAAGGAAACAGCAAGCGTCCAACTGCCAAAGCGCCTTGAGGATGGAGTGTTACCTGCATCTTATTGACATAATAAGAACTACGTAGCCCAGAAGACAGGAGAAAATCACCCTCTTGATAAGCCAGTTGAGAAAATAAATCTAGTAGCTTGTGGCGCAAGGTGGTCAAATCAGCAGTGGTTGCCCAAATATCTGAGTGGGTAAGAGTTTCAGTAGAATACGTCATTACAAAACATTCATAGTTGTGCTACACCAAAGGTTGAACTCATCAGAGTTCTGAAATTAAGCATAAATTAAGATTGCCCAAAAATTGAGGAGTTAGGAACGTGGGTATAAAATTTAAAACCTTTAGTGGTTTATTAGTACTGCTTGCTGCTGTTATTGCTTTTCCCTCCGTTGCATCTGCCCAAACGGAAAGTCCCAAAACTGAAACTACGAGTGATGCATTTGAGCGAGCTTATTTTCGTCACGATCGCAATTTCTACGAAAATGGTAGCCTCAAGCGTCAGCTAGACTCATTTCTAGGATCTGGTGCCAGCTTCGGTGGTTCCTTCCCAGAAAATGAAATTGCCCGCGATGCTCACTTGCTTAACACTTTATATCATGATGTCCTGACTCAGCAAGTTGGCAACGATCCATATATTCGCACTCCTGATTTACCAAATCCTTACGACACATCACTGATCATGTCTCCTCGTTTGAATAGCAACAAACTCAAAGTGGGAACTGAATTCAGGTTTGAAACTTTACCACCTCGGTAATATTGGGGAGTGGGGAGTGGGCTTGCCGTGAGCTTGTCCTGAGCGTAGTCGAAGGGCGTAGCCGAACGGGAGTGGGGGAAGAATAACTATTGATTCTTGAGCCATGCCCAATACTTCTCTATGAGAGGAGGCTGCACCCTAAGCCTAGCTATGCCGCAGGCTTTACGGTAAGGCTCAGTACAAGTGCCCCATGCCCCATGCCCATTATCCTTTTATATAATGCTTTTTGATCAATCAGTGCGCCCTGCTGGAATCGAACCAGCCTGAAGACGAATTATGAGTTCGTTGCCTCCCCAATCGGCCAAAGGCGCTTATTTTGTTGGCTTTCGGGTTCATAAGAGTTAATTACTTCAACTCTTAGGTCAACCTGATTTGCTAATTTTAGACTGAGGAAAATACCTCAACCACTGAGTTTAGCCAATTGCGTGATTATAGCACAGATTTACACCTGTGAATAGTAGACAATAGCTTATCAGATTTTTATACTACATAATTTAATCATAAAATAGTGCAGACTAATATTGATTAAGTTCCTTTAAGGATTGAGGTCAAAAGCTTCACTATTCTTAAATAGACCAGCATTCTATTGTGATAGCTTGTCAGCGATGAAAATAAATTCTACTGTACTTCTTACTTTGGTTTTGTTAATCCTGATGATGGGAGCAGGTTCTGTGAGTGCCCTTTTGGGGTTTGAACTAGGTAGTTCAGCACTTAAAGGCGTTACTACACCAGATGGGCGTCCCACAACTAAATTTGCCAGCAATAAGGCAAAGAACTCCCAACAGGGAGGGCTAGTGCTATTAAAAGAGGACGAAATTCTGAAAATTGTTAAGGCGCGAATTGAGGGTAAGACCAAGGCTGCTAAATCGGAAAAGCTAGAGGACGATGATGAAGAAACCAATAGCAGCAAGCAGAAGCCAGAGGAAAAACCCCTAGCAGTGGTTGAAGAAAAACTCCAGCCAGGTTTTCCAGTTACAGCCTTGAGTGAGGGCGTAACCATGTCTGTACAATCTGTCCGCTACTCTGGTGGTGATTTGCTACTGAAAGTGAAAATGCAGAACAAAGGTAAAGATTCTGTGCGCTTCCTGTATAGTTTTTTAGATGTTACCGATGATAAAGGACGAACCCTGAGTCCTAGTACAGAGGGTTTACCAACAGAATTGCCTGCAAATGGGCCAGCATTTACAGGTACAGTGAGCATTCCCACAGCTTTACTTGATGATGTCAAGAAAATATCACTTGCTCTAACTGATTATCCCGCTCAAGAATTGAAGCTAGAGGCATTGAATATTCCTGTAGGAAGGTAGATTGGGCATTGGGCATTGGGCATTGGGCATTGGGCATTGGGCATTGGGCATTGGGCATTGGTGATTATCTGTTATTTTTTACTATTCCCCACTCCCGACTCCCCACTCCCTATTCCCCTAAATGGAGGGCGTGAGTTTTACACGAGCTTTGGTGGTGAGTGGTTTTCCTAATTTAATTTGGACAGACGTGGCGCTGCGGTTGTTGTCAGTGCTACTACTGATTGCCATAAATGCCTTTTTTGTGACGGCGGAATTTTCGATGGTGAGCGTGCGGCGATCGCGTATTCACCAGCTAGTTAAGGCTGGGGATATTCCAGCGATCGCAGTCGAGATGCTACAACGTAGTATTGACAGACTACTATCTACCACTCAGTTAGGCATTACCCTCTCTAGTTTGGCATTGGGATGGATTGGCGAAAGTACGATTGTTGTACTGGTTAATGCATGGTTAAGATCCTGGCCTTTACCGAGTGGGATCACTACCTTCTTGGCTCATTCCCTATCAATTCCTATCGCCTTTTTCTTGATTGCCTATTTGCAAATTGTGATCGGAGAACTATGCCCCAAATCCTTAGCCATGCTGTATTCAGAACAGCTAGCTAGATTTTTGGGGCCTTCGGTAAAAGCGATCGTGCGTTTTTTTGGCCCCTTCATCTGGATTCTCAACCAATCAACTCGTTTTTTATTGCGGATTTTTGGCATCCAATACACAGGTCAAGGCTGGAGACCACCTGTGACTCCCGAAGAATTGCAACTGATTATCTCTACAGAATGGGGGTCTACTGGTTTACAGCGTTCAGAACGAGAATTGCTTAATAATGTCTTTGAATTTGGGGATGTAATGGCTCAAGATGTGATGATCCCCCGCACCAGTATTATCGCGCTGCCAAAAGATGCTACCTTCCAGGCATTACTCAAGGAAATGGCTTCTACTGGTTACTCTCGTTATCCCATGATTGGTGAATCTTTAGACGATGTTCGCGGCATTGTTTATTTTAAAGATTTGGCACAACCTTTGGCTGTAGGAAAGCTAAGTTTAGAGACACAAATCCAACCTTGGATGCGTCCCGCCCGGTTTGTTCCCGAACACACCTCCCTGAGTGAACTTTTGCCCATGATGCAGCAAGAGAAACCAGCTATGGTCATGGTAGTGAATGAATTTGGCTCTACTGCGGGACTAGTGACAATCAAAGATGTCATTGCCGAAATCATTGGCGACGCGAGTGAACCTGAAAACAACGACGACTTGCTGATTAAGATGTTAGATGAGCATAAATTTTTAGTGCAGGCGCAGATCAACCTCGAAGACCTCAACGAAGTTTTGCATCTCAATTTGCCCTTAACAAGAGAATACCAAACACTAGGGGGCTTTTTGCTGTATCAGTTACAGAAAATTCCGGCCATTGGCGAAACCTTCTGTTATGAAAATCTCGAATTCACTGTGGTATCAATTGTTGGCCCACGCCTGCATCAAATTCAACTGCGACGGTTAGAAGAGTTAGGAGTTGAGAGTTAAGAGTAGAGACGCGACGCCAGTCGCTACAACTGGGGGAACCCCCGCAAAGCGCTGGCTCATTAATCGCGTCTGTACAGGAGTTAGGAATTTTAACTCCTCATTCAAGAAGCATACGCCAGTGGATCAACAAGTCCCAATTCAGCAAAAGCTGCTAGCCGCAAGCGACAAGAATCACATACACCGCAGGCGACATCTTCACCGGCATAGCAAGACCAAGTTAGTTCCCAAGGAACTCCCAATTGGTTCCCTAGTTGGATGATTTCAGTTTTTTTCAGGTTGATTAGGGGTGCAACAATATTTATTGGTTCTCCCTCACGCCCTTGTTTGGTTCCCAGACGAAAAACTTCCTGCATTGCCTGGATGTAGTCGGGGCGACAGTCAGGATATCCTGAGTAATCTAAGGCATTGACACCGATATACACACGTTCAGCTGCGATCGCTTCGGCAAAACCAAGAGCAAAGCTTAAAAATATGGTGTTACGAGCCGGAACATAAGTAACAGGAATATTTTGAGACATTTCATCTAGCGATCGCTCCTGGGGTAAATCAATGGCGTCATCGGTAAGTGCTGAACCGCCCCATTGTCGTAAATCAAAATTAACCACCTGATGTTTTGCGATCGCAGCTTTTTGAGCAACACTTAGGGCTGACTGTAACTCTCGTCGGTGTCGCTGCTGGTAATCAAAGGAAATAGCATGACATTCACAGCCATCAGCCTTAGCTTTGTATAGAATTGTGGAAGAGTCTAAGCCTCCAGATAACAGAATTACAGCTTTCATCTCGGTTGCAAATTTTGGATTTTAAGTCGCTAAATTACACCTCAACATTTCTGGTCAGGAAGCAATGCCAAAGCGACTCCTGAACCCTATGAGTCATGGTCAACAACGCCGCACCTTAGATATTCTAAAGAAACAATCTACACTAGTTTCTCTCAAAAAGCAGCGTGATGTCTTCTAGCAAATGCTACGCGTAGCTTACTTCTTTGCAGGAGTATGCGTCTACCTTGGGTACTGCAAATAATCATACAAAATCTTATGAACTACCCAAACCTACTTCGTTGAGGTCTGGGTTTCTGCACCCAAACCAGTAGATCCGGATTTTTGACGCTTCGCTTGTCCCAGTTGCTTCAAGATCCCCGCTTTTTTACGGGTGCGTGAAGTAGAGCTAATAACATCAGCGTCTACTAGGCTAGTTCCTAACCCAGGCAGATTACCTTTAGCCCAATAAAGCATTACTTCGGCAGCAGCAATATCCCTTTAATCACCCCCTTGTTTTGTTGTTATACTAATTATAACGTTTGTAACGACAAAATAACGACAATGAAGAAAAAATATTTTAACCTTAGACTGTCTGAACGCAGGCTTAACATTCTTAGGGAATATGCTGTTAGTGCGGACAAAACAATGACATCTGTAATTGAAGATTATATAGACACTCTTCCAAATGCCAAGATTGGCAATTCTGACGCTCCAGGATGAGCTAACGCTTCTCTACGAGAGGCTACGCCAACGCTATCAACCATCCCGCTTACTCATCAACCGTTAGGTTGATGAGTAAGCGGGATGTTTTCATCATTCCCCGCTCTAATCCCTACCCTATGAGTACATTGTTCGCGTTAGCGTCTCGCAGAGAGGGTAGGGACTGCCGCGATACGTTCAATTAATCAGTGGCGATAATTTCCAATAGCATTTTTCTTTAAAAAAGCAAACGTGTTACTTTTTCATGACTTTGTAATTTTAGTAGTATCAATTTACATATTGATCCTGGTAATTAATTGCCTAAATGCAACAATCAAGTTAAGTCGGAGTGGAGGAAGCCGCTCCTTAGAAATTTGAAGAATTTACACTTAAGTCTTACTGAATGTTTTAAAGTTAATAAAAAGACACATATTTATTGTAAAAAGTGCAAAATCCAAAACAAACCCGAACTATCTATACAAAAGATATTTGGATTACGGGAACCGATAACAAACTTTGAAATTCTTCATAGACATAGGCTCTATGTTACCATCTGGATGGTTTTAGACGGATCGTAACTGGCTTTCGAGTATAAACGCCAACGGCCGTAGCGTCTCTAAATTTGGTGGTTGAGGAGAGAATAATAGTGCAAGATAGCATGTCAGTGGCAGAATCGAATCTATATACACAGCGCAACCAGCCACGACCGATCCGCATAGGCGTGATTGGAGTGGGTAACATGGGACAACATCACGCTCGCGTGCTGAGTTCAATGAAAGATGTTGAATTAGTAGGTGTGGCAGATATTAACGTCGAACGAGGGTTAGAAACTGCCAGCAAGTACAAGGCGCGTTTTTTTGAAGATTATTGTGACCTGCTACCCCTTGTGGAAGCAGTTTGTGTAGCTGTTCCCACCCGTCTGCACTATGCCGTGGGCATCAACTGTCTACTAGCGGGAATTCATGTTTTGATTGAAAAACCGATCGCAGCCAGTATTTCTGAGGCAGAGTCCCTAGTAAATGCTGCCGCCGAGTCTGGATGTATCCTGCAAGTAGGTCATATTGAGCGTTTCAATCCAGCTTTTAAAGAACTGAGCCAAGTGCTAAAAACTGAGGAATTGCTAGCGCTAGAAGCCCACAGAATGAGTCCTTACTCAGTTCGGGCAAACGATGTTTCGGTTGTGCTGGATTTAATGATCCATGACATCGACCTACTTCTAGAATTAGCTGCTTCCCCAGTCACGAAATTGACTGCTAGCGGTACTCGCGCCCTAGACTCTGGTTATTTAGATTACGTAACTGCCACCTTGGGGTTTGCCAATGGTATTGTTGCTACTCTGACCGCCAGTAAAGTTACCCACCGAAAAATTCGCCGGATTGTCGCCCATTGCAAAAATTCATTCACTGAGGCAGATTTTCTCAAGAATGAAATTTTGATTCACCGACAAACGACTGCTAATTCTCTCACCGACCACCGACAAGTACTTTACAGGCAAGATGGTGTAATTGAAAAAGTCTACACCAGCAATATTCAACCCTTAAGTGCAGAATTAGAGCATTTTGTCAACTGTGTACACGGTGGCAATCAACCCTCAGTAGGTGGTGAACAAGCTCTCAAAGCCCTGAGACTGGCAAGTTTGATTGAGCAGATGGCGCTGGAAGATCGAGTTTTGAATCCATTGGACTGGCAATCGGAAGCAAGAGTACAATCATTGACCCCGACAGCCTAAAAGAAAAAGAGGGAAGGGGGACAAGGTAAAATTTTCTCCCTTTTCTCCCCCTGCTCCCTCATCTCTTCCACAACCCTAACCTCAAAAAAAACCTAAAGTGTGTTTTTAAATTTGCCATCAAATCTTTAGATCCTCCCTAGTCCTTTTAAAAAACTGACTAAGGGGGATCTAAAAAATTAGAAAACAAAATCTAGTAGTTGGTTTCATTAATTTTGTCAGGTTTGTGATATGCAATTTATCGCTTAATTTTAAGGGCTAGAGCTACTAACCATGAACTTTTATAACTCTCGAAATTCATGAAACAGACCCCTAGCTTCCACTTGGCTTACTCTGTTTTTCAGTTGCGACGCCAACTTTTAGTACAGCCAAGTTACCTTGACTTTAACAAGCTGGGACAATTACCTTTTAAAAAAGCTAAGAGGATGAATGAATGAACAAGTATTGGGCGAATAGAATTCGCTACTACACAAAGCTTAGTCCACCTCCGTGGACTAACGAAAAAGCAAAGTTTTTAACCCACGGAGGTGGGTTTTGTCTGTATAGCCGCACCTGTGCCAGGGCTAGTAATAAATTAGACTTTTCAACCAAACTCTAAGGCTGAATTTAGTCACAGAAATAGTACAGCAATTTCAGGAATTAACTCAATGCTTGAATGGATAACTAATACTATCAACTATTTTGGTTATTGGGGAATCGCCCTACTCATGTTCCTAGAGAACCTTGTTCCCCCCATTCCTTCAGAATTGATTATGCCACTGGCTGGATTTACAGCAAGTCCATATCAACCAGGAGGGGCAAAGCTGAATATCATTGGTGTGTTTTTCGCAGGGCTTTTGGGTTCTGTATTGGGCGCACTTATTTGGTACTATCCGGGTAAGTTTTTGGGTGAAACCCGTTTGAAAGCTTGGGCTGACAAGTATGGCAAATGGTTGGGTATATCCAGTAAAGATATCACCAAGGCCAAAGAGTGGTTTAATCGACGAGGCAGAACAGCAGTATTAATTGGTCGCCTTGTACCTGGAATCCGCACCTTAATTTCTGTTCCCGCAGGTATCAGCAATATGCCTCTGCTACCATTTTTGTTTTACACAACAATAGGTAGCGCTGCTTGGGTGGGCTTGTTAACATACTCAGGATACGCATTGGGTAGTCAGTATGAACTTGTGGACAAGTACCTTGCTCCTGTATCCAAAATCGTATTTGGGGGTTTGGTTCTAGCATTTGTTTTCTGGATATTCAAGCGCCAGTTAAGACGTACTAGAAGATGAAACACCGACGCTTTTGGTTTGAAAGCAGTAAAAGCAGGGGTTACATCTGGCCAAAATTCGCCTACACTATGCCAAATAATACTAGATGTGCGAAGGCATGAGCTTATCGGAGGTATCGCCCGAATTAATTTTTGGCGTATTTCTAGCTACACTTGACGCAACCTAGAATTTCTGGTTGCTCGCATTTTTGTAAGATGAGCATGACAACTTTTTACAGTTAAGTTTGAACTAGGAGCTTTCATGACAGACCAACCTTCCGCCGCTACCCCCATCAATGCTGCTGCTATACCCATGAATAGAGTGTCAGCATCGACTCCCATCAATGCTGTTAATAATATTCCTCCCAAGACAGGCGGTGTTCCAGGGAAAACCATTCTCAGTGTTGATTTAGGCAGAACTTCCACAAAAACTTGTGTGAGTCGTGAACCCGGCAATGTCGTGTTCGTACCTGCCAACGTCAAGCAGATGTCAATAGAACAAGTACGCGGTGGTGTTTTTGAAGCCAGGGCTACTGACCCCTTAATGGATTTGTGGCTAGAGTATCAAGGAAATGGATATGCTGTTGGTCAACTAGCAGCCGATTTTGGGGCAAATCTAGGAGTTGGGCAATCTAAGGTAGAGGCTGCATTGGTAAAAGTGTTAGCAAGTGCTGGCTACTTCAAACTTAGAGACGATATCTCAGTCGTATTAGGTCTGCCTTTTCTTTCCTTAGAGCAATTTGAAAAGGAAAAAGCACAGTTGATTAGCCAAGTAGGTGGCCCTCATGTGTTGAACTTCCGAGGCGAATCTATATCGCTGAACGTCAGTAAGGTATGGGTAATGCCAGAGGGCTACGGCAGTCTGCTGTGGTCTGAAGCTCAACCGAAGAAAAGTCCTAACAGTCCCGATTTTACAAAAATATCGGTGGCGATCGTTGATATTGGACATCAAACCGTCGATCTTTTGATGGTAGATAACTTCCGTTTTGCCAGAGGTGCTTCTAAGAGCGAAGACTTCGGGATGAACAAGTTTTATGAATTGGTATCCGCCGAAATCGAGGGAGCAGATAGTCAATCTCTAGCTCTGATTTCCGCTGTGAACAAACCCAGAGGTGAACGCTATTATCGTCCTAAAGGCGCTAGCAAGCCCACCAACCTAGACGATTTTCTGCCCAACCTTACGGAGATGTTTTCGCGCGAAATCTGTAGCCGTGTCCTAGCCTGGTTGCCAGAACGTGTCACCGATGTGATTCTGACTGGCGGGGGTGGTGAGTTCTTCTGGGACGACGTTCAACGTCTGCTCAAAGAGGCAAAGATTAATGCTCATTTAGCAGCACCTTCTAGGCAGGCGAATGCTTTGGGGCAGTATATTTATGGAGAGGCACAATTATCCTCCAATCGCGCTGCTAGGGCATAAAGCTGATGTTCCAATGGTCAAAAAAGGTAGTTAAATCCGTCACGTTCAACCCAGAGCTTGCTGATGAAAGCTTGTTAGCGCAAGTAGAAAGTTATTTGGACAAACAACCAGACAAGACTTTCAGCGACCTCTGTAAAGAAGCCTTATGGCAATCTTTATGTGTACCGGAACCTGTACAACCTGCTCCACAAACAGCAGCAACAGCACCGATTGAACAACAAATCGGTGAACTGCGACGTCAAGTGGCTGGACTTGAGGAACGTTTTTTTGCCAAGGGATCTAATCGTTTGGAGGCGATGGAACACCATCTAATGCAACTTTCTCAACAAGTCGCACAATTGGCGATTATAGTCAACGATCGCTCGTTCATTCCGTCTCCAAGTCAATTAGAAGTAGTAAATAATACTTCTTATACTGTTGCTACCCCTCCTCAAGAGGTTGACCCCGTAATCAGTCGCCTTAGTCAGTTTCTCGATGATTTTTAAGAAACAATCGCGTTTGTGAGTAGTTTTTGCTCCTCTTAACAATCCTTAATAGTATTATCTGTTAAGGATTGTTAATGTTTATGTAGAAAATATCGGGATTATTCAGATTTGTGTAAATGAAGCGAGATTTGTAAATAAAATCTGCTGTATATAACAGCTAGTACATCAACTCTCTGAGGCGATATGCTTTTAAAACTGCAACAAATTATTGTCAAACCTGGTCAACAAATGTTACTCCAAGATATTAGTTGGCAGCAGTTAGAAAATATTTTAGAAGAAATGGGAGAAAAGCGTGCCGCACGTATTTCTTATAGTCATGGCTGGTTAGAAATTATGGTTCCCCTACCAGAAGACGAAAAAGATAAAGAATATATTGGTGAGTTAGTAAGAGTTTTATTAGACAAACTCCAAATTGATTTTGAGCCTTTTGGTTCCACAACACTTAAGAATGAGCGAATGCGGCAAGCAGTAGAACCAGATACCAGTTTTTATATTCAAAATCAAGCTGCTATCATTGGAAAAAATCGCATAGATTTAAATATAGATCCACCACCAGATTTAGCAATAGAAATTGATATTACTTCTCGGACTCGATTTGATAATTATGAAATTTTGGGAGTTACTGAACTTTGGCGACATACACAACAAGGTTTAGAAATTTCTTTGTTAAAAGAAGGGAAATACATAAAATCTGAATCTAGTCCTAATTTTCCTGATATCCCAATTGTTGAATTAGTTAATGAGTATGTTCAGCAGTGTTTAACTATTGGCAGAAGTCAAGCTATGCGTAATTTTCGAGATTGGGTCAAGAATAATTTATAACCATTTGTAATCTGTACGTGTAACGACCTGCAATGCTAATCGCTGAAACCTGCAATCAAGACATTTACAGGGTCTAGCTTTCAATAAACCACGCACGCAGCTATATTTTATATTTCGCACTTTGAATGAATTAATAAGCCTACACTGTACCGTTAGTCCAGTGTAGGTAGGTGAACTACTCAGACTTGCCTACGGCTGAAGTCTGAGCTTCCCAATTCATCG
>JAHCSU010000276.1 GCA_023522315.1 Nostoc sp. CCCryo 231-06
GAGACTCGGAATTCATTCCGAGGCGGGATAGAAACGCAGTGCGAGATTTATTAATAAAGATATGGCTGCGACAAGACTTGTGTATCGTAGTTGCCAAGGCGAGGGGAGACAAAGCGTAGCTTTGGCGGGGTGGGGTTCTTGGGGTTTAGTAACTAAGCAACTGGATATGATAACTCCATGAATGAGTCTTTTATACTCGTGAACGAGTCTTTGAACTCTGTTAATGAGTCTTTGAACTCCGTGAACGAGTCTTTGAACTCCGTTAACGAGTCTTTGAACTCCGTTAACGAGTATAAAAGACTCGTGAATGAGGCTTTGAACTCCATTCATGAAAAATATCTAACCATTCCTGAATTTACAGGGGTGAACGTGTAGTAAAATTTGCTCACCTCCGTAAAGTTGAACATGGCTTTAGACTTCTCCGGTCAAAATCTCCGAGGACGCAACTTCAAAGGTAGACAAGACCTTGCGGGTGCAAACTTTAGCTATGCCGATATCCGAGGGGCAAACTTCACCAATGCTAATTTAACAGGTGCAAACTTCAGTCATGCCAAAGCTGGACTACAACGCCGTTGGGTAATTTTCCCAGTACTTCTCTCGTGGTTATCTTCGGGATTCGCAGGATTTTACTAGCCACTAATAAATTATTGCCTGCGATCGCAAAATTATTTGGTTTAGCATAATTTAACGTGAGTTCAACAAACCTCTCCCAGCTTTAAACTAAATTTCAATTCTTTCCCTCTCCGACTCGCCTACGCTGTACACATACGTTTCAACTCCTTTTCCCACATTTTTTTGTCAGAGTTAAACTGTCACGCTCACCGACATCCCGCCCCGAACTTTAGTTCGGGGCTATGAGACTCGGAATTCATTCCGAGGCGGGATAGAAACGGAGTGGGAGATTTATTAATAAAGATATGGCTGCGACAAGACTTGTGTGTACACCGTAGCTCTGACTCGGAGAGGGACGATTTTACGTAGTCAAACCTTCTTAGAGGTTTTATAAACAATTTCTTACGATTTATCTGGCCATGATAATATCTACTTTCTTCATTCTCAGGTAATTTTGGAATGTAGAGTTGAGTTTTTCCAAAATGTCTTTAACTGAAGAAATTCTTTCCCAATTACCCGGCGATGTTTTAGCAAGATTACGCCAAAGCGATCGCATCCTATCATCTCTGCGCGAAAACTCCGCACCAGTACCACAGTTAGTTAAAGAAAATCAACACCCATTAGGTGTTGTAGACTTCGATGTACTGATCTGCGGTGGCACTTTGGGTATTTTAATTGGTTGCGCCTTAGCGGTGAAGGGACTGCGGGTGGCGTTGCTGGAACGGGGTATTTTGCGGGGGAGGGAACAAGAGTGGAATATTTCTCGCAAAGAATTAGATGTGTTTGTGGAATTAAACTTGCTGACTGAGGATGAATTAGAGAGTGCGATCGCAACTCAATATAACCCAGCACGAGTTAGTTTTGATGGCGGTACAGAAGTTTGGGTAGAGGATGTTTTGAATATTGGCGTAGATCCAGTTTATCTACTAGCTACTTTGAAAACTCGATTTCTCGCCGCAGGTGGAAAGTTGTTAGAAAACACACCCTTTACCGAAGCGGTAGTTCATCCAGATGGGGTGATGGTAAATAACCAATTCAAAACTCGATTATTAATCGATGCAATGGGACATCTTTCACCCATCACTCAACAAGCACGTCAAGGCAAAAAACCAGACGCACTGTGCTTAGTTGTCGGAAGTTGCGCCCAAGGTTTTGCGGAAAATAACTCAGGCGACTTGTTATTATCATTTACACCTTTGCAAAATCAATGTCAGTACTTCTGGGAAGCGTTCCCAGCCAGAGATGGTAGAACAACTTACTTGTTTACTTACATGGATGCACATCCCCAACGTTTAAGTTTAGAAGCTCTATTTGAAGAATATCTACGTCTGTTACCAGAATATCAGGGAGTAGAGTTGAGCAAACTGAAATTTCAGCGATCGCTATTTGGTTTCTTTCCCACCTATCGCCAAAGCCCGATTAAAACCCCTTGGAGTCGCATTCTACCAGCCGGAGATAGCAGTGGTAGTCAATCTCCTTTGAGTTTTGGTGGTTTTGGGGCAATGGTGCGTCACCTGAAGCGTTTAACTTATGGCATTTACGATGCGCTGGAGACAGAACAATTATCTGCAAAAGCCTTAGCACTGCTGCAACCCTATCAGCCAAGTTTGACTGTTACCTGGTTGTTTCAAAGGGCGATGAGTGTTGGTGTAAATCAGAAAATTGCCCCAGATCAAATTAACCAACTCCTCTCGGCGGTATTTGAAGAAATGCAACAGTTGGGTACACCAGTGCTAAAACCATTTTTACAGGATATAGTACAGTTTTCGGCACTAACACAAACACTGTTAAAAACTGGTTTATATCATCCGGTATTAGTTGCCAAGATAATTCCACAAGTAGGTTTGGCAAGTTTGTTAGATTGGATGTTACATTACAGTAATTTAGGTGTGTACACTGCGTTGTTTTGGTTAAGTCCAATGCTAGAAATATGGATTAAGAATCAACCAAATGAACAACAATATTACTGGCATCGTTTGATTGATGCTTGGAAGTATGGATCTGGCGGTGATTACTCAGATGAAACTTAGAATTTTAGCTGTGTGAGGATAACATGATTGAACGGAAATCTTTAGGAATCAAATACTTTGCGGTGCTGATTGGATTCCTGCGCGATCGCCAAGGTTTTCTAGAGGAAGTTCGCCAAGGTACAAGATTACCAAATAAAATTATTTCGCTGCTAGTTTGCAGTTCCTTATTTCTCGCCGCTTATGGCGGAATCATTGGTGCATACCATAGTTGGATGCAAGCTGTGTCTTCCGCCATTAAACTTCCAGCCCTTTATTTAATCACACTCCTAATTTGTATCCCAACGTTGTTCTTTGCTAATATTATTTTTGGTTCAAAGCGCACATTTGGACAGCATTTAGCATTAGTCTTGACTGCTGTTTCAATCACGAGCGTACTTTTATTTAGCTTTGCACCAATCACCCTGTTTTTCTTGATTACCACCAATAATTACCAATTTTTAATTCTGTTAAATGTGTTCATATTTGCATTAACTGGATTTATTGGCGTTTCGTCTTTATATCACGCCACAAGTTTAGTTTTAGAACAAGATAATGATGGTAGCAAGACACGCCAGAAAATTTTACAATTTTGGCTATTTCTTTACGCTTTCGTAGGCAGTCAGTTAGGATGGACTCTCAGACCATTTTTTGGCACGCCTGATTCTACTTTTCAACTATTCCGCGAAAGAGAAGGTAATTTCTATTTGAGCGTTATTCAAGCTATTAGCTATCTTTTGGGAATCCGTTAATCAGTCATTAGTAATTACATAAAATATAAAAGATATAAAAATATGCGGAAAAACGAAAAGTTCGGAATTCAACAATTTGGTGTTTTGGTTAATTTATTGCGCGATCGCCAGTCATTCTTAGAAGAAATTCGTCAGGGAGTCCGATTACAAAATAAAATCAGTTCTCTCTTTGTAACTAGTTCCATTTTCTTTGCCATCTATGGCGCAATTATCGGTGCATCTAACAGTTGGGCACAGGCATTATCTGGTGCTATTAAACTTCCGGCATTTTATTTATTAACACTGATTATTTGTTTTCCAACTTTGTTCTTTTTTAATGTTTTGTTTGGTTCCCGGAGCAGTATTCAACAACATTTTGTTGTGTTGCTCACATCTGTATCAGTAATTAGTGTGCTTTTATTCAGTTTGGCACCAGTTACGCTATTTTTTCTGATCACTACACCCGATTCTTATCAATTTTTTAAACTGTTGAATGTGTTAATTTTTGGTATTACAGGCATCTTTGGCGTTAAATTCCTTTATGAAGGAATGCAATTACTTTCCCAACAAGATGAAGTTGGCAAAAAAACCCGCACTACTATTTTAAGATCCTGGTTATTGCTTTATGCTTTTGTTGGTATGCAGTTAGGATGGTTTCTCAGACCGTTTTTTGGTGCGCCTGACTCTAAATTTGAGTTGTTTCGGGCAGTGAAAGGCAACTTCTATTTGGATATTGTAGCGGCGATTTACGAAATTTTAGGTTTGCGTTAATCTAAGATTTATACTGCCCTCTTTACCAGAATTCGCTGTCTCAACTTTCCAGCCTGCAACTGTTTCCAAGCACATCTTGGCAACTTCTTGAATATACTGCTCGTTATCAACCACTAGAATTTGTTTTGTTGTTATTACTACTATCCTCTTGTTGGTTCAGGGTAATTCGCTGAAGTAACTCTCATTTCCCCCTGCCTCTTCGATGAATACGCTACAACAGAAAAAACCCTCTGCTAAACCTGTGAAAAAACGAGTAACCCTTACCTTCCCGAAACGCGCTGTACAAATGCCAGTCACTTACGTACTGGCCAAAGAGTTCAACGTTGCCGCCAATATTATCCGTGCCCAAGTTGCCCCAAATCAAATTGGCAAACTGGTAGTAGAACTATCGGGAGATATCGATCAATTAGATGCGGCGATCGAGTGGATGCGATCGCGCCATGTTAGTGTTTCTCATACCTTAGGCGAAATTGCGATCGACGAGGATGTGTGTGTCCACTGTGGCTTGTGTACTGGGGTTTGTCCTACCGAAGCTCTCACTCTCCACCCAGAGACATACAAGCTCACATTCACGCGATCGCGTTGTATCGTCTGTGAACAGTGTATCCCCACCTGTCCTGTACAAGCAATCTCTACTAACCTTTAACAATCTAAAATCCAAAATTCATATTATCTCAGCTTAAACACATCCGCTATTACACTACTATCACCCACCAGTCTAGTTGTTGCTGGAGAGTCATAAACTACCAATAGCGAAGGTATGCCAGCAACATCCTGAAACAGCGTCATTCCCTCAGCATGATCTTCCCGATTTCCATAGGGAATATCTTGTACAAAATCTGGATTGCTGAAGACATTTTCTCGCAAGTTAACGCCATTTATCCAGCGATAAACTTGCACAGGGCCATCTAAATCCATCGTTGGCCCAGCTAAAATCAACAAATCATTTCCATCTACACACAAATCCCGAATTCCTAAACCATTCAACCAGATAAAATGCTTTTTATATAATTCCTTCGCTTCTCCAATTTGCCGTAGTTTCAGAATTCCAGGGCTAGAATCTTCTAACTCAATTTCCAGCACTACAGCCCAACCCCGCAATACAGGGCCGCGCAAACCCAAAAAAATCCGGTTTTGATAAATGCCTATTCCTTCAATATCAAAGCCGTTATCTTTTCCCGCAATTCCAGCCTTGATAAATAAGCCTAAATGTGCGTCATCTGCTAAAGCTGTCATTAGCAAATTACCCTGGTTTGTCACCTCTAGTTTAGCGGCATTCAATTGCACATCTGGATTTTGGGGATGTGGGCAAGATGAGAATAACTTACCGTCTATCAAAGGAATCCTTCCTAAAAGGTAACGATTGGGTTCTGATTCAATTTTTGTCAGCCTTTTAAAGTTTTGTGCATCGGTTTTATCAGGTTTAGGTTTTTTGCGTTTGTAGCTATGAGAACCAACAAACCATAGGTAATAATCTGTGTAAGCAAGTCCTTCTATATCAATTTCTTGGTCTTCTGGCGCAGGTAAATTGATAAATTCAGCTACCCGAAATTGTTGATGATCTGTAAATTTATCAGTATCAACCAAAGAGAGACGTTCAATAGTTGAGGTTTCATCTGATCCCAGCCATAAATATTTCTGGTTTGTTAGCAGTAGGGCTGATAAGTCTTCTCTATGTTCTTTAAAATTATCTACAAAAGTCAATAAAACTTGATTTATAAAATTTGAGTTTGACATTTCTCGATTGTGAAAAGATTAATGATGATATCATCATAAATGATTTAATATCATGCTAAATATTTTTGTAAGCTATCGTATATAGCGGCTCCTATTCATATCCGGTACAACATTATATTGCGAAGTGTAAGGGCACGGCAGTGCCGTGCCCCTACGGGTGTACCTCACGTAAACGAGAAACGCTATATAAACAATTGCTAAGTGAATCTGCTCTTTAGACCTTTGATAGATATTGGATATTTCTCTAAGAGGATGCAAGTATTAATGCTCATCAGCATACTTGATAATACTCATTGAATAAAAAATATCAAAAATATCAAAAATAGATACAAATTTTTAACTAATGTTATTATTCAATAACCTCATGAGGTAATCCTCATTTAAGATCAATTATGAAACTAGCCACACAACCCACGGTAAAAACTCTAGGGGACTACGCCTACCAAGCGATTGAAAAACACTTTAAGAAAACCTTGAAGTGGGAAAAATCAGTAAAGAAAGATGAAGATCCGGAAGCGCTGCACCAAATGCGAGTGGGAATGCGTCGCCTACGGACATCTGTAACTAGCTTTGGGCTGGCGGTGGATGTGCCGAAACCAGTCAACGATAAAAATATCGGTAAAATAGCCCGTCGTCTTGGTAATCTGAGAGATTTAGACGTACTTAAAGAAAGTTTGGAAAACAATTACAAACCAAACTTACCCTGCAAAGAACAAGAATCTCTACAAACAGCTTTCAACGCTTTAGCTAAACAACGTGAACATGTACAATCAAGCGTGCAGAAAACGTTAAAAGATGAATCTTACAAGTCTCTAAAAGATGCATTAGATAAGTGGTTAGAGAAACCTAATTATCAATCTTTGGCATCTTTTACCATTCAGCAGGTACTACCAGATTTACTTTTACCAGAAGTGAGTAGTTTTTTACTGCATCCGGGTTGGTTAGTTGGCACTGAATTTGTGGAATCAGAAGTGAAAATCCATAAAAACTGGAAACCAGAAAAGATAGAAAAACAATTGACAACAGAAGGTGAAATTATTCACAGTTTACGAAAAGAAGCTAAACGTCTACGTTACCAGATGGAGTTATTTACTGACTTATATGGCGAGTCTTACGCAGCTTATCTTACAGAAGTGAAAAGTATCCAAGAAATTTTGGGTACGATGCAAGATAGTGCTGTTTTAACTGACTGGCTTACAGATGTCTTCAAGTCAGAAATCCAGACTGAACTCCCTACCCTTGCTGCTTTGTTAACTGAAAATCGCTACCAATCGTGGCAGAAGTGGCAACCCTTACAAGAACGGTATCTGAAAACTGAAACTAAGCATAGTTTTCATTTAACAATACTGCACCCGCTTTCAGGAGTAATAGGGTAGCCATTTTCGACAGCTTTATTGTTAGCTCGTATATGGGTAATGGTAGTGTCGGGAATCATCTGACTCAATGCTTTAACGAGTCGCGGAAGTCCCCACCTTCTCTGCGAGACGCTAACGCGAACAATG
>JAHCSU010000277.1 GCA_023522315.1 Nostoc sp. CCCryo 231-06
ACGAAACTCACGCAGTGAGTTGGAACCCCCTGCATTCATGCATGGGGTAGTTCAGAAGTTCCAGTGGATCATCGTGGTAATGGAAGATGCCGATTTGGAACTTGCCTTAGATGGTGCAGTGTGGGGTGCTTTTGGGACAACTGGTCAACGGTGTACGGCTACCAGTCGCCTGATTTTGCATCGTGATATCAAAGAAAAATTTACCACTATGCTCTATGAGCGTACCAGTAAGTTACGCTTGGGTGCTGGCACTGAATCTAATACAGATATTGGGCCGATTGTCAATGAAAAGCAACTCCAACAGGTGAGCAAGTATTTGGATATCGCGCGTGAGGAAGGAGCAAAGGTTTTAATTGGTGGAGAAATTGCCAGTGAAGGTTCATTGAAAAACGGTTACTTCTTTCAACCAACTATTTTGGATGATGTAACTCCTGATATGCGCGTCGCGCGTAAAGAGATATTTGGGCCAGTAGTGGCATTGATTGAGGTTAGTTCTTTTGAGGAAGCGATCGCAATTCTCAACGATAGCAATTACGGTCTTTCTTCTTCAGTTTACACCCGCGATATCAACCGGGCTTTTACTGCTATGCACGACATCGAAGCAGGTATCACCTATATAAGCGCACAGGGCGCTCAACTTTGTTTGCAGCGATGCCTACGGCGGCAAGATACGCTGCACTGCACTAAGGACAATCAATCGGCTGCCCCATCCAGACACTGTTTCAATAGCTTTAAAAGCTGTAGTGCTTATCCTGGAAAGCTTATAGCTATGATCCGTATTATGGTGAGGCGACCGGCTTAATTTTTGACTCCCTAAAACTTTTCAAACATCCTCTAAGCTCGACTTTATCCAAAATTAAGAACTCGGTTTTCTTTATCCGGCAAAAACCCTGGCTTTTTGGCAAATACTTTTTCCATATCACAGATTATCGACGAAGCTAAAAAAGTAAAACTACCGTCCCACAAAGGTTTCAGCGTCAGCTTGAGCCTTGCTCAAAAATGGATAAAGTTGAGCTAAGAAGAAACTGTTCTTCGGCTCTTGCATAATTCCTCAATCAACCTCTGTTAAATGCAAGAGCGTTGGCTGAATAACACTCCTAAACCGAAAGCAAAAATTGAAGTGAGTCGCAAAATTAGCACAGTAAAGTATGCCGAAAGTATCACCCTTGAGGCGGATTTTGGTGCCCGAAAATAGCACTTATAGCAAATTGACAACTGAAGTTACTGAAAAAATTGATTTAAATAGTAAAAGTTATGGCAAATATAATTGGAACCAAGGGTAATGATACGCTAATCGGCAGCGAGTTAGCGGACACGATTAATGGTCTTGCAGGCAACGATACCATCACAGCTACTAATGGCAACGACACTTTGACTGGTGGTGGCGGCAAGGATAAGTTTAAATTCGTTGACGTGTTCAACGGCACTGATACCATCACCGATTTCGGTGGCGTCGGTAAAGGAACAAACCCAACAGCAGCAGTCATTGCCGAAGTGGACACCCTAAAATTCGAGGGCTATGACTTCTTTCGTGCCGAAAATTTGCTGCTTACCCAGAATGGCAGCAATTTAGAAATTGCGTTTGAAAGAGTAGGTGAAACCATAGTCATTCTGCAAAACTTCAAATTAGAAAACTTGGAGAACCAGAAAGCTTCTGGAGCAACAGCAGCGATCGGCAATATCCTGTTTAATGGGCAAACTCGTATCACCGACAGCTTTGATGTCTTTGATGCCAACTCTACTGATACCAAGCTGGGCATCAAAAACACGGTAACCTTCCTCAATGATTTATCCAATAACATTACGGGTTTAGACGACTCAGATGATGTGGTTAATGGTCAGGGCGGTAATGACAAAATCGACGGCAAAAGTGGCAACGACTTGCTGCGGGGTGGTACGGGAAATGATACTCTCATTGGTGGTGCGGGGAAGGATACCCTAATTGGTAGTACGGGCAATAACTCCCTCATTGGTGGTACTGGTGACGATGTATTGAATGCTGAGGATTCAACAGGCAATAGCACCCTTAACGGTGGTGCTGGTAACGATTACTTGAGTGTTGAGGGTTCAACAGGCAATAACCTACTTTCTGGTGGGGATGGCGATGACAGCTTTTCTTTGAGGGCTTCATCTACTGCTCCCTCTTTCTTAGTAACTCAAACGGTAGATGGAGGGAAAGGTGATGATTTTTTACAAGCGTATTATACCAATGCTACGGGGAGAATTACTTCGACATTCAATGCAACCACTAACATTGGTTCGATTACAGCAGGCACGAATCGGGTTAACTACAAAAATATCGATCGACTAGAGATCAGAGGTACAACCTACGATGACTTGATTGTGGGGACTAATGGCAACGATTATCTTTTTGGCGGCAGTAGTGGAAATGATCCAAGTTATGGTAATGATACAATTTTTGGCGGTGAAGGTAACGATGACTTGAGTGTTGATTATTCAACAAGCAATAATATCCTTAATGGTGGCGCTGGTAACGATCAATTGAGTGCTACCTCTTCAACAGGTAATAACCTGCTCTCTGGGGACGATGGCAATGATAATCTCTCCACTTCTGGGACTCACATCGACTACGACGGGGGAAATACCAATGCCGCCTCTGGCAATAACACCCTCAACGGTGGTGTTGGTGATGATAATTTAAGTGCTGACTATTCAACAGGCGATAACCTACTCTCTGGAGGCGATGGCAATGATTCTCTTAGTGTCTCTAGCTACGCTTCTGACAGGTACGGATTTGACACCTCTGGCAATAACACCCTCGACGGTGGTGCTGGTGACGATACTTTAAGTGCTAACTATTCAACAGGCGATAACCTGTTGTTTGGAGGCGATGGCAATGATTCTCTCTTTGTCTCTAGCTACTACGACTACTCTGGAAGGTTTGATGGCGCGTTTGGCAATAACCTACTCTCTGGAGGGGATGGCAATGATTCCTTCTCTTTGGTTCTATATACTTCCCCCTCTGACTTAGTAACTCAAACAGTAGATGGAGGGACAGGTGACGATTTATTGGAAGTCTCGTATATCTATACTACTGGGGGAATTACTTCGACATTCAATGCTGCTACTAACACTGGCAGGGTAACAGCAGGCAATAATCAGGTTAATTACAAGAATATCGAAGGATTAAATATCTCAGGTACAGAGTACGATGACTTGATTGTGGGGAGCAATGGCAATGATAAAATAGATGGGAGCGTTAGTGGAAAAGATACAATAGATGGGGGCGCTGGTGACGATTACTTATCGTTCTCTTACTTTAGTGCAACCCAGAGCATCACTTCGACATTCGATGCTGCTACTAACACTGGCAGCGTAACAGCAGGCAAGAATCAGGTTAGTTACAAGAATATCGAAGGATTAAATATTTATGGTACAGACTACGATGACTTCATTGTGGGGAGCAATGGCAACGATTCGCTCCACGGGGGCAATAGCGGCAACGATACCATCGATGGAGGAATAGGTGACGATTTGTTGTCGTTGTACAATTATACTACTAGCGACGGAATTACTTCGACATTCGATGCTGCTAATAACACTGGCAGGGTAACAGCAGGCACGAGTCACGTTAATTACAAGAATATCGAACAATTAAATATCTCAGGTACAGAGTACGATGATTATATAGTGGGGAGCAATGGTAACGATACGATAAATGGGGCAGGTGGGAATAATACGATTTTCGGCGGTGCAGGTAAGGATTACTTGAGTGCTGACCATTCAAATGGTAATAATTTGCTCTCTGGCGACGATGGGAATGATTCTCTTAGTATCTCTGGCGACTACAACGACTACCGAGGCGAGTTTTATCTTGATGCTGTCTCTGGTAATAATACCCTCAATGGTGGCGCTGGTGATGATAACTTAGTTAGTAACTATTCGTCAGGGAATAATCTCCTCTCTGGGGGCGATGGGAATGATTCTCTTAATGCCTCTGGTTCAGCCTCTTTATACTCCTCATACGGAGTTTATACTGTCTCTGGTAATAACACGCTCGACGGTGGTGCAGGTAACGATCGCTTGATTGTTGACTATTCAACAGGCGATAATCTCCTTTCTGGTGGCGATGGCAATGATTCTCTTACAGCTTCTGGTGCGTCTGGCAAGAACACACTCACAGGTGGCAAAGGTAATGATAGTCTAATTGGAGGAGCTGGTACTGACACCTTTGCTTTCAATAGTTTCAATGAAGGTATTGATACTATTTATGACTTCAACGCGACTAATGAACTGATTCAGGTATCGGCTGCTGGCTTTGGTGGCGGGTTATCATCAGGTTCACTTCAGACAAGTCAGTTTACCCTCGGAACATCTGCAACTACTAGCGAAAACCGATTTATCTACAACAGCGCTACTGGTGGATTGTTCTTTGACCTTGATGGCAGTGCGTCTGGGTTTACTCAGGTACAATTTGCACAATTATCTGCTGGATTATCAGTAACCGAAAATAATTTTGTGGTTGTTTAATCTTTATTAGCGCTCTGCTATTACCAAGCGGTGCAGTTTGCGAGGTGCTATTTTTAGCATCTCTCATTCGATTGCTCAATGGAAGTCATTTTGGGGGAGTTTTACAGAAACACTTTGAGCGTATATTGCTGGACTCAGCAACTCTTGCATTGTGTACAACACTTTCCTTGAAATCTGCTGTATGTCTTTTCTAATCCTTCTCGGATTTTCGCCTTTTCCTACCAAACAAACTAGTCATACTTAATCCAGTAACCAATAATCCCAATAGTCCTAGTCCGTTCAAAATCGGGTAGATTCCTTGTAAACCAAATATTTCACCACGATGAATCGAAAGCAGTAGACTACGCCCTACTCCCAGGTTAGCTGACCACTCACCTACCAGCGTAGCTGCAATTCCAGTTAACAATGTTACAGCAAGCGGTAAAGCCAAAATAATCGCCAGAGTCCGGTGGTACTTGCGAAATGAACGCATTATCCAAAATCTCCAGTGGAAACTATAGCAGTTTGCAACTTGTTGAGGTACAACATTATATTGCGAGGTGTAGGGGCACGGCAGTGCCGTGCCCCTACGGGTGTACCTCACGTAAACGATAACCGCTATATCAGCCACTAGATTAGCAAACCTATCGTCTAAAACCATGTTTGTAAAGTCTAATTTATCTTAAAATAAAGGGTTTAAATCTTGCGTAGAAAACTTAAACCTCACCCCAGCCCTCTCCTTAGTAAGGAGAGGGAGCAGGAATTTTGTTTTTTCTATGGTGTATTTGCAAAACTAAGATGCTCCCGAAGAAAATCTTTTTTTCGGCTATTGTTTGTGTGAGTCCTGGAATTGTTAAGCTAGATGATTTTTGATTGGTAATAAGGTGTTATTTATTACTTTTTCTCTGATTAAAAAGTCTTGAATGCGGTTGACAAATTCTTCTAACTCTAAAATTAAGTTAGTAGTACCTCTAAGGTCTTGATGGTAAGCCAATTGTTCTAGTTTGTCAGCTGCTAGGTACATAGCTGTGGCTCCAATGTTGGTACTAGCACCTTTAAGTTGATGAGTTTCTCGCGCAATTTGTTCAAAGTCATCAGATGCGATCGCTGCTTTAATTATTTCTAAACGAGGTTTCATATCTTCAAAGCATACTTGCAATAGACTTAATTCAAATTCTCGATCGTTTCCCGATATTTGATGTAAGTGTTCCCAATCAATTGCTAGATCAGTGGAAACTGTCTGTTCATAGACAACTGCCTCTTGTTGTGAAATAATCACGCCTGTCCAATGCTCTAGAGTCGCAGCCAATTTTTCTTTAAATACTGGCTTACTCAGATAGTCGTCCATTCCGGCATTGAGACACATTTCTTCGTCTTGTTTCATCGCATTAGCCGTCATCGCAATCACCACAGGACGACGACGCAGGGCAAAGCTGCTTTCTTCCCAACGATGAATTTCTTTTGTGGTTTCTAAACCGTCGAGAATTGGCATTTGGCAATCCATGAGAATCAAATCGTAAGGAATTTTTTCTAATAGCTGCAAAACTTCCTTTCCGTTAGCAACGACATCGGCTTTATAGCCCAAACTCTGGAGTTGCTTCAAGGCTACTTTCTGATTCACCAAATTATCTTCAGCTAAGAGAATTCTTAACTTGAATTTAGTCGAGGGGTTAGGAGAAGAGGAAGTCAGAATGGCTGAAGTTTCTCTACTCTGGATTTTTTCAGTAGCTTCTAGCCTTAAGTCTCTAGCCGCTTGTTCTGATTCCGGCTGAGTTTCTAAAATAGTTGTGATGGTATCGAAGAGTCGTGATGCCTTAATGGGTTTGACCAAATAAGCAGCAAATCCGATTTTGAGCGCCTGCTGTGCTTCATCCCGTTGATTACTAGAGGTGAGCATAATCAAAGGTATCTCAGCAATTGCCGAATTAGCTTTAATTTGTTCGCCCATTGTCATACCATTTATTTGGGCTATTTGCATATCAACCAAGGCGACATGATATGATTTCCCCTGCTCACCAGCTGAGTGGATAGCTTTGAGAGCAGCAGCAATACTGTCAGCGTGATCTACCTGCATTCCCCAATGAGTAGCTTGATGATAGATAATTTTGTAATTAGTAGTGTTATTATCCACTACTAACAAGCAGCGATCGCGCAAAAGTCCGCGTTCGCATTTTGGCAAAACAGGCTCAACTTGCTTTGTAAAAAGCACCTCAAACCAAAACTTAGATCCTTTCCCCATCTGACTTTCTATCCCAATCACTCCTCCCATCAAGGTTACAAGTTGTTTACAGATGGCTAATCCCAAACCGGTACCACCATACTTGCGAGTGGTAGAAGCATCCACTTGGGTAAATGGCGTAAAGAGTTTGCGTTGGTCTTCAGGACTAATGCCAAGACCAGTATCTGTGATGTCAAAATGGATAGTGGCTGTAGTAGAGGAAAGCGAACGCAATTCGGCTTGCACTAAAACTTCACCAGCGCTGGTAAACTTGATGGCGTTGCTGATTAAGTTCATCAGAATTTGCCGCAGCCTACCAGCATCTCCTTTGAGGTGGGTGGGGACGTTGTGATCAATTAGTGCAGCAATTTCTAATCCCTTTTTATGGGCTGAGGGGGCTAGTAATTCTACCACTTCTTCCACACAAGTGGATAGGTCAAAATCTAGAGTTTCGAGAGCCATCTGTCCAGCCTCAAGTTTGGAAAGATCCAAAATCTCGTTGATTAAACTTAAAAGGTCGTCTCCACTACTACGAATTGTTTCAATAAAATCTCGCTGTTCTGCATCTAAGGAAGTATCTAACACTAAACCTGTCATCCCCAAGACAGCATTCATCGGAGTGCGAATTTCATGACTCATATTCGCCAAAAAGGCACTTTTCGTCTGAGAAGCTAATTCGGCTTGGCGACGGGCAATTTCAAGTTCTTGTCGCTGACGAGTTTCTACTGCTAATAGTTGGGCTTGCGCTAAGGCAATACCTACTTGGTCGGCTATTTCCCGCAAAAGATGAGTTTCAAAGCTAGACCAGTGGTGGGAATCGTCAGACTGATGAACTACGAGCAAACCGCGAAGTTCTTCTTTGACCAGAATAGGCACAACCAAATTGACTTTGATCCCAAACTGTTGCATTAATTCCAGATGGCTTTGTTCAACTTCCGGCAGTTCAAAATTAGCTAGCCCTAAAACCCTTCCTTGACGGTACTGCTGTAGATAGTACTGCTGTAGATATTCCGCTTGTAAGTAGTGGGTGGTGATGTTTTGCTCTTTGATTGCTGGTAAGCCAGAAACTACTGCTTCAATAACGGTGGGTGCAGACTCATCTGGGAAAATCTGATAGATCAAAACTCGGTCAGTTTTGAGAATCTTTTGGATCTCCTGGACAGTGATTTGGAGAATTTCTTCGATTTGCAAAGATTGGCGAATCTTGAGAGTGATTTCGGTAAATAATTGCGATCGCAAGTTTTGGCGTTGTATTTCCTCTTCACCCTGCTTACGCTGGATAAACTGCCCCACTTGCTCACCAATCGAATTCATCGTTTTTACCAAATCTTGGTCAGGCGGCTGGATTTCCTGGTTGAAGCAGGTAATAACACCGATAATTTTGTTACCACTGCGGATCGGAAAACCAAAAGCTGCACGTAGTTCTATTTGAGCGCTGATTTTGAAGCGGGAGAAACTGAGTTCTTTAACGACATCACTGATCCAAATAGGTTCAGAACTAGCCCAAACCTGTCCGGGTAATCCAATTCCTGGTGGAAATGTGGTTTGTCGATTCAGTGCTTCAAATTCTTGCACCTCAAGGGATGCTTTATGCCACATATCGAGAAAACGCAACACATTTGCTTGCTGATCTACCATCCAAATTTCACCCAAATCCCATCCCAAACTCTCGCAGATTCCTTGCAGGATTTGGCCAGTAGCTTCGCCCGTCGTGGTGGACTCCGCTAAAACGCGGGTTGCAGTATATTGTGCAGTTAGATGCTGTTGTGCGCGTTTGCGTAAGCGAAGCTCCTCGGAGACATCGGTGATGTCAATCCCAGTGCTAACAATGTATTCCACTGATCCTTCATAGTCTTTTAAGAAGGTATTCGACCAGGCAATCAGTCGGCGACTGCCATCCTTCATTACCCAATAGTTCTTGTACTCATTCAGGACTTGACCACAACGCAACTGCTCAAAAACTGCTTTGAACGACTCCACCTCTTCAGGAATTAGCAACAAGTTCCAGCAATACCTACCCCTCACCTCATCGAAGGAGTAACCCGTTATTTGCTCACAAGCTTGATTGAAGCGAACAATTTGCCCTTGAGAATCGAAAACTATTACCAACGCGCCGACTGTATCAAGAACTGCTGAGATAAAGTTGCGTTCTTGATTTAAGGTTTCTTCTGTCCTTTTGCGCTCAATTACCTCACGATAGATGAAGTAGTAGACTACAGAAAGAACGATAAAACTTAGGCAGATAGCGATCGCTAGTGTCAGAATTGTTTTGCGATCGCTATCTGCTGCATGTGACTGCTGGTGAAGCCACTCCCTTTGCTCATTTTCCATCTCATTGATGACTTTGCGAATATCATCCATGAGATTTTCTTTATCATTTCTCCCTAGTACTTGCAACGCGGCATCTAATCCTTTGTTTTCGCGCAAGTCAATAGTCTGTTTTAGTTCAGTAAATTTAGCCGTTATCAGAGATTCAAGCGTTGCAATCTGCTTTTGTTGGTTCGGTTGATCTGCTGTTAAACTTTTCAGGTTGACAATTTCTTGATTGACGTTTGCGACTGCTGATTGATAAGGTTTTAGATAAATTTTTTCTCCACTAAGAATATAACTACTTTGTCCAGTTTCGGCATCCTTGATCTGGGACAGTACTTCGTCTAGACTTTTGATTTTTTTATAAGTATTTTTTACTATACTGCGATTATTAGTAGATCCTCTTATATTTTCATAAGAAACCACACCAATCACAACTAAAATTACCGACGCCAAACCCAAACCTGCGACAATCTTTTTGAAAAATTGCTTGCGTTCCCCTTGCGTCTGTTTGCCTTTCTTGGTAATAAGTACCAAACTTGCTAAATTTCGGCGCAATTCCAGTTGCTTAATAACTTGACGACCTAATGTTCGTAATGCCTCCACTTGTTCTGGAGTAAGTTGCCGTGGTATGTAGTCAATCACACATAGGGTTCCTAGCGCGTATCCCTCAGGGTTAGTCAGAGGTACACCAGCATAAAACCGAATATTTGGGTCAGATGTTACCAGTGGGTTTGTAGCGAACCGTTCGTCATCTGTTGCATCAGGCACAACTAAAACATCAGGCTGTAAAATAGCGTGGGCACAGAATGCGACATCTCGGTGTGTTTCTAGGGCTTCCATTCCGACTTTTGACTTGAACCACTGACGGTTTGTATCAACTAAGCTAATTAAGGCAATAGGAGTCTGACAAATATATGAGGCTAAACGGGTAAGGTCGTCAAAAGCGGCTTCAGATGGCGTGTCAAGAATCTTATACTCTAAAAGCGTCTCGATTCTCTGTGCTTCGTTATCAGGTAATGGTGCTTTCATCTTCAGCCTTATCTATATTCTGGGAACTGGGGAAGAAGCAGGGGGGCAGGGGGCATATGAGGGAGACAAGGAGAATAACTATGCCCAAATCCCAAATCCCAATTCCCAATTCCCAATTCCCAATGCCCAGTTCAACAAACTTACTTCAATTAATGACAATAATTTAGTTAAAAGCGTTAGCGTAATTTTACTGAGTTCGACTTATTAGTTAATCGGTCAAATGATTAAATCCCTGCTGTATTTTTTGTGGGCTGGTTTATTTGAAATCGGGGGCGGCTACCTAGTCTGGTTGTGGTTGCGCGAAGGTAAGCCTTTATCGTGGGGCATATTGGGGGGAATTGGTTTAGTTTTCTATGCGGTGATTGCAACTCTCCAATCGGCAAATTTTGGCAGAGTGTATGCGGCTTACAATTCCGAGTTTGGCGATCGTCCTACTTAGTAAAGAGTGCTGAGTTAGGAGTTAGTAGGTTGGGTTGAACAACGTGAAACCCAACAAAAATAAGGATTATTGGCGTTGG
>JAHCSU010000278.1 GCA_023522315.1 Nostoc sp. CCCryo 231-06
GTAGCCGCGTTTTGAGAGCCGTTACTGCTCCAATAGTTGCTTTATCTATGATTGCTTGGCTCATTGATTGCTTGAGCAATCCCCCGTTGTTTTTGTGCTTGAATTAGGCTTTCTAAGCGTTGTATCCCTTGACGTATCTGAGCTAAAAGTTTTGTGTTTGTAACACTTTTGAGCAGACTGCGATAAACATTTTGGGCAGATTCTAATTCGCCTAAGCCCTCGTAAAGTTTTCCAGCGTAAAATTGCACCCAAGGGTTGTCAGGAGATGTTTGCAATAATGGTTGCAATAATTGGGCGGCGGTTCCGTAATCTTGGCGTTCAATAGCAGCGATCGCATCATCAAGCATAGCGATAAAAAAGCTAAAACCCCAGTCTAATAGCTCAAGATAACTAATTGGTACGATCGCACCTTAATTATTTTCAGCTTCAAAAGCCGCCGCAATCATAGATAAAGCAACTATTGGAGCAGTAACGGCTCTCAAAACGCGGCTACCCAAGGAAACGCATTGAAACTCCGCAGCGATCGCACTCTCAATTTCTGCGTCCGTCCAGCCTCCTTCGGAGCCAATAGCGATCGCAATTTCCGCACCAATTGGCACACAACTAATTGCTTTAATTAAATGGGGATTATCGCCCCGCGCCGCGCATAGGTAGCGGTAATTAGTAGTGACAGTGGCAATCGCAGAACTAAAAACCACAGGTTCTAAAATAGTAGGAATAATTGCTCGTTCTGATTGTTCGGCGGCTTCCGTAGCAATTCGCCGCCAGCGCTCTAGTTTTTGGGGACTGGGATTAAGCAGAGTGCGATCGTACCAATTAGTTATCTTGAGCTATTAGACTGGGGTTTTAGCTTTTT
>JAHCSU010000279.1 GCA_023522315.1 Nostoc sp. CCCryo 231-06
GGAGTTTGGAGTTTGGAGTTTGGAGTTTGGAGTTTGGAGTTTGGAGTTTGGAGTTATTTCTTCCCCTGCTCCCCACTCCCTTCTCCACTTCTGTTGCCTAAGACCTAAAATGGAAAGGCTGTATTAAAATAACAATCTGGAGATACTTGCTATGTCCCGTCGCTGTGAACTAACTGGTAAGAAGGCAAATAACGCTTTTGCTGTTTCCCACTCTCACCGCCGTACTAAACGCCTTCAGCACGTCAATCTGCAAAGCAAGCGTGTTTGGTGGGAAGCCGGAAATCGCTGGGTGAAGTTAAAGCTATCTACCAAAGCAATCAAAACCCTACAAATTAATGGGTTAGAAGCAATGGCAAAAGAAGCTGGCATTAACCTGAATCATTACTAAGTGAAATACAGGTGATTAGGGGCGTACAGGTAGCTGTGCGCCTCTAATGCTAATTACATCTTGAGTAGTAGGCTTTTTAATACGCTTCGGATAAGGTTTTTTGATGAAAATTATATATCATAAAGACGCGATAAATCGCCGTCTCTACAAAGGACTGATTATTGTAAAAACGGCGATTTATCGCGTCTCTTCCCTTAACTGAACCGTATTGGCTCTGTACCCAAAATTAATTACGAATTATAAGGAAAATGCTGAAAACCCCTGAGAAACAGCAACGTAGTTGCGTATTT
>JAHCSU010000028.1 GCA_023522315.1 Nostoc sp. CCCryo 231-06
TGCCGCAGGCTACCACAGAGGCGCAGTATTTCGACTTCGCTCAATAACCGGACACGGAGAAATAAGAGTTTGAGAGATATTTTGCGTAAGTCCTAATATCTTCAGGAGCGGGTGTTGGAATAGAACCCGCTAGCGCTGATTTTAAATTAACGACAGGAATTCTTCTCCTGTCGTGGGATGAATGCCTATTGTTTCATCCAAGTCTTCCTTAGTAATGCCCTTGCGAATTGCCACACCCAGACTTTGAATGATATCTGCTGCATGTTCACCCACCATGTGAGCGCCCAAAACTTGCCCAGAATCACTATTTAGCACTAACTTCATAGTGGTTGACTCATTCTGTTCGATTAGCTGATACAACAGTGGTTGGAACTGGGTGCGGTAGCATTGTACAGATTCACCAAATTTTTCCCGTGCTTTCGCCTCTGTCATTCCCACACTAGCCGCTTCTGGACGGCAAAAAACAGCAGTGGGCACATAATCATAATTTAGTTTTTGTGCCTTGTTGCCAAAAACTGTATCCGCAAAGGCAATACCTTCTGCCTTAGCCACTGGAGTCAATTGCACGCGGCTGGTACAGTCACCCACAGCAAAAATGTTTTCTTGGCTGGTGCGGCTGTATTCATCTACTTTGATTGCACCATGTTCGCCAAGTTCAATATGGGCATTTTCCAAACCAAGATTCTTGGTATTGGGAACGTAACCTGTGGCAACTAAGATGGTATCTGCTGTAATTATTTCTTGGCTCTCACCAGTAATAGTCAACAAGAAACCTTCTTCTGAGAATTTGATTTCAGCAACCGTGCTATTGGTGAATAACTTAATTCCGCGTTTAATCAAGCCCTGTTGTACAGCAGAGCAAATGTCATCATCAAACCCCGATAAAATCATTTCGTCTTTTTCAATCACCGTCACTTCGCAGCCGAAAGCGTGCATCATGCTGGAAAATTCTACGCCAATGTAGCCGCCGCCAATAATTGCTAAACGTTTCGGCAGATAGGGTAGCTGAAACATCTCGCGGGATGTGATAGCGTATTCTATACCTGGGATGTTGGGCTTGAGGGGTTGCCCTCCCACAGCAATTAAAATTTTGTCTGCTGTAACTTTGCGTCCATTAATATTGATAGTATGGGTATCGATGAAAGTGACATATTCAGAAATTAGTTCAACTCCAGCTTTTTGCAATTGCTGAAAATAAGACTGGTTAATGGTGTCAATATGCTGATGTACTGACTTAATAAATAATGTCCAGTCAAAGTATGTTTCACAGTCACTCCACCCATAACTGTGCGCTATTTGATTTTGCAGGGCGAAGTCAGCGGCGTAGACAATCAGTTTTTTAGGAACGCAACCGCGATTTACACAAGTCCCACCGACGGATTCTTGTTCAGCAATAGCCACACGTACACCGTAACTAGCTGCTTTTTTAGCTGCTGCCAATCCCCCAGGCCCAGCACCAATGACAAACAAATCGTAATCAAATGTCATAAAAATCTGTTCCTTTTTCACTTTTTGGAAAGCAGAGCTATTTCATCCCTTATACTTATTCACACAAAACTTCATCTACTGCCTTTGGGTGGACAATTTGGGATCAAACCAGGCTGATATCTAGCACATTGCCACATTAATCGCAATTAGATCCAAAAGGAACAGCGATCGCGAGAACATTGCTAAGTTATGTTACATTATGTTGCTAAAGAAGCATTTTGTCTATTGCATAAGAGGTAGATGTTTGCGTAGGCGTAGCCCGTCGTAGACATCGCTTTGGGTGGGTATGCGATCGCACTTTTAGGCAGCAACTACACTGAAGAAAAAATTCAGCCGATTAAGCCATTGATGCCAGACATGAATTAGCCTTGCACGATCAAATTCAAAAATCTCTGCTTCTTCACCTGGCAAGGCTACGACGATAAGAGCATGGTTAATTTTGGAGTTAAAAAGGCGATCGCTATAATAGCGATTTATCGCACCACCATAAGCGGCTAGTTGTAAAGGTTTGTCATAAAGCTTATCAAATCTCAGTTTTGCTTCCTCGGCTGTAGTCCATTCAATTAAATAGGGAACGCCTTGATAACGAGCAACTAAATCAACTTTCCCGGCGTAAAGTTCCTGATAGTTAGGCACGACTTCTTCAACAAGTTGAACATCGCTAAGTTTATTTAGCACAGATTGAACGCTATCCCAGTAAGGCTGAATCAGGCTGTTGTCAGGTTTGGGGGAGTAACCTTGCAGGTGTTCTTTAATGAACTGGTGCAAAGCATTTCCTCGACGGCGGCTGGTAGCGGCAATTCGATTTGCTTCTGCATCGCCAACTTTATTGCCCCAATAGGAAAGGGCGGCTAGAGACTTCGGTGGCTGTGTAGCTTTTAAAACTGTGGTGACAGCAGGAAGAAGAACGCCACCATTGCCTTGATAGTAGCAACGTCCGTTGATGTAGGTAGATTTCATAAGTGTTGTGAATGACTACATCAACTAGCTTCGAGGGCTGGTGTATAAGATTGAGTAGGGGTAAAGTTCTTGAAATGCGTGATTTTGGGTATTAGTTAGGTACGATTTTCAATTCCATCTGTTCAAGTAGACACAGGCTGTGTGGTTAGACTATGGCAATGAAATCACTGCGAGTATCTCCAGAAAACTTAGAAAAGGTAAAAAGAGCTTTTGAACGCACTGGATTAACGCAAGATGAATTTGCAAGCGAGGTGGATTTAAGGACTCGTCAGCCAATTGGAAAATTCCTGGCAGGAAAACCTGTTAAACATCAAGTTTTCAAGGAAATTTGCTTTAAGTTAGATATGGATTGGCAAGAAGTGGCGGATCTATCTCAAGACACTCAACCTGAAACAGAGCAGTTTCAGGACACGATATCTGAAAATCCTAATTTTGTTGGGCGTGAGGATGCGATCGCACACCTAGAAACCTTAGTTAGTAAAGGTGCAAAAATTATTGGTATTTATGGCAAGGGTGGAGTTGGCAAAACAACACTAGCTAAAGAATTCCTCAAAAAAGTAGGTTTATCAGATTGGAAAATAGAGTTACCAATCCAACCTCAAGATATTACTCCCATAGAAGAAAAGCTTCAAAATTTTTTGTATCCAGACTTTAAGGGTGACACAAAACACGATTTTATGACAATGATAGATGAATTGAAGGACAAACTAAAGACTCAGAAAAGATACGTGTTGATTGATAATCTTGAATCTGCCTTGGATAGAAAAGGTAAGTTTATCGAAGCTCATAGTCGCTATGTTGAATTGCTTATAGCTTTAGCTGATCGCGATGTTCAGTCTGTCACACTAATTACGAGTCGCGAACCACTGAAGGAGTCTAAAGTAACTGTTAAAGATTTCCTATTACCAGGATTAGATGAAGAATCATGGATAAACTTCTTCAATCATCACAAGATTGAGACTAAATCTTTAGCTTTCAGGGAGATGCATAAAGCTTATGGTGGCAATACTAAAGCTATGGAAATCCTCTGCGGTGCTATTCTACAAGAGCCTTATAATGGTAATTTAGAAATGTACTGGCAAGAGACTAAAGGAGATTTGTTATTTGAGGAAGAATTAGAATATTTAGTTGCTAGTCAGTTTGATCGCTTAAAAAAAGCTGATGCAGAAGCCTATAAACTAATCTACAGAATGGGAGTATATCGATATCAAATATTTCCTAAAGTCCCAAAACTTGCTATTATGTATTTGCTTTGGGATGTACCGGAAGAAAGACGGAAGCGGGTTATTAAATCTTTGCAAGCTCGTTTTTTAGTGGAGTTAGAAAAAGACGGTTTTGGAGAAATACGATATTGGCTGCATCCAGTGATTCGTGCGGAGGCTATATCTAGGTTGAAATTAGAAGGAGAATTAACTGATGAGCTAGTACTGTCAATGAAAAAACAGATTGATAAAACTCTAGCATCAGATGACAATTTGCAAGATTTTTTGACCTGTGTAAACCGAAAATCAGTTTTAGTGTCAAATGAAGTAGATACAGAGTATAAACCAGTCATACTCCGAGCTTATTATTTTGAAATAGGTTTTCCGTTTACTCTTTATAAGAATTTTATGCGGGGTCTACTCGGTTTGAAATCTTCAAAAAAACATCCTGGATATCATATTGATAAACCGCTTAAATTAGATAGCGCAATTATATCAGTTTTGATATCTATTGGCGCTAAAATAAATGGTTCAGTTATGGATCAAAATGATAATTTTCTTGAGATAGATTATGTTCGTGATTTTGATGTCAATGTTTGTGCAAATGCTTCTGACCCTAATTTAAAATTATTTCTTCAAAAATTGAAATATTTGTTACCAGATCCAGCTATGCAACGAGAACTAAGACAAAAATGGTGGCAACAGAATGGTGGAGTTTGGGGTTGGAATATGTTACGGGTAGTTGAGGAGCGTAACCTGGATTATGCGTTGCATAGTATCAAACTTTTGAAACCATTCCAAGAGCAACAGGAGGAATTGTTAAGACAGTATCACGAAGCTTGCCTGTTGCTTGTGGATTGCCTCAATAGTGCTTCTGAGAAAATGCGATCGCACATCGAAGACACCCTACTTCTACCCATCGCTGAAATAGAAAAACGACCATTCAAAAATTAAATCGCCTTCTCCTTTGCGTAAGTCCTGAATCAAACAAAGGCGGGTGCGGGGGTTGAACCCGCTAATCCCCACAATGGTGGAGACATAACCGATAACCCTAAATTCTTGGCTGACGCCACGCTTCGCGAACGTCCCCGAAAGGCAAGTTGCGAATCAGGATAACCCGCCATGAAGTATGAAGGATAAAGTTTTTCATCCTTTACCCTTCAGCAATATCTACAATTCATCTGTAGCCAGCATCTGGATGATCCGAGGCGTACCTGGGTCGAACCCTGCCAAATCCCAAGACAGCGAATCTTGAGGATCTACCAAAGTAATCTGGTAAGGTGTCAAGCTGACATACACCGCCTTGACGTTGGGATTCACCTTTTTGCGGTACTCCTTCAACGCTTGACTTGGATGCTTATTTCCCGCCCAGCTTTCCGAGTCAGTCCAAAAGCAGACTACATCAGCTTTGAACTTATTCTTAATCATCCAGTCGTAAGCTACAGATGCATCTGTTCCACCGAAGTTTTGGTTGCTAGCTTTGCGAACCGCAGAACTAAAACTATCTTTGGCAGTGATACCTAATTCACGGAATTCGGTAGCAAAGCCGCGAATCATGTAGTTTTTCTCTGCTTTTGCTGTTACCAGTGCCATTGTGGTGGCAATTTCACAACAACTCAGTCCCATATCTGCAACTAAGCTACCCATAGAACCGGAAACGTCTACGGCGTGCATGAAGACTTTACCTGTGGGTTGCACAACATCAAAAGATAGTTCAACCGCCTTTTCTAAAATATCCACAATCCGAGGAACTGGGTTCCAAGTTTTCTTACTGCGTCCTAATGTTCCACCAGATTGATATGTTTTGAGTGCTTTCAAAACATCAATTGGATGAATGCGACCTTTACGCAGATGTTCTCTGCCATTAAGAACTGCTTCCACTCGTAGCAAATTGGCGCTTTCATCGGCTCGCAACACACCCAGTTCAGTTAAAGAACCCAAGTTACGTAACATTGCACCTATTGGCATTTCCTGAAATAGCAGCTGCCAAGCTTGCTGATCCATTTTGCCCACAGGTGCAGCCATTTCGTGGGTTAAGCGTCCTTGGGAAATAGCTTCAGGGGTTTGGGTGGGATTCCGCTTAAGCCACTCATACCACCAAATCTGCGCCAACGCCTCTGAGGGGATGTCTGCTGGTAATTCTTCCCAGCCTCTAACTACCCACTCAAATAGTTGACGGTGATTTTCTGTAGGCGGTTTGACATGGAACAACCGTAATGCATCTCGGTGGGAGAAGCCTTGACGCTGTTGATATTTCAACAGTTGATAAGCTAAACCCTTAACATCTTCTCTTGAGAGCCAAGTTTTACCAGCTTCCCGCACTACTTTGCCAAATCCCCGCAGAGATTTGGTGTAGTTCAACCATTCGTAGAAGTGGCTACCAGTGCGAACAATTTGCGGGAATATTTCACCAAATGCCTGTTTTGCTTGTGGTGCTTCACCCATAGATAGCAGTACCAAAGCCAAGATGGGCGCACTGTTATTGATGGCGTGTCCATCGCTAGCATACAAAATTTCTTCTGCCACACGGCTGGGATTTTCGGCAACGGCTTGTCTGACAACTGCCACAAAATCTTCAGTTAATTCCTGTTTGCCAGCGTAGTAAGTGCTTTTTGCTGTGCCAACCAAAAGACAACGGCGCAACATTTTCCAAATGCCAGCATCAAACATAAAGCCACCGGAACGCCCCTGAATCATCTCTGCTTCTCGTCCGGGGATAGGCTGATTTTGTGATGTAGTTGTTTTATTGTTAGTGAAAAAATTGTAATTCATCGCTTCATCTCCCGGCCCTTGCGGGCAAAAATGAAAGGTGGCAGAGCAGGACTTGAACCTGCGACATCGATGAGAAGTTCCAGTTTCAGAAGCCTATAACATCTAGCGAGTAAAGGTTTTGCCGACAAATTTGCCGCAACTTTGCCAAAAGATACAAAAAAGTGTCCTAATTTTTGCCAATATAGATAGTATTATTTCCCAAAATTCACTTGGCAAAAATCGGCATGAGTGAGAAACCCATAGAAGATAACGGCAAGGCTTTTCTCGTTCTACTTTTGCCCATCTCGTTCTTGATTATTTTCCTAGTTACCACTTGGAGATTTTTACTGGCGCTAATTGTGCTGGTAATTGGCTTCAAGCTTTGGCAGGAATATCAATGGCAACAGTGGACTCATCGAGTTAACCCAATTTTTCATCAGTTGGTTCGGGAAAATCAGGGCAGACTTACGCCAATGGACTTGGCAATGAGGGGCAATTTTCCTGGAACGACGGCAAAACGCTACTTGGATAGTAAAGCCTCGGAATTTGGCGCTAGTATACTTAATTCTGAAGATGCAGGGCAGTCTTATTACTTTATAACTGCCAGCATTCTCGGCAATATTCTTGATAGTAGTGAGCCTGTTAAAGAACTTCCTACTCAACCAGTTACTAAAACTGCGCGATCGCTCCTAGCACCACCACCACCAAACCCACAGGAGGAAGAACCAGAAAGCGAATCACTTCCACAGCCAACTCATGAGTCAGCTAAACGATCGCTGGAAAAACAGTTAATTTTTGGCTCTCTGATTCAATCTGAACTTGCCAAACGGCTAAATGTCTATTCCAGCACAGTTTATAAACGGCGAAACGATCCAGAATTTCCTGAGTGGAGTCGCAGCAAAGACCCTGATGGTATTGCCTGGTCATACTCGGAAAAAACTAAGGAGTTTTTCACCGTGGAGGAAGAAGGGTAAAACAATTCGTAATTCGTAATTAGAATTTTTGAATTTTTGTTTGTAAACCTACAACTTCGTTGATGGAATTTAAGCCGCTTTGTTCTAGTAGGACAAGCAAACCTGCTAGAATCTGGCTTACCATCAGTGGGCCTTCGTAAATCCAGCCTGTATAAACCTGGATCAAACTAGCACCAGCAGTAATTTTCTCCCAAGCATCTTCAGCAGAAAAGATGCCACCAACGCCAATAATCGGGATTTGTCCTTGGGTTTGCTGCCAAATAAAACGAATTACCTCAGTGGAGCGATCGCGCAATGGTTCACCGCTAATTCCGCCAGCTTCATCCTGGGGTGATTTGCCCGTTTGGTCAATCACCTGGGTTTTTAGTCCATCACGGCTGATGGTAGTATTAGTGGCGATAATTCCCGCCAGTTGGTAGGTTTTAGCCAAAGAAATAATGTCAGCGATCGCAACCCAATCCAAATCTGGGGCTATCTTGACAAAAATTGGTTTTTGTGTAGTGTTTTCTTGTTGTAATAAATCCAAGATGGCACTGAGCATAGAAGCATCTTGGAGCGATCGCAACCCCGGCGTATTGGGGGAAGAGACATTAACAACAAAATAGTCTCCCAAATCCTTGAGTAAGCGAAAACTATCGAGGTAATCCTGTGCGGCTGCTTCTAGGGGAGTTACCTTAGATTTACCCAAATTTATCCCTATGGGTATTGACTGGGTTAACTTCTGTTTTTCCTGTGCTAATCGTGCCGCCATTGCTGCTGCACCGAGATTATTAAAGCCCATCCGATTGAGAGCAGCTTTATCCAACGGTAAGCGAAACAAACGGGGAGGCGGATTTCCTGGCTGTGCGTGAAAAGTTACAGTTCCCAATTCCGCAAAGCCAAAACCCAGGTTAGACCAAATATTAGCAGCGACTCCATCCTTGTCAAAGCCAGCTGCTAACCCTACCGGATTTGGGAAGTTTAGCCCAAACAAATTTTGTTCTAGGCGTGAATCGTACAGACATAAAGATTTTTCTAAGCGTTGGTTTGCCCAACTAGCAGGGGTTTGCGATAGCCAGCTAAAACTGCGAATTGTCTGCTGGTGTAACCACTCTGGGTCTGTTTTTACCACATTGAACAAAAGCGGACGAATAGCAAATTTATAAATATCCATTAGCTTTTATAAAGAATAACTCAGAAGTCAGAAGTCAGAATTCACTCTGTAATTCTGTACGAGTGGTTAATGAGTATTGGTCAAAACCTTGCCCAGAAGCAAAATTAGGATGATTACAGTTCAGGTAGAACAGGAAGTAACTCAGCAGGATCGGATGACCGTCATCCAAATGATTCGCCAATTCAATCAACATTTTTTTCCGTTGTCGGAGTGGCAATCTGTAGCAGTTTTTGCACGAGATGAATCAGGCTTGATTGTTGGTGGAGTTCTGGGTGAAATCGGTTGCGATTGGCTTTATATCAGAATCCTAGTTGTTCAAGAAGACTTACGCGGCAAAGGGATTGGAAGCAACATCCTTAAAATTGCTGAAAAAGAAGGTCAAAAGCAAAACTGTGTAGGGGTTCATCTTGAGACATTAGAGTTTCAAGCTAAGGAATTTTATGAATCTCAAGGCTACACTGTATTTGCTTTTCAAGAAAATTACCCGATTGGTCATAAAAGATACTTCATGCAAAAGTTGTTTAATTTGAGTTAAATTCGGTCAATTTATCGCTAACGATGACAGATATCTATGAGGATATTTTTTGATTTAGCGATCGCTACATCTCAAGGCGCGATCGCTATGGCCATGCACGCAAAACTTATACTTATGGCATTCGCTGTCAGCTAAATGCTGATGTATGGGTCATTTTGCTAGTTTTGCTAAAATTTTTGTTTTGTAGGCTCTTTTTTGGTGAAGGTATTGTTACTGTTAAGTAGTTCTGCGTACATAACCTCCTATTAAGCTGTCGAGGGTCAAGATTAAATAATTGTGAGAATATTACTCAGAGTCCTTTTCTGGGCATCTTATATATTACAACTTATATAAACCAATAAATCAGATGGGGCAGCCGCAAAAACCTATAGCCGCCGAACAGCAGATCCTCTCATTGGGGCGCTTCCTCCAGAGCCTCAGAGAAGAAGATGATGTTGACGTTCTGATTGAAACTACTATTTCTTATCTTAAAGAACAGTTTGACTACAAACTGATTTGGATTGCTCTTTACGATCGCCTGAATCACATATTATTCGGCAAAGGGGGCATCACACCTGATCATGACACGAGCTTTTTACGCCAAAGGGTTGTTCTCAGTCCTGGAGATTTATTAGAGCAAGTGGTGATTGAACAGCATCCTTTGGGCATAGCTGATTTGCAAACTGAAATCCGCGCCGCCGAATGGCGAAAAATTGCTGAAAAATTCCACATCCAAGGAACGATTATTTTACCAATTCGTTATAAAGACCGTTGCTTAGGTGTGCTGTTACTAGGTTCAGAACGCTGGGGCTACCTAGTGACAGGGGAAGCAAAAGCACGTTTAATGATGGTTTTAGGCGAACTGGGGGCAGTGCTTTATCAAAATGAGATGCATTTGCAGCAAAAGCAAACCAAGCGAAGCGACGAGCCATTATTAGAATTGCTAGAAAATTTACGCACCCTTAGTAACCTTAATCAAAGGCTAGAAGCAACGGTGCAAGCAACTCATAAATTTGTCTCTCCCAACCGGACAAATGTTTACTGGTTTGAGCGGGAAGGGCGCTATTTTTGGTGTCGGATGAGCAATCAACTTGTCACAATTGATCGCAATTCTAGTAGTCAGCAAGCGGCAGGAATGACAGTACAGGAGTTGAGCGACTTTTATTATGCTTTGACAGTTAACCAAATTGTCTCGATTGGTGATGCACGGAGTTCTTTAAAGAGTCATTTTACGGCAAAATTGCTGCAACGGCTGAAGGTGCGATCGCTCTTGGCAGCTCCGATTATCTGGCAAAAGAACTTACTCGGTTTTCTGGCGGTCGAAAGCAATGAACCTCGAATCTGGACGGAGACAGACAAAAATTTTGTCCAAGGTGCTGCTGGCTTAATTTCCCTGGTCGCAACCACTGAAAGCATGGAAAGCACTATCAAACAGATTCAAGAGGATGCCCAACTGACTAGCCAAGTTGCTCAAGGTATCTATAGCGAACATGACCTTCAGGAAACTTTAGACAGCTGTGCTAAGAGAGTTTTAGCTCGATTAGTTGCTACGCGATTTTTGCTGTTGGAGTATGATCCTGAACAGAATAATTATCAATTTATTTACCAAAGTCAGCCCCATAATCGCCGGCCGTTAGCATTTGCCCTTAATACTCTCAAAGAGTTAGATGGGCAGCTTTTGCAACGTTCAACTCAAGCGGTAGAAATTGAGAATTTAGATGAAGATTTACGCTTTTTTAATTGGCGTCCTTTGTTGTTAGAAAGTGGAGTGCGATCGCTACTTGTTTGTAAATGCACTCACGAGCATATACCAGCAACGCTTTTGGTCATCACTCACGAAACCCATCGTTATTGGACAACTCTCGAAAAAGAATTACTATGGGCCGTTAGTCAACAGATTGGTGTAATTATTCGCCAGTGGCAATTACATAACCGCACCACCCAGCAGCAAAAAACTTCCCAGGCATTTGAGCAATGCCTACGCATTCTGACACAATCCCAAAATAGCAAAATTGAGGTAGAAAAAAAACATTTAGAACGTACAGCACTCGAACAAATAGCATCGATTCTGGGTTGTCCCTTAGCGGTACTGCTATGCTGGTCACCTGGTGAAAGTTGGGCAGAAATTATCCCTGGAGTGGTTCACAATAGCCTATTTGGGATTTTTTCCGATGCATCTATTCCTATCGAGACTGAAGCCTTAATTCAGTGGGCACTTGCCACAGAGAGTTACCTGACTTTGAACGTAGATAATTTACCCCCCAAAACTCGAAAATGGTTGAATACTCCAGACAAAGGTCAAATTTTGGTAATGGCATTACGTACCAATGCTGATTATGAAACTACGGGTGTAGTGTTGTTAGCAGACTATCAAGAGCGTCACTGGTCAGAACAAAGCCTCAGTGCGATCGCAACTTTAATTTCTCAATTAGCCTGGTGGCGTCGTGAAAAGCAAATTACCCGACTTTTAGAATCCACAACAGAAGATTTACGACAACTTAACTGGTACAAACATCGCCGCTTAGAGGAAATTCAAAGAATAACGGCGCTATCTCTGAAACAAATACATGATTTGGGTATTCCTACTAATGAACCGACTCAGATGCGCTACGAGTTATTGCTGCGGCAATTAGACCATACAGCTGCCTCCATGAGTGGAATGCTAAAACTTGAGCAATGGCAGCTACATATAAGTTGGGAAACTATGCCCATAGCCAGTTTACTGAAGCGATCGCTCGAAGGTATTGAAAATTTACTTAAACAACAAAAGCTGTGGATTGGTGTACATGGTTTGGGGCAACAGATTGAGGAGCAATCGTCAAAAATTTCTTCACTCGCCAGAGGTATTCCTACTTCCAGCGCTCAATCCACAATGGCGATCGCAGGTGATATTGTCAAAATTGAGTTAGTTATCCATGAATTATTGGTTACTGCCTGTAACCGTTCTCAAACCGGAGGCAGAATTGATATTTGGTGTCGTCGTGTAGATGCATCTAAAAACTACGATTCAAAGCAATCTTCTGCAAGTGGAGGGGCTGAACATCAGACATCTCTAGAACTGTCGATTACATACAACGGTGCGATCGAACCACAGCTACTAACAGAACTACATGATAATACACCCAAAGATGTGCTTGCTCCCTCCAAACTCGACCAACCGCCAGGTTTACATTTGCTCATCTGCCAAAACCTTATGCAAAAACTAGGAGGAGAGTTGAATTTCTATCAATTACCAGATAATCGGGTAGTTAGCCGCTTGTTGTTACCGTTAGCTGGTCATGATTCTTAACAGAGGAGACTAAGAAATGAAAGCTTGAGAGGTTTTTGCGTAAGTTCTATGTTAATAAATTGTTAGCTACAAACATTAACAATTTATCCTTGTCACTGTCAAGGCTAATTAAACGAAAATATAAAATTATCTTGGCAATTATCTCAATTAATTTATATACAGCACTTCCTCCTGCTATGAGGTACAGATACTTGGGATGCTATTATGACAT
>JAHCSU010000280.1 GCA_023522315.1 Nostoc sp. CCCryo 231-06
GGGGATGAGGGTTTATTTCTTTTCATACAGAAAGAACTACAGTTTTCAAGGTGGATGCGGTTTATCTATAAAAGGCTTCACGAGTTTTAAGGCTAACATCTGCTATTTGTTCTACCAGGAATTTCCCTAGAAACATCATAAGGTGATGTCTGAGAAGAAGTATGCGCTACGTGTAGTTTATTCAAAGCCTGATTTTAAATTTATTTTGTTTAATAAAACTTCAAATAGGTTTATTATCCTTTAAAATCTTTTGCAGAGATTCTAGGTAAGATATATGGCTGATATTGTTGATATTGCAGTTACGGCTGAGTCTTTTAAAACACTGGTGGCAGCTGTACAAGCTGCTGGTTTAGTAGAAACATTAAAAAGTCCTGGCCCGTTCACCGTCTTTGCACCAAATGACGATGCTTTTGCCAAATTACCAGAGGGAACTATCCAAACTCTGTTACAAAATATTCCCCAGCTAACGCGGATCTTAAAGTATCATGTCGTTCCAGGAAAGCTGCTAAAGGCTGATTTGGCAGAACTCGGTACGGTTAATTCTGTGGAAGGTTCACCCATTAAAATTAGTTCTTCTGATGGTTTTGAAGTTAAAAATGCCACAGTTTTAGCAGCAGATATCGAAGCTGATAATGGTGTGGTACACGTTATCGATACGGTGATTTTACCGGGTTAATTCAGCTAGGGTGGGTCTTTTCCACCCTACTTATCTAAAATCTTTATAATTAACTAACTATTGGGAGTAGCAAAACGCAACTCAATAGTTTAATTTATGTTATATTTGCAATGTGATTACTCACTCATATATTAATGTTGATTTCGTTATTTTAAAATACAATAAATTAAATTCTTAAAACGCTAACACCTATCCCAACAAATTAATGCTCGATTTAAACACCTTGGCTGAGTTCTCTCGTGACAACTGCGTTAGTATTTGTACATTTCTCGTACCAGCGAACTTACTTGTCACAATTTTAACGATCAGCCTGGTAGCGTTACGTCGCCCATCGTATCAAGTGTGGCAATCTGCTGGAATTGCTAGCTTTTTCGCTTCTGTAATGATACTTCACGTATATACTTGGTTCCTGATTGGCGTGGTGATGGCTCCTACTTATATCTTGCTGTGGCTAGCAATCACCTGTTTAGTGACTAATTTGGCAGCAATTCTTTTTCAAAGACGCTACACTAATAACCCTAGTCTTTCCAACAACGCCTGAAATCTACACATAGTAGCGATCGCACTACTTCTTCAACTCGCTAGTGCATAGACCCTTATTCAGCTTGTCGTTAGACATCACTCTTTACAATTCTTTCATAGCACCCAAGAGGGCAATTTTGCCCTTTTTGGCTGTGTCTGCCAATAACTGTAATGCTGCGATCGCACCTTCTGATCAGGTAAAGTACTGCGTAGACGCATACAGGCTTGTCGTTAGACATCGCCCACCATATTTTAGATTACTGATGTAGGATAAATATATTTCACAACTTGCTATGAGTTTTAATTACCTACGCTATAGTACTCATGCATAGTCATAAAGATATTAATAAAGGAACAGAAGTTTATGACATCAAGTACAACTTATACTTATGATGCCAATGGCAATGTGATATCTGAGAAGATAGACAAAAACAGTGATGGGACAACAGACTCAGTTATTAAATACAGCTATAACCTGACATCCTATAGCGCTGATGAGTCCGGCGATGGCATTGCTGATTATGTCGAAACCTATACTTATGATGCCAACGGCAACCAGACATCCCGAAGCACTGACTACAA
>JAHCSU010000281.1 GCA_023522315.1 Nostoc sp. CCCryo 231-06
TACAGAAGATTGCGGTGACGCGAGAAACTGTACTTCATAACAGCAGGAAGCGCTGCATAATCTGCGCGAGGACTGTAAAGCCAAATGACTTTTTGCCCTACTTGAAAGTAGTCAGGATTACTAGAGCCAAAGGCTAGTATTTAGAACTTACGCATTGACAGAAAAGACCAAATATGAGTGATTTGAAAAACCACATCTGTCGTAAGGGCACAGCATTGCTGTGCCCCTACATCACGGGTATATTTATCATCAAAAAATGATTAATAAAACCCTGAAACGACGTATTCACGTTGATGCACAACATTATTTTTTTGTACAGTGCGTGAGTTCTAGTATTAATCGCAAGCCAAGTTTATATTTGTTCAAAGTGCAAATCTCTCCTAATTTCAGCATAAAACGATTGATGCAATAAAAGCAAATAGTCTTATTTGTTAAAAGGATAAATTAAATTTATTATAAAATTTGTCATGCTCTGCCTTGAGATCGCAATCTGATACAATTGCTCTCAATTCTGATTCCGTTTGTCCCTTTGCGGAAGCGATGATTAGATTTTTCCTCCCCTGCTCCGACTTTAGGGAAATATTGCTAGCTCAGTTTCCGGGTCAAAAAAGTGAATTTTTTCTGGAGTCAGAGATAACCATAGTTGCTCCCCAACTTGTACAAATCGGTCTGGTGGGATTCGCACTTGTAAGTAATTGGTAGTGGCTCCTTTAGATCCAGGTTCGGCAATCTTAACAGCGATAAAGGAATCGTTGCCGAGATTCTCTACCAAATCTACTTGCACTGGTAGATTTTTGGTAGCAGGCATACTTAAGTTCAAGTGTTCTGGGCGAATGCCTAAAATTAGAGTTTTCCGATCATATTTTTGTAAAGCTTTTCCCCAGACTTCTGGGAGGGTGAAACGAAACTGGGAATGAGTAATCAACAGAGGGGCATGAAATTCTACAGGAATAAAATTCATCGGTGGTGAACCAATGAACTCTGCGACAAAAAGATTGGCAGGGCGGTTGTAAAGTTCTAAGGGAGAAGCAACTTGCTGAATTTTACCCTCAGACATTATTGCAATGCGATCGCCCATCGTCATCGCTTCTGTTTGATCGTGGGTAACGTAAATTGTCGTTGTCCCCAGTTGGCGCTGCAATTTGACAATTTGAGCGCGGGTTTCCGCCCGCAGTTTGGCATCTAAGTTAGAAAGCGGTTCATCCATTAAGAATACTTGGGGGTCACGCGCGATCGCTCGTCCCAATGCAACCCGTTGTCTTTGTCCCCCAGATAGCTGTTTTGGTAAGCGATTCAGCAATGTTTCGATTTGTAACAGTTGGGCAACACTACGCACCTGTTCATCCACCGCCCGTTCTTTGTCAGAAATGTAGCGCAGTCCTTTAGGTAACTTTCTTGTCGCACCTACAAAAAGATTTTCTGCCCACGTCCGAAGATAGGGAGATGAGGGAGATGAGGGAGTAATTTCTGCTGCTCCTGCTCTCCCAAAACGGCGGCGTAACCCAAAGGCGATGTTGTCGTACACCGTCATGTGGGGATAGAGGGCGTAATTTTGAAACACCATTGCAATGTCGCGTTCTTTGGGTGGTAGGTCATTGATCAAGCGATCGCCTATCCAGATATTACCGCCAGTCATCACTTCTAACCCGGCGATTAAGCGCAGCAGGGTACTTTTACCACAACCAGAAGGGCCCACCAGCACCATAAACTCGCCATCTGCGATCGTCAGATTAATCCGTCGCAAGACGTTAACACTTCCCGCACGTTCTTGCGCTGCATCAGTTTTCTCCCCAGACGTGAGGGGAGATTGGGTTTGCGAGGTTACACCTTCCCCTTTACGCGGGGAAAAACTTTTATAAACGTTTTCTAAAACAACTTGGGACACAACTAATTATTGTCATTGGGGATTGGGCACTTGTACTGACTTGTACTGAGCGTAGCCGAAGTAGCGACTTGCCTTGAGCGAAGTCGAAAGGAGCCGAAGTATGGGGCATTGGACATTGGGCATTGGACTAATGACCAATGACAGTTTAGCGCCAATCATAATACACGTTATATGTAAATACGAAAAGTTAAAAAAACAGCTTGCATCATAAAAAGCAAACTATCCTGAATTTTAGGGCTATCAGGAGGTGTTGTTATGACTACCGATGTACCTAAAAATCTTTCCCAAGATTCGAGTATTAACCCTGTCCATGACATTGTAGACGGACAAACCACAGATTGTTGCATTGTGGGTGGGGGGCCGGCAGGAGCAGTATTGGCGCTAAATGGCGTAATTCAGCAAAAGTACAGCGTAAACGCGAGTTGCCCACACGCATCATTCAGGCGTTTCAAACTTTTATCCAAAAGCGGGTATTTGCCCCAGTTCTCGCCTCAAATCGTACCTTTGTACCACCTGCGTTTTTGCGCTTACCCATCTTGCGTGACCTTCCAGCCAGGTTGATTGCCTTGGGTGTTTTTCCTGTTCACGTCAAGACTTAATTTTTGCCAAGAATTTTTGATATTTCTTCAATAAATGGTACAATCATACTACTCAATGCAGAATTCAATGCTCAATTTAGTCAAGCGAGTGTAGCGAACAGTATACTTAATGCTGTTCAAAGCGATCGCTTGGCTTTTATGCTAGAAAGGACTCAAAACTCAGGCATTATTAAAAAATGCAAACAATTACACATATCTAGATATTAATTGGCACTACATAGAAAAACCTTCTCTTTTTGAATCAGTACTTTTTGCAGTCAGGAGTAATTTTAATGAACAGCTGCGTTTTGATGGCGGAAATTATCAACGAGCCGCAACTCCGCTACACAGCCGATAATCTGGGAGTTACGGAAATGCTGGTGCAGTTTCCCAATTCCCTGAAACCAGAAGATCCGCCAGCTACACTAAAAGTTGTCGGCTGGGGGAATTTAGCGACAGAAATCCAGCAAAACTACCACCAAGGCGATCGCGTCATCCTGGTAGGGCGTTTAGGCATGAATACTGTTCCGATGGAAGGTTTTAAAGAAAAACGCGCTGAATTGACGGTGCAACAAATTCAACCTGTTGGAGGTAGTTTTAATACTGATCCATCGCCTTCTGCAACCCCAACTCCATCATTCACTGAAACTGCTCCACGACAACCATCTTCAGCATCTCTTCCTCCACAGAAAGAGGTTCCCACTTACGAGTCACCACGTCCAGCACCTACCCCGGCTGCAAATCCTGTTGGCGTTGCTCCCCAAGCGAAAACTTACGAACCCGTACCCCAACCCACAAATTATGAGCGAAACACTTATCCACCAGTGAAAGAGCAAGAACCAGATCCAGATGATATTCCCTTCTAAAGTTGTTAGTTGAGCGTGTATTCAATTTGCTAACTAACATTACGATTAGATAATTTTTACAAATAGCCATCCTTTAGGATGTGCTATTTTTTTGTCTGCATTGACGCTTTGCATCTTGTCGTTAAACATCACTGAGGTTCCAAAAATTAAACGCTGTCTTAAACTGGAACCATCTTATTTTAAGGGAGATAACTTAACTGTAGAAATAGTTTATTGGTATAATTCACAAGAGTTTTGTGAGCGAATTTGACGACAAACAAGAGTTAGACGACATCAACACACAATTAGAAGTTATTAACGAAATATAGATTTTTCTCTATGCTTCCTGCCATCCCTCAATAATCGCTATCAAAATATTAACGAGCGGATTGTCTACAGCTTCTTTAAATGCTTCCTTACCACCTAATTTAAGCGCACCAATAACCCGTGCTTTAAGTGTAGGATTAGTTCTTATTTCATCAGCAGCCTTAGATGCCAGTATAATTTTTTCTGTTTCAGTTAAAGTTGGGTTGGTTTTTTCTAGTTGCTTAAGTAACTCGTGAATTTCTATAGCAGCATCTGCCAAATTCTTTTGCTGTGCTTCATTAATATTTCCAGTTAACTTTTCTGCCTTTATTTCTCCTTTATTAACACCAATTCCAAAATTTCCAGTTTGTTTAATATTATCACCTGTCATAATTGTACCGCTTTCATTTCCTATATTATTTCCAGTTGTAACTATATTATGAATATACACATTTCCAGGATAAGCAAGTTGTTTCGTAATTTGTAGCATATTAACATTATCTGTAATGTTAATATTATTTTGATGATAAACATTTCGGTATTTTGTTTTTAAGTTTTCTATAACTTTTTTATATTCCTCTTTCAATTTGTGTTCAAATTCTATTTTGGACACATTATTTGGAACATTTAATCGAATTATAAAATTATTATCTAACTTTCTTTCAAAGGCTTGGATTAGTTTTTCTGAATTCTCATGTGAAATCTTAAAATGCATCGAAGTATTTTCAAATGCTTGTAAAAATGCTTGCCAATCAATACCATCTTGTTCAAAAAGTAAGACAACTTTTGATTGTTTTTGTAATACTTTAATAGCTTCTTCAGAAGTAAATTCTCCAATAATTGGATAACGCTGTTCTGGATTTGATTTAGGGTAAAAATATTTACAAATTAATCCATCTACTTTTGCTGTAGATGGAATACTTTTTTTTTCAATAATAGCACCTGTAATTTCAGCACCACTTAAATCAACATTATCTAGTTGTGTTTCGCTAAGATTTGAATCTTTTAATATCGCATTTTTTAATGTAGAATTACTCAAGTCTGCTTTAGATAAATCAGCTTTACTTAGGTCTGCATTATCAAGATTTAATCCTTTTAAAATTATGTTATAATTTTGATTTCTCATAATTCTTTTAGTGATTACTAAATCTCGAATCTTGGAATTTTCTAGATAATTTGCTTGGATTCTCGAGCATTCAATTTTTTCAATTCCATACCAATTTGTTTTTTTTAGGATACACTCAGAAAAATGACTACCTTTAAGATTTGCATTCACAAAACTAGTACTTTCTAAATTTGAATTATGAAACTTTGTGCCTTGAAGAGAAGTAATATAGACAAAAAAATTCCAAATCCAAATAAATTTTTTATCTTTAATTATAATTGCTTGATAGCTTATTATAATTCCTAAAGTGGCTCCAAATATGGCTCCAATAGCACGTCTTAGTATTGGAGGAATATATTGGTTATTTAATAAATATAAATTTACAAAAACAACAAGTATAGAAAATAACAAAATAGTCCAAAATATCTGTTTACTTTCACTTCTAGGTTCATCCATAGTTACTATGAATGGGATAACAACTCCAACAATTATAAGGATAACAACTCCTGGATAGATTAGATAATCTAGCGGAATTTTTTTCATGTGACTAAGATAATAACCTTGAAAAATAGTAATATAAATAACAGACATTAGGAAAGTGAGAGGTATTTTAATACTACGAGTATTTAAAAAGTAATAAAAATTACAACTAATAATAATACTTGCAGTAAATGCAGAAAATGAAATTATCGATAAAGACATTATCGCAACAAAAATAGTCCACCATGTTTTTAACCCACATATAACGTTATCTAATTTTGCATTAGTTAAGTTAGCTCCACAAAAATTAGCGCCATTGATTTTGGCTTCATTTAATTCTGCATTTGTTAAATCAGCATTAGTAAAATCAACACCACGAATATCTGCTTTGCAAAAGTTAGCGCCCTTAAGGTCTTCATCTTTAAATGACTGACCGCGCAGATTTTTCTTGTAATAATTTCTTGACATAATTTTACAAGTAAATTAAATAACGATTGATATTGAGATACACTATAGATCAAAACTATTGTTAAAATCCAGATAATTTTAAGTTAGAATTTCTACCCAACTCCTATGAGAGAAACTGTCCTAGAGGTTCGCAATCTACAAGTTGAATTTCCCGGTGATGGCAATAGTGTCAGAGCTTTGGATGGTATTTCCTTTGGGCTGCATCGTGGTGAAACTCTAGGAATAGTAGGAGAATCGGGGAGTGGTAAATCAGTGACAGCCTTAGCTGTAATGGGTTTGTTGCAAACTCCGGGTATAGTTACTGGCGGTGAAATCTGGTTTCGTCCGCAGGAGAATGCTAACGCCATCGATTTGGTAAAATTGCCTTCTGAGCAAATGCAGTTACACCGGGGTGGCGACATCGCCATGATTTTTCAAGAACCGATGAGTTCGCTTAATCCAGTTTATAACATCAGGTTTCAGCTAACAGAAGCGATTATGCGGCATCAAAATGTGTCAGCATCTCAAGCAAAACAAATTGCGATCGCAGGTCTACAAGAGGTTAAACTTCTACCTAGCGATGAAGAGATCCAACAGCAGTATATCGAAACTTCATCGAAACTAGATCCATCAAAGTTGCCACGGTTGGTTAAAGAACACAAAGAAGCCATGCTAGAACGCTACCCTCATGAACTTTCTGGGGGTCAGTTGCAACGGGTAATGATTGCAATGGCAATTTCTTGCAACCCATTAATTTTAATTGCCGATGAACCAACCACAGCTTTGGATGTGACGGTGCAAGCGACTATTTTGGACTTGTTGCGAGAATTGCAGCAAAGCCGTGATATGGCAATGATTTTCATCACCCACGACTTGGGGCTAATTTCAGAAATTGCTGACGAAGTAGCGGTGATGTATAAAGGTAAAGTTGTCGAATCTGGTACTTCTGAGCAAATTTTCAACAGTCCCCAGCATCCATATACTAAAGGCTTGATAGCTTGTCGCCCCTCACTCGACCACCGTCCCCAAAAATTACTCACCGTTTCTGACTACATGAGTGCAGAAGAGACAGCAACGGGACAAGTAGTAATTCAGGCGAAAGAACCTGCACAACCTACAGAAGTCACTACCGAAGAGATTGCTGCAAGATTGGCAAACTTCAATAAGAAGGAACCTCTGTTGCAAATCCGTAACCTGAAAGTTGGTTTTCCAGTGCGCGGGGTGTTTGGTGGGACAAAACGCTACAATATGGCAGTTAATGGCGTTTCTTTTGATGTCAAACCAGGGGAAACACTAGGTTTAGTGGGAGAATCTGGTTGTGGTAAAACCACGCTTGGCAGAACCTTGCTGCGATTAATTGAACCGATGAGTGGTCAGATTATCTTTGAGAAACAAGATATTACTAGCCTCAAAGGAGAACCGTTGCAAAAACTGCGACGGGAAATGCAAATAGTCTTCCAAAATCCTTTCAGTTCCCTCGATCCACGGATGAAGGTTGGGGACGCGGTGATGGAACCTTTGGTAATTCACGCCGTTGGGAAAAGCAAGCAACAACGACGAGTGCGAGTAGTCGAACTCTTAGAACGCGTGGGGTTGAGTGCAGATGCAATTAACCGCTATCCGCATCAGTTTTCTGGTGGTCAACGCCAACGGATTTGCATAGCCCGTTCTTTGGCGTTAAACCCTAAGTTTATCATCTGCGATGAGTCAGTTTCAGCACTGGATGTTTCAGTACAGGCGCAGGTATTAAATCTCCTCAAAGAGTTACAGTCAGACTTTCAGCTTACTTATATCTTTATTTCTCACGATTTAAGCGTGGTGAAATTTATGAGCGATCGCATTTTAGTCATGAATCGCGGTCAAATTGTTGAAGAAGGCACAGCTGAAAGCATTTACCAAGAACCTAAAGAAGAATACACGCAAAAATTAATTGCTGCGATTCCTACTGGTAGTGCTGAACGGGTGCGAAATCGTCATCTGAAGGCTTTATAGAAACAGAATTCAGGAGTCAGGAGTCAGAATTCAGCATGAATTCTGTACAAGTGGCGCATAGCGAAGCGGTAGCTAGTCTGCAAACGTCTGAATAAACGGCGTTTTTGCACCCGCACTAAATATGCAAATTTAGTTGTCTTGATTCTGACTCCTGAATTCTGACTTCTGAATTCTTTTTTAACAAATATTTGTACAAACAAAATTAATTACATCTGCCAATCCAGACTGAGTTTTCAAATTAGTAAAAATAAAAGGTTTATCACCGCGCATTTTTTTAGCATCTCGTTCCATGACACTTAAATCTGCACCAACATAAGGTGCTAAATCAGTTTTGTTAATCACCAACAAATCAGATTTAGTAATGCCAGGGCCACCCTTGCGGGGAATTTTATCACCAGCCGCAACATCGATGACGTAAATCGTTAAATCCACCAATTCTGGACTAAAGGTAGCAGCTAAATTATCGCCGCCACTTTCCAAAAATACCAAATCCAAATCGATAAAACGTTCCTCTAACTGTTCAATTGCCGCCAAATTCATCGAAGCATCTTCACGGATGGCAGTATGAGGACAACCGCCAGTCTCTACACCCAAAATGCGATCGCTTGCCAACGCCTGAGAACGCACTAAAAACTGAGCATCCTCCTGAGTATAAATATCATTCGTCACCACCGCAATCTGATACTGCTCACGCAATCCCTTGCACAAAGCATCCACCAAAGCCGTCTTCCCCGAACCCACTGGCCCAGCAACCCCTACTCGAAATGCATTCATAACTCCTCACTCCTGTACAGACGCGATTAATCGCGTCTCTCCTAACTCCTAAACAACCTTGTATACTGCGTTTCATGCTGCATACTCGCCAGCGACAAACCCCAACTACAACAGGCGAGTTGATCATCCTCTAACGCGAGAATTTCCAATGCCGCAACGCTAAATAATGGTTGTAAATCTAGCAATAATTGCTGTCCTGCTGTTTGTCCAAGGGGGATAAGTTTCACGCCAGCAGTAATCAAATTACTTGCCCAACTATGCAGATATCCGAGTAATGCGGCTTGGATACTGATTTGCCAATGGGCAACTGCAATACCAAAAGCGATCGCATAATTACAAGGATTACCGACAGCATTGACAATAGGCACAATCTCTGGTTCTAGTTTACCAAGTAATTGGATGAGCGATCGCCCCATCTGCCAACTAGAGGCGCGTAATTCTTCTGTTTCCCTAGCAGCCGATAACCACAGATTCCAACGGCATAGCGACTCTACATCACCAGTTTTTGCAGCTTGCTGCGATCGTACCATCACCGCCGTCTCTAACCGAATTGCCCCGTAGAGCAACTCTGCTTTTAACCAATCTTGGAGATGTGTGTGGTTCGCGATCGTACCATTTTCTACCAGCATTTCCAAACCTTCAGAATAACTATATGCTCCCACAGGCAAAGCGGGGCTAGCCAGCTGCAAAATACTCAAAAGATGGCTATCAGTGAGCATGATGGTGTTGTCCATAAGCTCCTAATTCTGGCTGAAACGGTAAAATTTCCTCTTTAACTTCTAACCCCAGTTGTTCCAACATTGTGCGTAAAACCGAATCTGAAGACAAGCGTAAATAAGTTGGCGTAATTTCTACAGGTACATGGCGATTTCCCAAATGGTATGCCGCCCGTAATAATAAAAGTGGTGTTTGGGCAAAGGCAGTCAGCACTAGTTCTGGTTTGGCAGTAATTCTGATTAAACTGCTATGGGTTTCTTCTTGTAGAATATCGCCATCATGTAAAACAGTTCCTCTGGGTAAATGTAAAAACACAACTTTAGCATCTTCCGTTTCAAAGCGATGACGACTGCGGGTGCGTTCTTCTGCTGTCAATGCCAGAGTAAAGGTGACTGCGGTATCGGGATTAGGTGGTTTAAGTTGGGTAAATGTCAGCATACAGAGTTTTGTCTGATCTTCCGCTTTTCATTATGGTTCTAATTTAAGACACCATAGCTACCCTGACTTTTAACAGTATCTAAAAAACCTCACTTCTATTTCTCTCTCCTTGAAGGAGAGAGAAATAGAATTTTCCCCCTTCCCGCGTCGGGAAGGGGGTTAGGTTTTTCGTAGGCTGACAGAAAGAAAAGACTCCATAGCTGCCTTGCCCGAAGGAAAGATAAAATTAAACAAACAAAGGTAACAAGCCAAACGCGGACAATCATGAACCAATCCATTGAGGGAGTACGCTGGACAGTTCACGATTTAGAGGTTCTACCGGAAAATGAGTGGACACGCTATGAAATTATTAATGGAGAACTCTTTGTGACTCGCACTCCTCACCGCCGTCATCAACAAGTTTGTGTAAAAATCGCTCGACAACTCGATGTTTGGTCAGATTCGAGTGGTTTAGGGGAAACAATTGTGGCTCCAGGCGTGATTTTTTCGCAAGCAGATAGCGTTATACCGGATGTAGTTTGGGTAAGTCGAGAACGACTGGCGCAAATTGAAGATGACGCGGGACATTTGACAGGCGCACCAGAGTTAGTAATAGAGGTTTTATCCCCTGGTAAACAAAATGAATTTCGAGACAAAGAAGCAAAACTGAAACTTTATTCAGTTCAAGGCGTGCGTGAGTATTGGATTGTTGATCGCTTTACTCAAAAAGTTGAAGTTTATCGGCGAGAAAAAGCCCAATTGGTTTTAGTTGCTACTTTGTTAGGCGATGATGAAATTACATCGCCACTTTTACCTGGATTTTGTTGTTCTATTCGTTTATTTTTCCCTGAATGACTAAATAATTCTTATTAAATATTATTCAAACTTTCAGCAATCCTAAAAGCGCTAAAGCCAACTTAAGGTACAGATGATCTTAAGGGCACAGCACTGCTGTGCCCCTACCTGTATACTTAATTTATCTGAAAAACGCTGTAATTTGACTAACATTAGAAGCCTTATCCTGTGAATGGGCTACTAATAGGTAATGTAAACCAGAAAGTTGCCCCTGCATCCAATGCACTGTTCACACCTATTTCGCCGCCATGAGCATTGATGATTTGCTTACATAAATATAAGCCTAATCCCAAACTTACAGAATTGCGGATACTTGCACCCCGAAAGTAAAGGTCAAAAAGCCGATTGCTTTGTTGTTGACTAATGCCCACACCATTATCACTCACAGTACAATAAATTTTGTCATCCTTACGGGTAGCGTTAATTGTCAAGAGCAAACCAGGAGCATTATGTTTCAAAGCATTGACGATTAAGTTAGAAAAAACTCGCCATAGTTGCGTGGGATCTGCATTCACTAATGGCAAATCTGCGGACACTAGATTTGTCAGCTTGGCTTGATTTTGCTCTAGCAATGGCTCTAAATCTGCGATCGCAGCTTCGACAACTGTCAGTAATTGTACGGGTTGTTGCTGTAAAATAACACCTTGCACCTCGCTGATATGAGCTTCCATCAACGAATTAATTAAATTAAGTTGGCGATCGCTACTTTGAATCATCCGCTCTAAAATTGAGCGTGAAATCGAAATATTCTCTTCTGGACGTGCAAGCAAGTTTTTCAGCACCATTAAAGTACCCAGCACTGGGTTGCGTAAGTCGTGGGAAACTGCATGGAAAAATACTCGTAGTTCTTCTTCAGTTTGTTTGCGCTGGGTAATGTCTTCAATCAAACCTTCGTAGTAAAGCAGTTTAAGATGTTCGTCACGCACTGCGTAGGCTTTTTCCGAAATCCAGACAATACTTCCGTCTCGGCGATAAATTTGGGACTCAAACTCTGAAATGCTGCCATATTTTTCCATCAGGCGGACAAATTCTGCGCGGCGGTTCGGATCAACGTACAATTGTTCAATATCAGTGGAATTTGCTGTCACTTCCTCCGCTAAAGAGTAGCCATAAATACGTGCTAAAGCCGGATTTGCTGTAATGTAACGTCCATCGGGACTGCTTTGAAAAATCCCCTCAACAGCGTTTTCAAAAATGCTGCGATATTTAGCTTCTGCAACCTTGAGTTTTTGGTAGGCAGATTCGAGTTCTTGATGGGCGTAAAACTCAGAACGTTGCAGGCGATCGTACAGATAAACACCAATGTCGCATATAGCACAAAACCAAAAAATGTATAAAATGAACGTTACATTATATATTTCTGGATGGTCGGGGATTGGTGTTTTTAGTCCAAGTGCTGTATTCACACCAAAATAGTAAGTTAGCACACTTACTTGAGTCAGCAGGTGAAGAATCCAGCAGACGGGCATCAACACAGCTTGGCTTAAGAATAGCAGTGACCAGCCGATGGTATCGGGTAGTGCGAAACCTCTGATAGTTGCAAACAACTGTGATGCTAGACTAATTGACCAAGAAGACCCCAAAAATAATAAATCTGGACGATCGCGACCTAACTTAGTTTTATGTAAGGCAAGGCAGATTAGTATATTCAGCAACATTGCAATATTAATTACAAGGCGCTGAGTTCTAAGCACTTCTGGAAGATGCTGCAACTCTGCAAAAGGAAAAAACAAGCCGTAAATGTCTCGCAAAGTAAAAGACAACAGACACATCAGCGCCAGCCATAACCATAAACGCAATCTCTGCCACAAAAAACGGTTACGCCAATCTCTGTAAAGAGTAGTGGTTTCATCTCTTATTGGTGCAGAAAAGGTTTGTCTGCACCACCTTTGCACTCTTGTAAACTGAGTAGCCATTAGCATCCGAGCAACTTTGCCCATACCTTGAGGGTGTTTCCCTAACTCAACATTGCCATAAATAACACCCTCTCATTTTTTGGTGATTTATGGGCGATTTGTTGCGGATGTTGCTAAAGGTAGTGTAAACCAGAAAGTTAACCCGCGCTTGCGGTTACTAATAACACCGATTTCGCCGCCATGTGCTTTAATAACTTTCCGACAAAGATACATTTTTAAGCCAATGCTTGTAGAACAACAGTCTTGAGGATCGCGGACATGGAGATCGAAAAGGCGATCGCACTCTAGTTTACTCATTATCACACCGTCATCTTGAATCTGAGTGCGAATCATTTTGCCCTCAACGGTGGCACTGAGAATAAAATTTAATCCTGGTGGATTATTTTGCAAGCTATGTGTTACCAAATGTGCCAGAACTTTCTCCAACCGAGTTGCATCTGCCATCACTAACGGTAAATCGGCGGGAACCAAATTCTTCAGAGTTGCTTGATTTTGTGTCAGTATGGGTTTCAACTGGGCGAAAATTGTTCCCAGTAGGATGCTAAAGTCCACAGGTTCGGGTTTGATCTCCATACCCTGTTTTTCGCCGGAATTAATTTCTAGCAATGAGTTAATCATCGTTAGTTGGCGATCATTGCCTTGAATCATCCGCTCGATTATCGAGCGAGATACTAGAATGGGGGATTGGGCATGGGGCATAGGGCATGGGGCATTGGTTATTAATTCTGCTCCCCCACTCCCCACTTTTTGATTTAACAAATTCTTTAACACCATTAAGTTACCCATCACTGAAGTTCGTAAATCGTGGGCAACTGTGTGCAAAACAACATCTTTGACGCGATGCAATTTTTCAACTTCTTGCATTTTCTGCTGCAATTGTGCTGTCCGTTCTTCTACTTGGTATTCTAAATTAGTGTTAAGTTCTGCGAGTTTTTGGTATATCTGGCTTTGCTGAATGGCGATCGCTACTTGTTCTGACATTTGCTGTAACAAATCAATTTCTATTGGTTGCCAATGACGCGAACCTGAGCATTGATTGGCAATTAACGCACCAAATAATTCGTCACCTAGCATAATTGGTATAGCTAAACTAGCCTTCGTTTGAAATTTTTCACAATGTGCTTTAACTTTAGGAGATACTGCCATTTGCGTTACGTCTTCAACGACACGCACAAGATTATTTTTTAGTAAGTTTCTTAATTCTTGTAAATAAGCTTCATCATTAGTAGACCAACCTGAGACTGATGGATACTTGGGATCTACTGATTCGGCAAGAGTTCTGACTCCTAACTTGGCATTATTTAGACCAATGAAAACTCGATCTGCTTGCAGAAATTGCCTGACTTCCGTCACCGTAGTTTGCAGAATTTCCTCTAAGTTAAGCGAAGATCGAATTCGTACTAAGGTTTCTGCCAACAAGCGATCGCGTTCTGCTGATAGACGTAATTGTGCTTCCACCTGCTTGCGTTCTGTAATGTCGTGATGGACTGCTAGGATCGAAGGCAGACCATCTAAATCAATGATTTCGGCTGAAAGCAGCGTTGTAATTATTTTGCCAGACTGTTGCCGAAATTCGATTTCCAAGTTGCGAACAACTCCTGTGGCTTGCAACTCCTGTAACAAATTCAGGCGATCGCGATCGTGTACCCAAAGATTTAACTCAAAAGAAGTTTTACCAATCGCCTCATCTCGCTCATAACCTGAGAGTTTCACAAAACTGTCGTTAACTTCGATGAAGCGACCTTCTTGGAGTGTGCTGATAGTAATTGAATCGGGGCTACAACTAAAAGCTTTAGCAAATTTTTGGGCAAGATTTTGTAAGGCGACTTCTGCTTGTTTGCGTTCTGTGATATCTCGGACAATTGCTACTACCTCATCTTGACCACTCACTACCAACCGCGCCTCATAATCTTTGATTCCCAAAGGCGTTGATAGTTGATATTCGCAAGTTTGTAAAGTTCCAGAATCTAAAGTTTTAGCGATCGCTTCCAGGCTAATTGCGGCAACATCACTAGGCAATAACTCCTGCACATGTTTCCCAACTATTTCTTCTCTGGTAAGAATGACATTTGCTCCCTCACTTTTCAAATCTAGATATTCGCTATCACGGCTGATGCGAAACATTAAATCGGGGATAGCATCCAAAATTGCTTGATACCGCGCCTCACTCTCAAGCAATTTTTCTTGGGCTTGTTTTCGGTCTGTAATATCCATGACCAAGCCATTCCAAAGCAAATCACCTGCTTCTTGTAATTCGGGTTGCGAAGTAGCTTGAATCCACTTAATGCCACTAGGCGTAATGATGCGACCTTCCCAATGCCAACATGTAATATTTGTAGTACAAACAGCTATAGATTCTGTAAAAGCTTTTATATCCTGTGGATGAATCAGTTTGTATAGCACCCGAAAGTCTTTCTGTACAGCTTCTGGTTCTAATTCATACAAATATTCACAACCAGAACTAATGTAAGGGATAAATATAGAACCATCCTGCCGTTGCAGAATTTGGAAAATCATCCCCGATAAATTGGCAGCAATTGTTTCCAACAGAGGGATCTTCTCTGGTAGAAAATCTGGTTTTTGCGGTGATTTTACAATTTCATCCACTCTTAGACCCTTTGATATATAAGCAATTGGCATAATATTCAAGGCAATCATAGCCATTGTAAAAGTTTTTTAGCTGTCAGCGAGATCACTAACAGCAAAAAAGTGCCTCTACTTTCAGAGTAGTTCTGGATGCTGCGATCGCATTCACCCAATCGGGTGAACCATTTGTCAAAGATGTCAAAGAGCAAATCAGTTAAGGAGTTAAGTCTTTACTACAAGTTTATTTACCTAGCAGAGTTGACTTGACAGACTACTAAAATAGATATATCGCTTCCACTTAAACTGATAACATGAATACTACCACCGTCAGTTTACCTCCTACCCTCCAATTAAACATCGACTTGACTGACGAGCAATTTTTTCAGCTTTGTCAAAATAATCGAGACTTAAAGTTTGAGCGGACAGCTTCAGGGGAATTAATTATTATGCCACCAACAGGAAGTAGTACTAGTGACCGTAATGCTGATTTAACGTATCAATTAAGAGCTTGGAGTCGGCAAAATAAGCTAGGTAAATCCTTTGATTCCTCTGGTGGTTTCAAACTTCCCAACGGTGCCGAGCGTTCTCCAGATGCATCTTGGGTGAAAATGGAACGGTGGAATGCTTTAAGCGAAGCAGAAAAAGAAAGATTTGCTCCTTTGTGTCCCGATTTTGTGGTTGAGTTAATGTCTCCAAGTGATTCCTTAGAAAAAACGCGAGCCAAAATGAGGGAATACATCGAGAATGGCGCAAGATTGGGCTGGTTAATTAATAGAGGACAGCAGCAGGTAGAAATTTATCGTCCCAATCGAGAAGTTGAGATTTTACAAAGTCCTAAAACTCTATCGGGAGAAGATGTTTTACCAGGATTTGTTTTAGATTTAGCGGAAATTTTGTGAGTAATTGCCTACACAGAATCATTCGCAATCGAGAATAACCCCGAATTATTTAAAAAATCGGGGTTATGCGGGTTAAAATTTTCACAAATCAAATACGATTGCTATGGTACAAGATTATGATAATTTAATCTCACGAATAGCCCAAACAAGTACTTCTAAAAATTCTTTGAGAACTATCTCATCATTCAGGGCAGAAAAGGCAATAAGTAAGTGGGTCAAATTAAATATAAAACCTCACCCTGCCTCCGGCTTCCCTCTCCGAACTCACGGAGAGGGATTGAGGGTGAGGTTTGATCTTATATTTAATTACGCCTACCTACTTATACCAGCAATAAGGATTAATAGATTCCTTCATATCAACTAACTGACAATTATCCTAAATCAGGTAAATACCACCACTCTTAAAGCGTATCCCCTTTTCAATATGCAGATGAGATGCGCTGCGTAGCCAACGATTGAAGCAGCGTCTTCAGTCAGGAGAGGAAATTTATGATACGGGGTATGGTTCAAGTAGTCAATTGTATGAGAAAGCACCTAAACAACTGGGAATGACACCAAAAACTTACCAACAAGCTGGAAAAACAATCAACATTGTCTATGCGATCGCTCCATGTCCACTAGGATATTTGCTTGTGGCAACAACAGAAAAGGGTATCTGTGCCGTTAAGCTAGGTGATGAAGCAGACAAGCTTGAACACATTTTGAACCAGGAATTTCACCAAGCGCACATCATACGTGATGACCATACACACAAGGAATGGATACAAGTAATCCTCGACTTCATTGCAGGAGGTGAAATACATCTTGATTTACCACTTGATATCCGTGGGACAGCATTTCAGAAACAGGTGTGGGAAGCATTACAAAAAATTCCTTATGGCGAAACCCGCACTTACACTGATATTGCTCGTAATATTGCCAAACCCCAGGCAGTCCGCGCTGTAGGTAATGCTTGTGGAGCTAATCCGATCGCGCTGATTGTACCGTGTCATCGGGTGCTGCAAAGTGATGGCAGTCTTGGTGGTTATCACTGGGGAATTGAGCGCAAACAAAAACTGCTTACACAAGAATCGAAATTTCTCAAAGATGACTCAAACACCTGAACTAGAATCGTTGACTGAAGAAAGTCTTACCCGTGGTTTAATGGTGCTTGCCAATCTTGATAGCGATTTGGCTTGGATTTTAGAAACACTGGGGCCGCCACCGATGTGGCAAAGACAACCGGGTTTTGCAACGCTGTTGTGTATAATTCTGGAACAGCAAGTTTCCGTAGCGGCTGCAAGGGCTGTATTTACGCGCCTATGTGCGGTTGTTGTAACTCTGACGCCAGAAAATTTTCTGCTATTGGATGATGTTCAATTAAGAGGAATTGGATTCAGTCGGCAAAAGATTTTATACTGTCGTGGATTGGCTCAGGCGATTGCAAGTGGTCAGCTTGACCTAACCAAGCTGGAGAGAATGGACGAAACTACTATCAGAACTGAGTTAAAGCGTCTTAAAGGTATAGGAGACTGGACAGTTGATATTTATTTGTTAATGGCGCTGCAACGTCCTGATGTGTTTCCTAAAGGCGATTTAGCGATCGCGATCGCTTTACAAAAACTCAAAAACTTGGCGACGCGTCCAACACCAGTTCAACTAGAAGCGATGACACAGCACTGGCGACCGTGGCGAGCAGTTGCGGCAAGACTTCTATGGCACTACTACTTGAGTAATGCCAATTCTCCTTAAACTTGCACGAAAATTAAGGCTTTTTAACCCACGGAGGTGGGTAAAGTCTCGTGTAGACGTGGTTTCTAACCGCCCTTTTAACGTTCAGTTGACACCGAACATTGTTGTGCCCTTACAATAATTTAGTGTTCAAAGCGTGTATTCCATGCAAATGAAAAGCGCTGTAATTTCAACGGTATAGAACTGCTTACTACAAACTTTCGTTGAATTTAGGCTTATTGGTTACTGATTGATAAAATCTTAGATACTCTCTAAAAACAGAAGACAGATTAAATAATTTTTCATTACCTTCTGATTTTGTGATTACAAAGCGTCTAACTAATGACTGTAACCCATTAATTATATCCATTGATGACAGTGATAACAACTGTCTTATCTGATCTCTAGATATAGACTGATTATGTTGACTAATCTCTAACAAAATATTCTTTTCAACGTCAGATAATCTCATCCAAATTGAGTCAAATAGAGATTTCAAATCTTCTGTCAATATCAAACTATTTTCCTTTATCAATTCAGACACTTCACCATGAAATACATCTTTAATTAATATGCTTATATACTGTAAATATGTCGGATGACCTTCATATAAATTAATTAACTGGAACCAGATTTCCTCATCTTTTAAGCTTTGACTCTGTAAAATCTGTGTAGCTGATTCATCGAGTCCTGATAATTCTAAACAATGACTCGGATAAAGTTCATTGTCTAACGATATCATTTCTTGACACTTTTCTTGACTGAGCAGAATGAAACAACTTTGATGTTCAATTTCTGTAATCATCTGTAGAAAGTTTTTATAATCCTGATACTCAGGTTTATATTGTCCTGCAAATTGTTTGTTTGTAAATATTTGCTCAAAGTTATCAATAATAATTAAGCATCGCTTTTGATTGAATAATTGTAAGCATTGGTTTAATAAGCTACTGGTATTTATATCTTCAATGTTTGTATTTAATTCGGTGATAATTTCTGTAATTATAGAGTTTAACGATTTGTATAATTTAATATTTTTCCAGATAACTGCATCAAAAGAAATTGTATGAATATCAATGAAGTATCTCACCAGCGCACTTTTACCAATCCCCGAAATTCCTAAGACTGAGATTAAGCGAGTATTGGGGTTCTCTATCCATTGAGATAGAGTTGAGAGTTCTTTACTACGCCCGCAAAAATTGCTTATTTTTGGGGATTGTTTTAGGTTGATATAAGATGTTTGTTGTTTAGTTTTCTCTTCGTCGTTAGCGGCTTGTTTCTGGCTATTAGATGTATTTAGACACAAATTAATATGATTATTTATGATTCCAACTACTTGCTGCGATGAATTAAGTGAAGTTGCCAATCTTTCTATAGACCAACCGAAATTAGACTTAGTAACATCTTCACCTAATTCTTTAGATAGTATTTTATATAAATCGCGACTGACATTTCCCACATGATTTTCACTTTCATAACCAAAACCATCAGCAATTTCACTATAAGTTTGACCTTGCCAAATACCTTTAATTACTTTACTCTGTAAGTCGTTTAAATGATTTGCTGTGTGTTTAAAGACTAGTTGATCTACCAATTGTAAAACTTCTGTAACAGTCATAGAAGCTAGATATGCTAAGGTTTGTAGCTATTATAACCTTGTATGAGGTTAGATTATCAAGTGTTTTCGAGGGTTTGTATTAATATTTTTTTACAAAAAACAGAAGGAAATCAAGGTTTTCCAGTCCTCAATATTTAAAACAAGTAATCTAGCATACGTAAGTAGGCTACAAATTTTACTCAATAACCAAGCAAAAATCTATGGATTTGAGAAGCATAATTCAGGATTTATCAAAAGACCTTTTGGGTGATCAGAAAATGTCTGAAGATCATTTCGAGGAAATCTACGGCAAGATTGAGGACAAGGTAAATAATGAACCTCCTCCTCGTTTTGCTTTTATTGGTGAAGCAGGGGTAGGAAAATCCTCTACACTCAATGCACTGTTTAACGCAGGTGTAGAAGTGAGTCATATCGAAGCCTGTACTCAAACAGCGAGAGGAATTGAAGTCTCTTTTAATGAACTTGAAGGAGTTAATGGAGCATTAGTTGCTTATGATATGCCCGGGTTGGGTGAAAGTCGTTTAAAACAACAAGAACATATCGCCCTTTATGAAACAGTATTAAAGGATGTTGATGTTGCCTTGTGGATTTTAGACGCGCAAAATAGAGCGATCGCTTCTGTTCAGAAATATTTAGAAGAAGAACTACAATCTATTAATCCCAGATTACTAGAGCGAATGGTCATCGCATTAAATAAGGTAGATTTAGTGCATCCCGGAGAAACAGATTGGCATCCTTTAGCAAATTTACCCAGTGAAGAACAAGAAGCAAATATCAAAGGCAGAATCCGTGACGTTAAAAGAAGAATTAGAGAGGTAGTGCCTAACTGGAAAGGAACAATTGTAGGATATTCTGCTAACAGACGTTACAATTTACCTCAATTATTTGATGCAATGATGGATGCTGTCCCTAGAAAACGACAATGGGTAGTTGCATCTCGTAAAGCCTTAGCTGACTTCCTAGAATTTGTTGATCCTCAACTATTACCTCCAGAGAAAAGACGACAAATATTGACTAATCAACAACCTCAACCAGCAAAGATGTCGGATATTATTTCGACTATACCACCAGAAGAGTTTGCTAAATTTGCAGGTGATCAAAAAGCATTTTCAGCCTGGTTAAACCAGAAAGGTTTATAGCCAAATATAGCAGAGTTTTTCTGGCAGCTTTGCTACCCACTCAGATAGTAAAATCTCATCTAAAAATCAGGAGTTTGACAATGACTTACGTTCCCGATGAAACTCATATTCCTAGTAATGATCTGGATCAAATCACAGATAGATTAGTTAATCAGCTAAAATCCATGAGTGAGGCTGACCGCAGAACCGTATTAAAATCAGACGCAAGTATTAGATTTTTTGTTTCTGAGTTATTCCGTTCCATTGCTCAAATTTTGGGTTATGTTGTAGGACGGGTTATTGGGATTGGGAGAGAGATAGTTAAAGCGGTTGAAGATGGATGGGCAGCAGGTTGGGGAGCAGGTTTAGGATAAATAAAAGTTTCCTAAAAAATGAAAACCTCTACAAATTATTATACTTAGAGGATGTTTGAAAAGTATTTGGCTGTGACTTTAGGCACTTTTAGATCCCCCCTAACCCCCCTTAAAAAGGGGAGAACCGGAATCAAAGTCCCCAATTTATCTCTTGATTTAGAGAGATCTAGAACTTTTGATACCGACAAGAGGACTTTTCAAACATCCTCTCAGAGGTTGTCACATGTGGTAGGGGCGCATAGCTAGCTGTGCGCCCCTACGAACTCAAATTGACAGGGCTAGTTTATGGGGTTACTTAGGATTCAGGAATCAGCACTTCTGAAAGTTTACCCGTGAATACTTGTTCAGCCGGCCCTGTCATATAAACCCGTTGGTCGATTTCTGACCATTCAATTTGTAAAGCACCACCTGGTAATTCTATCGTGGCAGTGCGATCGCATTTCCCTGTTAACACTCCAGCTACCAAGGAAGCACAAGCACCAGTCCCACAAGCTAATGTAATCCCAGCACCTCGTTCCCACACCCGCATTTTCAAATAGTCACGGCGTACCACTTGAATAAATTCGGTATTTATGCGTTGCGGAAAAACTGGGTGATGCTCAAATTTCGGGCCGATGGTTTCTAGCTCAATTGCTGCTACATCTTCCACAAAGGTAATGCAGTGGGGATTTCCCATATTTACACAGGTGACATCCCAAGTTTGCCCCGCCACCTCTAACGGCAGAGAAATTACTTTTTCTTGGGCGGGTGTAAGGGTGGTAGGAATTTCGCCAGCGAGTAACCTGGGTAAACCCATGTCTACTTTAACTTGACCATTAGATAAGAGTTGGGGAGTCATTACACCACCCAAAGTATGAATGCGATATGAATCTTGATTTCGGGATTCGCCTTCTAAGTCTGCCAAAAAGCCAGCTAAACAGCGAATGCCATTGCCACACATTTCTGGTTCTGAACCATCAGAATTAAAAATCCGCATGGTGTAGTCAGTGCCATTTTCTCCCGGTAGGGCAAAAATTACACCATCAGCACCGATACCAAAATGGCGATCGCACAACTTGATGGCTTGCTCTGGAGTCACTACAGGCTCAGATGACGAGCGATTATCAATCAGAATAAAGTCGTTGCCTAGACCGTGATACTTAGTAAATTCGATTGCCATTTGCTCAAGGATGAATTATCAAGGATTAGTTACTCTTCATTTTGCCTTGTACATTCATCTTTACTAAAAATGCTTACCGAATTTGACACCACTTTACCCAGTATTAGACAAGTCCAAAACCTGATTAAACAAACAACGCCAGTAGAGTTAAAGCTGCTAACTGGTGATGTGATTACAGGAAAGCTTTTATGGCAAGATCCACACTGTATCTGTATTGCTGATGAAAACAGTCAGCAAACCACTATTTGGAAACATGCGATCGCATACATCAAGCCGAAAGTGAGTTAGGAGTGAGGCAGAAAAATCACACGAAGGAGGCATTAACTTTTGACTTCCGCCTTGCGGTACTAGCTAGGGGAGTCTTAAAACTTAAACTATCCGCAGGCAGAAGCGCTCAAAGAGTTTCTGCCTCACCAGCTTTCAGTACTGGGAGAGAAAGGGGTGCTGAAGTAGCGATCGCAAATAACTGTTCTAGTTGACTCAAACCTGTTAAGCTACCACATAACAATACTTGGTCGCCGACTCGCAAATCCATGCCGCCATCAGGATAGCGGATAAATTTACCATCGCGCCGGATCGCCTGTACCTGTACTCCATATTGCTTGCCGATATCTAAATCTGCAAGGGTTTTACCTAGTGTTGGCGCATCTGCATTGACTGTAACCCACTGGCAAGCACTATTTTCTCCGGGAACAGCAGCTTGTCCTTTAGCGAATTCTGCTAAAGCTGCTAGTTCTTCATCTGCTCCAACTACTAGCAGGCGATCGCCTTGTTCCAATTTGGTTTGATTATTAGGATAATCGATTTCATCGCCGTTAGCGCGGCGAATTGCCATCAAACTCGCTCCTGTTAAGTAGCGCATATCTGCTTCTTCTATGGTCATGCCAATTAAGGGCGAATCAGATGGTAGAGGATACCAGCGCTGATTTAAATCGCGAGTTGCTTGGCGCAAATCACGAGCAACTTCAGTAGCAGAACGCTCTGGACGAAAATCTAAATAATGATCATTGCGGATTTGCTGCATTTCCCGTTGGACGACATCTGGCGACAACAAGCCTAAGCTAGTTAATAAATGAGTTGCCATTTCTAAACTGGCTTCAAACTCTGGTTGCACAACTTCTTTCGCTCCCAATTGATACAGCACCTCAATATTTTTATCCTGGGTAGCACGGACAACCAAATCTAATTCTGGGCGCAATTCCAGAGCGCGTTTCAAGCAAAGACGGGTACTCATTGGGTCTGGGAGTGCGATCGCCATTCCTTTGGCATGATTCACCCCGGCGGTTTCTAGAACATGTAAACTCACGCAATTGCCATAGACATAAGACACCCCAGCTTCACGCAACTGCTGAATTCTACTCTCTGATTGGTCAATTACCACCACAGGTATGTCGTGTTGCAGCAACAACCTCACTAAATTTTTGCCAACTCGCCCATAACCGCAGACTACCAGATGGTCTTTGAAGGGCAAATTTTCCGATACATCCCGCGCCTCTTGTTCTTCTAAGTACGGTTTCAACCAGGGCATCGATTCGGCAAAGTTAAATAAAAATGGCACTAACCGCAGCACAAAGGGAGTAAGCATGAGAGTGACTGCGGTGGTTCCCAAAATTAATAAGTATATCTGTCGGGACACCAGCCCCAAAGACTGCCCTTCGCTGGCGAGAACAAAGGAAAATTCCCCAATTTGCGCCAGTCCCAAACCGGCGATTATCGCTGTTTTCAAAGGGTAGCCAAACAGCTTTACTAGGGGCGTGATAATCAAAAATTTACCTAGAAAAACTAGTGCCACCAACCCTAAAATCAATTCCAGGTTGTTCCACAAAAATACTGGGTCGATTAACATGCCAATGGCGGCAAAAAATAAACTGGCAAAGATATCTCGCAGTGGTTCGACATAAGTCAGGGTTTGATCGGCGTATTCCACCTCAGAAATCATCAAACCGGCGACAAATGCCCCCATCTCAATCGATAGCCCCAAATACTCTGTCAACAGAGCAATGCCCAAACATAGGGCTACAACTCCTAATAAAAATAGTTCTCGGCTTTCGGTACGGGCTAACAGTCGCAATAAAGGCGGTATCAGCCAAATCCCCGCAGCTATTGCACCAGCAGCGAATAAAGCAATCAAAGCTAGGGCTGTTAGCACAGCGATGCCAATAGTTTCTGCTGGTTGGTTAAGGGCTGGTAAGACTGCTAACATCAGTCCCAGTGCTAAGTCCTGTACTACCAAAATCCCTAGCATCACTTGCCCGTGAGGCGTTTCTGTTTCGTTGCGTTCCATCAAGCATTTGAGGACAACTGCTGTGGAAGACAAGGATAGAATACACCCCAAAAACATGCCCTTAGCAGGTAAGGCTCCCCAGGCTCCGGTTAACCCGCATACCACAACTGTGACCAAAATAGTCAGAGCAATCTGAAGTCCACCTCCACCAAGAGCGATCGCTTTTACCTTCTTAAGTTCCGCCAAGGAAAATTCTACACCCAAGGCAAATAACAAAAAGGCGACACCAAACTGTGCTAGAGTCTCTACTTGAATAAGTTCTTTAATCAATCCTAGTCCGGCTGGGCCAATGATCATTCCGCCAATGAGATACCCTAGCAGCACGGGTTGTCGCAAAAGTGCCGCCAACAGTCCGCCACAGGCTGCAACGCCTAAAACTAAAACTAAATCAACAATTAGCCTAAAATCTTCTTGCACCAGTTTTAAAAGAACTATTTATTAAGACCTATTAATTCAGCATACAAAGTTTTATCGTCTCAAACAGCTTGTTTAGTGAAGGGGCGACAAAATGGGCATGGGGCAGTTCTTGCAGGGGGCAGGGGCAATTAAGCAAATACCCGGAACCCCACCCCGCCAAAGCTATGCTTTAGCTCCCCTTGCCAAGGGGAGGGGTTTTTTATTATACCTGAGTTCGACGTAAGAAAAAGTCTGAAAACTAGACAGAATAAAGCTTATAGCAACATACGTCCCTTTGACTCAATATCAATATCATCTAACCCACACCCATACAACCCCATTTCTGCCTGGATTAGAGACCTTTTTATTACATCGAACTCAGGTTATATAAAGCTTTCATGAACTTGATTTTTGCTTGACCAGAGATGTCTTCAGCTTCAAACATAAAATTAGCTTATGTATTTTTAGCATAGGTATATATAAAAAATTTGTTTCTGGCACAATAACTAAATGCGTTCTTATCAAAAAACAATCGAAATTTCAGAAGATATCGAATTTTCAATAAGCGAAAAAAATATATCTGTACGAAGGATAAAACTCAGATTATATTTATTTTATGATGTATAAGATTTTACATAGCTTAACATCTTGAAGTTTTGGTAAAGATGTTTATGTGACCTTGGGTTAGTGATAGATATCTAGTTACGGCTAGATCAAAAATAATTTCTTGGTAAATACTCAATCAAATAACCGAATTTTGAGCAAATTACTTTTCATTTGCGGAATCAATCGTGCAAAAAGCCCAAAAAGAATCATTCTCTTAGCCTCAATTCTTCCAAATCTTAGCCTTTCTAACATCTAGGAGCTATAAGTCCATGAAAAAAGTATTAGCACTTTTCCTTGCAGCAATTGTTTCCAATTTTGCTTTAAGCAGTCCAGTTTTAGCAGAAACAAGATATGTTCAAGCAGGTGGTCAACAAACAGTTGGTTCTGACAATTACACTGATATTATAGGTTTGAGGCTTATTCTTCCCAAAGCAAAGCTATCTGGACAAACTAACGCAATTGTTACGTTAAACCTGCCTATTCCTTACGCAATAGGTGCAAACTTTCCTGGTATATCTTATAGAATTCTTGCAAATGGAGTAGAAGTTGGAATGGGTGGTTTTACTTATATTTCCAAACAACCAGACTCTTTTGCAAGAGTTCCTAGTACCTTAGTAGCTAATGTTCAATTGTCAACAAACCAAGAAACCGTAGTTACGGCTCAGTGGCTTGGTGTTCGTGGTAGTACTGGTATTATTGATACTTATGCAAGTCTTTCAGCCGTTTGGTAAAATCAGAAAATCGTAGGGGGAGCAACGCTCTAACAGTGAAGTCCTAAAACCAAGAGCATAAATAGGCTATTTCGGGATGCGATCGCAGCAATCAAAAAACCTGGTTTTATTGAGAATTTAGCGATGTAATTGATAATTAAACCCCGATCTCACATTTTCGCGTTGCTCACGCTGTCATCTAACCCACACCCATACAACCCCATTTCTGCCTGGATTAGAGACCTTTTTTTTTACGTCGAACTCAGGTTTTATTATAGGTAATTTGGCGGACATGATATCATTCACGAGTATTAAAGGTGGATGAACGAGTATCAAAGGTGGATGAATCGAGTTAAAAGGCTCGTTCACGAGTATCAAAGGTGGATGCCCCATGCCCAATGCCCATTAAATTTTAGGCGAGCTAAGAGCATTCAATAGTAATAGTGACCACGGCACTGTAATATCGGGTATGAGCCATGAGTATTTTTTCAATACAGGTAATGCAGCCGGCAGCATAAAACGCAGAGAACGTAGCGATGCGGGACGATCGCCATTTTCATCGACAATTCCATATTTATTAGCTAGTTCGGCAACAATCTGCACACGTCCTGTACGGCGCATGACATTTGACTCACCAGCAAGTGCAGCAATCACCCGTCCAGTTAATAAGGGAGTTTCCCAGTTGTAGCGATCGCTAAGAAATGAGTTATTATTTTCAGAAGCAAAACGGGAAAAAAGCTCAGTACCAACAATACCTGGCCAAATTGAAACAGAAGCGACATTATGGGGTTTGAGTTCAACAGCCATATCTGCTGCTAGGCGATCGCAAGCTGCTTTCCCAGCACCATAAGCTGTATTAAAGATATAAGACATACTACCCCACGAGGAAATGGTGCAAATTAGTCCAGAGTTACGCTTGGTCATCATTCGGGCAGCAAAAACACTCGCAACATAGTGGCTACGAAGACCAACGTTGTTGCTAGCATCCCAAAGACTTGGTTCACAATCCCAAAAGGGCTGCCCATAAGCGTCTTTTAATGCCTGAACTCCTGAGTAAGCATTATTCACCAGTAGGTCGAGTTGTCCATCCTGCTCATCTTGGATGCGCTCAAACAGTAAACGCACCTGTTCATCGTCGCTGTGGTCTACTTGGACAGGAATGCACACAGCACCGGCTTCCTCTATAGCTGATTGGGTTTCACTAAGACTCCCTGAAACCGCATCGCTGGAAGATTTGTTGAGGCTGCGCCCAGTGACGTATACAGTTGCACCAGCCTCACCTAAGCCAATAGCAATTCCCCTACCAATTCCCCGCGTAGCACCTGTGACTAATGCCACTCTACCCTCAAGGTGTTTCATGATCGCTTTTCTCTGGTGTTAACGGTATAGCCAAACTCGCAATAGTGAAAGCAGTTGCTCAGTATCTACAGGTTTGGTGATGTAGTCTGATGCACCGGCTTCAATACACTTTTCGCGATCGCCTTGCATGGCTTTAGCGGTCAGTGCAATAATCGGCAAAGATTTAAATTGCTCGTTTTGGCGAATTAAGGTTGTTGTTTCGTAACCATCCATTTCTGGCATCATTACATCCATCAAAACGACATCAATATCTGGTGTAGTTTCCAACAGATTAATTCCCTCCCTGCCATTTTCAGCATATAAAACTTGTATTTGATAACGCTCCAGCATACTTGTCAGCGCGAAAATATTACGTACATCGTCGTCTACAATTAGCGCTTTCTTGCCAGTGAGTAAGTAGTCTATGGAATGCAGTTGTTCGAGTATTTCTCGCTTGGGTGCTGGTAAATTTGCTTGGACTCGGTGTAAAAATAATGCTGTTTCGTCGAGGAGACGTTCGGGCGATCGCACATCTTTAATGATAATTGTTTCGGCAATCCGTCTAAGTTCCGTTTCTTGAGCTTTGCTAATTTCTCTACCTGTGTAAACAATGATTGGTAAGGTTTTGCCGTGAGGTAAAAGCTTTATCTGCTCGATCAGTTCAAACCCAGTCATGTCGGGTAGCCCTAAATCGAGAACGAGGCAATCAAAATGCTGGGTGCGAATAGCTTCTAAAGCTGCTGCACCAGTACCAACCGCAGTAGTACAAACATCACTGTTGCCAATCAACTCAACAATACTAAGCCTTTGAGTGTCGTCGTCTTCGACTACTAACAAATTTTTCACCTGGCGCTCAACAAAACCTTTAATTTTGGCCAACGCTTCGGATATTGTCTCGCTGGTTAAGGGCTTTTGCAGATATGCGATCGCTCCTAGTTGCAAACCGCGTTGTCTTCCTTCCTCAACGGTCATAATATGTACAGGAATATGACGGGTATTTGGGTCATGCTTCAGACGATCTAATACAGTCCAACCATCCATTTCTGGCAACCTGATATCTAGCAAAATGGCTGAAGGCTGGAATTGTTGCGCTAGCATCAAACCTGTACTGCCGTTTTGGGCAGTGATTACCTTGAATCCGTGCTGTTGCGCCATATCTAGCAGGATACGCGCAAAATTAACGTCATCCTCGACAATTAGTAACACGCGATCGCCTATGCCGATAGTAGTGCGATCGTCACTGAGCAGTGTTGCGTCCTGACTAGCGAGGGCTGGGTGAGGATTTGGTAGAGACGCGATTAATCGCGTCTGTGGTTTGGATATAGACTCAGCACTCAATTGGGGGAAGTAGAACGTAAATGTGCTACCTTGACCTGGTTGACTGATTAGTTTAATTTCGCCGCCAAACAGACGAGCGATTTCACGGCTAATTGATAAGCCCAATCCGGTACCGCCGTATCTCCGACTGGTAGAGCCATCGGCTTGCTGAAATGCCTCAAAAATAACTTTCTGCTTGTCGGGGGCAATGCCAATGCCTGTATCGCTGACTGAGAAGGCGATGACATTTTGGGCGCGATTTAAAGTTACTTGGTCTTTGCTCCATCCCTGCTTCGCCACCGCAATCTGTAACCGTACCTCCCCTTTTTCTGTAAATTTAAAAGCGTTGGAGAGGAGATTTTTCAACACCTGTTCTAAGCGTTTGACATCTGTATAAATGGTTGTGGGCAATTCGGGAGTCAATTCAATTGTGAAAGCAAGTCCTTTGCTTTGAGCGATTTGTCGGAAGGTGCGCTCAATCTGATCGCCCAACTCTGTCAATGGCATTTGAGTTATGTCAATCGACATAGTTCCAGATTCAATTTTGGCGAGATCCAGAATGTCATTGATTAACGCCAACAAATCATTACCTGCTGAGTAAATTGTTTGGCTGTATTCGACTTGCTTGGCGCTGAGGTTGTGATCAATGTTATCTGACAACAACTTCGCCAAAATCAACAAGCTGTTTAGCGGTGTCCGCAGTTCATGGGACATATTGGCGAGAAACTCTGATTTGTATTTTGAAGAAAGGGCGAGTTGTTCAGCCTTGTCTTCCAAAGAGAGTCTTGCTTGTTCGATTTCCCGATTTTTGCGCTCGACTTCTTTCTTTTGCATCGCCAACAACTCTGCCTTTTCTTCTAACTCAGCGTTGGTTTGTTGCAGTTCTTCTTGCTGTCCTTTGAGTAAATCTTCAGAGGCTTTGAGTGATTGCGCTTGTTCTTCTAAGCGCTTGTTAGTTTCCCTAAGTTCGCTTTGCTGGGTTTGGAGTTCTTCAGCCAAAGATTGCGACTGCTTGAGTAATTCTTCAGTTCGCATGGATGCTGCGATCGTGTTGAGGACGATCGCTATACTTTCGGTAAGTTGGTCGAAGAATGTCAGATGAATTTCGCTAAAGCGGCGGAAGGATGCTAATTCTATGACTGCTGTCACCTGTCCTTCAAAGAGTACAGGTAACACCACGGCATTAAGTGGAGACGCTTCTCCTAAACCAGAGGCAATTCTGACATAATCGCTGGGTACTTCCGTTAGCAGTATTCGCTCTTTTTCTAAAGCACATTGTCCCACCAAACCTTCACCCAAGTGGAAGCGGTTAGCTAGATGTCTGCGTTCGCGGTAAGCGTAGCTACTAATTAGTTTCAAATACGGTATATTTTCCCCAGACTCCATCAGGAAGAATACGCCGTGTTGCGCTCCTACTAAAGGTGCTAGTTCTGAGAGAATTAGTTTAGATACGGTTTCCAAGTCTCGCTGCCCTTGCAGCATTCGGGTAAACTTGGCTAAGTTAGTTTTCAACCAATCTTGCTCAGTATTTTTCTGCGTTGTCTCCCGCAGATTCGCAATCATTTGGTTGATGTTGTCTTTGAGTATCGCTACTTCACCTAGTGCTTCGACGGCAATTGAACGAGTTAAATCACCTTTAGTTACAGCTGTAGCAACTTCTGCGATCGCTCGCAACTGAGTTGTCAGTGTAGCAGCAAGTTCATTTACATTATCCGTCAAATCTTTCCAAGTTCCAGCCGCGCCAGGGACTCTCGCTTGTCCGCCTAACTTCCCTTCAATTCCCACTTCTCGCGCTACTGTAGTTACCTGATTGGCAAATGTCGCTAGAGTATCAATCATCTCGTTGATTGTCTCTGCCAAGGTTTCAATTTCTCCCTTAGCATCTAACATCAGTTTCCGTTTCAAGTCACCGTTAGCAACTGCCGTTACAACTCTGGCAATACCGCGCACTTGTGCCGTTAAGTTCCCCGCCATCGAGTTCACGTTGTCCGTCAAATCTTTCCAAGTCCCAGCAACACCTTGGACTTGAGCTTGTCCGCCTAACTTCCCTTCAGTTCCCACTTCCCGCGCCACCCGCGTCACTTCTGATGCAAAGGAACTGAGTTGATCCACCATTGTGTTGGTGGTGTTCTTCAAGTCTAAAATTTCGCCTTTGGCATCGACGGTAATTTTCTTAGATAAGTCGCCATTAGCTACCGCTTTGGTAACTTCCGCGATGTTGCGAACTTGTCCGGTGAGGTTCCCCGCCATCGAGTTAACGTTGTCAGTTAAATCTTTCCAAGTGCCTGCAACTCCTCTGACGTAAGCTTGCACGCCCAATTTACCTTCCGTTCCCACCTCGCGGGCAACCCTGGTAACTTCTGATGCAAAAGAATTTAGCTGATCCACCATTGTATTAATGGTGTTTTTAAGCTCCTGAATTTCACCTTTAACATCAACAGTTATTTTCTTGGATAAGTCGCCGTTTGCAACGGCTGTCGTCACTTCGGCAATGTTTCGCACCTGTGCCGTCAAACTTCCCGCCATGAAGTTTACGCTGTCAGTTAAATCTTTCCAAGTTCCGGCTACACCTTTAACTTCTGCTTGTACACCTAATTTACCTTCAGTTCCTACCTCACGGGCAACCCGCGTTACTTCACTTGCAAAAGAATTGAGTTGATCCACCATTGTGTTAACGGTGTTTTTCAACTCTAAAATTTCACCTTTGACATCAACGGAGATTTTCTTAGATAAGTCGCCATTAGCTACGGCGGTGGTGACGGCGGCAATGTTTCGCACCTGTGCCGTTAAACTTCCCGCCATGAAGTTCACGCTGTCAGTTAAATCTTTCCAAGTTCCAGCTACGCCGCGCACATCTGCTTGTACACCTAGCTTACCCTCACTTCCCACCTCCCGAGCCACCCGCGTCACTTCACTTGCAAAGGAGTTGAGTTGATCCACCATTATATTGATGGTATTCTTTAATTCTAGAATTTCGCCTTTGACAGCAACAGTAATTTTCTTAGATAAGTCACCATTTGCGATCGCAGTTGTAACTTCAGCAATGTTCCGCACCTGTGCCGTCAAGCTTCCCGCCATGAAGTTCACGCTGTCAGTTAAATCTTTCCAAGTCCCTGCAACGTCTTTAACTTCCGCTTGTACACCCAATTTCCCTTCAGTTCCCACCTCACGCGCCACCCGCGTCACTTCACTAGCAAAGGAACTAAGTTGATCCACCATTGTGTTGATGGTATTTTTCAACTCCAGAATTTCACCTTTGACATCAACGGTGATTTTCTTAGATAAATCGCCTGTTGCAACCGCCGTAGTTACTTCGGCAATGTTTCGCACCTGCGCCGTCAAGCTTCCCGCCATGAAATTCACGCTGTCGGTTAAATCTTTCCAAGTTCCAGCCACGCCGCGCACTTCTGCTTGCACGCCCAACTTACCTTCACTTCCTACCTCACGGGCAACCCTTGTAACTTCTGATGCAAAGGAATTTAGTTGATCCACCATTGTGTTAATGGTGTTTTTGAGTTCCAGAATTTCACCTTTGACATCGACGGTGATTTTCTTGGATAAGTCGCCTGTTGCAACTGCCGTAGTCACTTCCGCAATATTCCGCACCTGTGCCGTTAAACTTCCCGCCATGAAGTTCACGCTGTCGGTTAAATCTTTCCAAGTTCCAGCCACGCCACGCACATCGGCTTGCACACCCAGTTTCCCTTCACTGCCCACTTCCCGCGCAACCCGTGTTACTTCCGATGCAAAGGAACTAAGTTGATCCACCATTATATTGATGGTATTCTTGAGTTCAAAAATTTCACCTCTGACATCGACGGTGATTTTTTTAGATAGATCACCATTTGCGATCGCAGTGGCAACTTCGGCAATATTTCGCACCTGTCCGGTGAGATTACCCGCCATTAAATTAACGTTGTCAGTTAAATCTTTCCAAGTACCCGCAACTCCCCGGACTTCTGCTTGTACGCCTAACTTCCCTTCAGTTCCCACCTCACGCGCAACTCGCGTCACTTCTGATGCAAATGAATTAAGCTGATCCACCATTGTGTTAATGGTGTTCTTGAGTTCTAGAATTTCGCCTTTGACATCGACGGTGATTTTCTTAGATAAGTCGCCATTTGCAACCGCCGTAGTTACTTCGGCAATATTCCGCACCTGTGCCGTCAAGCTTCCCGCCATGAAATTCACGCTATCGGTAAGGTCTTTCCACGTACCCGCTACCCCGCGAACTTCTGCTTGACCACCCAATTTTCCTTCTGCACCCACCTCACGGGCAACTCTTGTTACTTCCGATGCAAAAGAATTAAGTTGATCCACCATGATGTTAACGGTGTTTTTCAACTCTAAAATCTCGCCTTTGACATCAACAGTAATTTTCTTAGAAAGGTCGCCATTGGCTACCGCCGTTGTCACTTCCGCAATGTTACGGACTTGGGCTGTCAAATTCCCTGCCATCAAGTTAACGTTGTCGGTTAAATCTTTCCAAGTACCTGCCACTCCTTTAACTTCGGCTTGCACGCCCAATTTACCTTCAGTTCCCACCTCACGCGCCACCCGCGTCACTTCCGATGCAAAGGAATTAAGCTGATCCACCATCGTGTTGACGGTGTTTTTCAACTCCAGAATTTCGCCTTTCACATCAACAGTGATTTTTTTGGATAAATCACCATTTGCGATCGCAGTGGCAACTTCGGCAATATTGCGAACTTGTCCGGTGAGATTACCCGCCATCAAATTAACGTTATCAGTCAAATCCTTCCAAGTGCCAGCAACACCTTGCACTTGAGCTTGAACGCCTAATTTACCTTCGGTTCCCACCTCACGGGCAACCCGCGTTACTTCACTAGCAAAAGAACCGAGCCGATCCACCATCGTGTTAACGATATTAGCAGTTTGGAGAAACTCACCTTGAAGGGGTCTGCCTTCAATTTCTGTTGCGATCGTTTGGGATAAGTCACCATTAGCAACTGACCGAATCACACGAGTAGTTTCAGCTGTTGGTTGAACTAAATCTGTAATTAAAGTATTGACAGAAGTAACACAATTTGACCACGAACCACGAACATCACCGAGAGAGGCGCGTTCAGCAATTTTGCCTTCTTTGCCGACAACGTTACCAATCCGTTGTAATTCTGCCGCCATCCGCTCATTCTGGTCAATAATATCATTGAGCGTATCAGCTATTTTACCTGCTACACCAGTATGATCTATGGGCATCCGAGCAGAGAAATCACCCTGTTTAACAGCATTCAGCGTTCTTAGTAGCTGATTTAAATCTAGATTGTCACTGTCTCTAGTTAACTGTTCGGTTGCCATAGCCTGATATCTAAAGAATTTACTAGGTTTTCGTGTTTAAAGAAGACTTTCTCAAAGCAAAGAGTTGATCGTAACTCTCATTAGTGTTTTTACCTTTTCTGGTACTCCCTATAGCAACAAATCTTTGGTAATTTGATTAGCTTGGAGTACGTGGTTATTTAACTGTCGAATGTCCCTGCTAGTTACTGATACCGAGGTTTGCACCAGTAATACGTACTCATTCTATAGGACTCATATCTGATTTTTGAACAAGATTTCAGATAAAACCATGATAAAAC